>NZ_LDPD01000028.1:166140-187315 GCF_001026865.1 Geobacillus sp. ZGt-1 | reverse complement strand
CGCATTTCCTGGCTGATGTTCACTTCGCGGATGCGCGGTTGTTCGTGTTCTGCCATTCGTTCAAACCTCCCTTTGAAACCTCCTCCAGTCCGGACCGCCCGGCCAGGCGGACGCGGACGGACGGCGGGCGCCGCTTCGCTCGCGCGCCGGGTGTCCCCGTCGGCAAGGTGAAGCGAGGAGGGCGGCTGATTCCCTCTTTTTTTATCCTAAATGTCCAAGTTTTTCACATAACGGGCATTTTCTTCGATGAACTGGCGGCGCGGCTCAACTTTATCGCCCATTAAAATTTCAAACGTTTCATCTGCGTCAATGGCGTCTTGCAAGCTCACTTGCAGCAACGTTCTCGTTTCCGGATTCATCGTCGTTTCCCAAAGTTGCTCCGGATTCATTTCGCCCAATCCTTTATAGCGTTGAATCGTCGGTTTTGGCTGGTCCGGCAGCTCGGCAAGGATTTTCTCAAGCTGGCGGTCGTTGTAAGCGTAACGCACCTGTTTTCCCTGCTCGATTTTATACAGCGGCGGCTGAGCGATATAAATGTAGCCGTGTTCAATCAATTCCCGCATATAACGGTAAAAAAATGTTAAAAGAAGCGTGCGAATATGGGCCCCGTCAACATCGGCGTCGGTCATGATGATGACCTTATGGTAACGCGCCTTTGAGATGTCAAACTCTTCGCCAATGCCCGTGCCAAGGGCGGTAATAATCGCCCGCACCTCATTGTTCGACAAAATTTTGTCCAAGCGCGCTTTTTCCACGTTAAGGATTTTCCCGCGCAGCGGCAAAATCGCTTGGAAATGGCGGTCGCGCCCTTGTTTCGCGGAGCCGCCGGCCGAATCGCCCTCGACGACATACAGCTCGCTGATCGACGGGTCTCTTGACGAACAGTCAGCCAGTTTGCCCGGCAAATTGGAAATTTCAAGCGCACTTTTGCGCCGCGTCAGTTCGCGCGCTTTTTTCGCCGCCAGCCGCGCCCGCGCCGCCATCATGCCTTTTTCGACGATTTTTCGGGCAATCGTCGGATTTTCAAGCAAAAACGTTTCAAATTGTTCGGAAAAGACAGCGTCGGTCACCGTGCGCGCATCGCTGTTGCCGAGCTTCGTTTTCGTTTGCCCTTCAAACTGCGGCGATGGATGCTTGATCGACACGATGGCCGTCAGCCCTTCGCGCACATCTTCGCCAGTCAAATTCGTGTCGTTTTCTTTAAAAATTTGCTGCTTGCGAGCGTAATCATTGATAATGCGCGTCAGCGCCATTTTAAAGCCAGATTCATGTGTGCCGCCTTCATGCGTATGAATGTTGTTGACAAACGAATAAATATTGCTCGTATAGCCGTCGTTGTACTGCAAGGCGATTTCTACGGCAATGCCGTCACGCTCGCCAGCGATATAAATTGGCTCTTCGTGCAGCACTTCTCGTGTTCGGTTCAAATGACGGACGTATGAACGAATGCCGCCTTCGTAAACATATTCGTTTTTTCGGCTGTCAACCCGTTCGTCCGTCAGCGTGATTTTTAAGCCGCGATTTAGAAAGGCGAGCTCACGCAACCGAGTGGCCAGCGTTTCATAGTCAAATTCGGTCGTCTCAGTGAAAATTTCCGGGTCCGGCTTAAAACGGGTCGTCGTTCCGGTCCGGTCTGTCTCGCCGATGACTTGCAAGTCGGTGCACGGTTCTCCGCGCTCGTACCGCTGGTAATGGATTTTTCCATCCCGATAGACGTAAACTTCGAGCCATTCCGATAAGGCGTTGACGACCGAAGCGCCAACGCCGTGCAAGCCGCCGGACACTTTATAGCCCCCTCCGCCAAATTTCCCACCGGCATGAAGGACGGTCATAATGACTTCGACGGCGGGACGCCCGGTCGCCTCGTGAATGTCAACCGGAATGCCACGCCCGTTGTCGGCGACGGTGATGCTGTTGTCTTTGCCGATCGTCACATCGATGTTTGTGCAATAGCCCGCCAACGCCTCGTCGATGCTGTTGTCGACGATTTCCCAAACGAGATGGTGCAGTCCTTTCGGCCCCGTCGAGCCGATGTACATCCCCGGGCGCTTGCGGACCGCTTCAAGGCCTTCAAGCACTTGGATTTGGCTTGCATCGTACGTCTGCTCAACCCGTTGTTCCATTGTCATGCCTGATCACCTACGCTTTCTTTGCAAACGTTCAACGGTCTCGCGGTCAAGAAGGAGCGGTTACCGAACCAGAATGGACTCGATAAATAGCCGCTTCTTGAATGATATCGTGCTTAATGCCGTCAATGCTTGTTGTTGTGACAAAAGTTTGCACTTTTTTCCGGATGGCATCAAGGAGGTGGGTTTGCCGAAAGTCATCAAGTTCTGACAACACATCATCCAGCAATAAAATGGGGTAATCGCCTAACTCGGAAAAGATGAGCTCAAGTTCTGCCAGCTTGACCGCTAGCGCGGTTGTACGTTGTTGCCCCTGGGAACCGAAAGTTTGCACGTTTTTTCCATTCACGAAAAACGCGATGTCATCACGATGCGGGCCGACCAGCGTTGTTCCCCGCTGAACTTCCCGTTCCCTCATGGCGGCGAACGTTTCACTGTATGCTTCTACTATTCTCGACAATTCCGCCTTTTCTGATACGTCGACCGACGGTTCGTATCGGATGCAAAGCTGTTCGGCGCCGCGGCTGATTTCATAGTGGATTGGCATCGCCCATTGCTCAAGCAGCGACAAAAACTGGCGGCGCCGCAGCGTAATTTTGGCCGCCAGCAATACAAGCTGCTCAGTTAACACATCAAGAACCGCCTCATCGCTCCGCTCGCGCGCCTGCATCATTTTTAAGTAATGATTGCGTTGTTGCAGCAGCTTTTGGTATTGGCTCAAATCATGTATATACACAGGCGACACTTGCCCGATTTCCATATCGACAAATCGGCGCCGCACTTGCGGACTTCCCTTGACTAAATTCAAGTCTTCGGGAGCAAACATGACGACATTCAAATGGCCGACGTATTGGCTGAGCCGCTGCTGTTCAATATGGTTGCATCTTGCTTTTTTTCCTTTTTTTGAAATAAGCAACTCAAGCGTTAACGACCCGCTTCGTTTTTCCGCTCTTCCTTCTATTTTAGCATACTCTTCATTCCAACGGATAAGGTCTTTATCGTTGGACGTGCGGTGCGACTTCGCCATAGCCAAAACATAAATGGCCTCCATCATGTTCGTCTTTCCTTGGGCATTTTCTCCTAAGATGACGTTCACGCCCTCACCAAAATTCAGCGTTTCATACTCATAATTCCGGTAATTCGTCAACGTTAAGTTGGTCAAAAACACCGAACCTTCACCTACTCCGCTTTTACGACGACGAACGTGCCAAACGGTTCAATGTCGATCCGGTCGCCGTCTCTCAGCTTTCGCCCGCGCCGGTTTTCCCGTTCTCCATTGACAAGCACGTGATGTTCCTGCAAAAACCATTTGGCCGCACCGCCAGTATCGATCAATCGCACAAGTTTCAAAAGCTGCCCCAGCGTAATCGTTTCCGTTGTAATCGTCACCCGTTGTTCCATCCGTGTCATCGCTCGCTTTCCTTCAAACTGCCTATTCTTTTATTTTACCGAAAAATCCGCCCACTCGCAAAGAAAGCCGATGGGAAGGATGGGCATAGATGTTGCCCGCCTTCTCATCGGACTTGAGAAAAAGCAGCGTTGTCGGGCGGCTTTTGCCCTTGAAGCTGAATGGTTTTCGCCAATAGGAGGGCGGTGGGTCAATATGTTCTCACCGGCAAAATGAGCTGAAGCATCGAATCGGTATGAAGCGGGCGCAACAGGAACGGCCGCATGGCCCCAGTGAAGCTGATTTGAATGTCTGTTCCATCAAGCGCCCGCAACGCGTCCATCATATATTTCGCGCTGAACGAAATGTTCAACTCTTCCCCTTCAAGAGACTCCGTTTGCAGCTGCTCCGTCACTTTCCCGATCTCCGGAGAAATCGAAGAAATTTCGAGCATTCCTCCAGGAAGCGTCGTTAGTTTCACAACGTTGTTCCTTCCTTCTCGAGCAAGCAAGGACGCTCGGTCGATTGCCTGCAGAAACTCTTTTGTATTGACGATCATGGTCGTTTTGCTTTCTGTTGGAATCAAGCGGGCCGTCTCCGGATAGTTGCCGTCAAGCAGCCGGGAAAAGAAGAGAAGGTGCTCGGCCTTAAATAGCACTTGATTGGCTGTCATGACGATGTCCACCGGGTGGTTGCCGTCATCCAAAATTTTGCTGAGCTCATTAAGACTTTTTCCAGGGATGACGACGTTGTATGATACTTCATTTTCCGACTCAATTTTCACTTTGCGCATGGCTAAGCGATGACTGTCGGTCGCTGTGCAGACAAGCTCGCCATGTTCAACTTTCCAGTTGACACCTGTCAAGATTGGGCGCGTTTCCGATGTAGAAACGGCGAACACCGTTTGCCGAATCACGGTTTTCAATAAATCAGCCGGGATTTGAAACACGTTTTCTTCTTCAATTTGCGGCAGGCGCGGATATTCGTCGGCGTTTAGCCCATTGAGGCGGAATTCTGAGTGCCCCGAGCGGATGATCGTCAAAAAGTTGTCTTCCGTTTCGATTTCCACCGTTTGTTGCGGCAGTTTTTTCACGATTTCAGAGAAAAAGCGCGCCTGCAGTACGATGCTCCCCGGTCTTTTCACGTCAACGAGCAACTTGCCTTCTTTTTCAAGCGGAATAAACGATTCAATTGAAATGTCGGAATCGCTTCCGGTCAGCGTTACTCCCGAGGCGGTTGCTGTTAGTTTGATTCCGGTCAAAATCGGAATCGTCGTTCTTGTCGATACGGCTTTCATCACGTCTTGGACGCTCTTGGCCAACGCTTCGCGGTCAATGGAAATGTTCACGTTGCTGTTCCTCCCCGTTTCTTTAGATCGTCGGAAATAAATTATAAAAATATAAAAACAAAAACCGTAGTACTAGTCGTATGGCTTGTTAGTATGTGGATAAACAAAAAAAGCGAAGCAAGCACAGCCTGTCCACATGTGGATAAGCTGTGCATAAAACCGAGACAGTTGTTCACAGTTGCTTCAGCTTTTCTTGAATCTCTTGTATATGCCTTTGCAGCTGCGTATCGGTTTGCAAAAGCTTTGATATTTTTTCATGGGCGTGGATGACGGTTGTATGATCGCGTCCCCCAAATTCATCGCCGATTTTCGGCAACGAACAGTCGGTCAGTTCGCGGGAGAGATACATGGCAATTTGCCGAGGGAACGCGACCGATTTTGTTCGCTTTTTCGCTTTAAAATCTTCCATCTTGATGTTGAAATGCTGTCCAACAACGCGCTGAATGTCTTGAATCGTGATTACCTTCGGCTTTGCGCTCGGGATGATGTCTTTCAATGCCTCTGCTGCCAAGTCAGCGGTGATCTCTTTGTTGATGAGCGACGAATAAGCGACGACGCGAATGAGAGCGCCCTCAAGCTCGCGGATGTTCGAGTCAATTTGATTGGCGATATAAAGCATTACCTCGTTTGGAATGTCAAACCCCTCCGCCTTCGCCTTTTTGCGGAGGATAGCGATCCGCGTCTCCAAATCAGGCGGCGTAATGTCGGTGATGAGCCCCCACTCAAAGCGCGAACGCAAGCGGTCTTCGAGTGTTGGGATTTCTTTCGGCGGTCGATCGCTTGAGATGACGATTTGCTTGCTCTCCTCGTGCAGCGTATTAAACGTATGGAAAAATTCTTCTTGCGTTTGTTCTTTTCCGGCCAAAAACTGAATATCATCGATCAGTAGGACGTCAACGTTCCGATACTTGTTGCGAAAGTCGTCAGGGCGGTTGTCTCGGATGGCGTTAATAAACTCATTCGTAAATTTCTCTGAAGATAAATAGACCACTTTCGCCGATGGGTTATGTTCAATCACGTAATGGCCGATCGCGTGCATTAAGTGTGTTTTTCCAAGTCCGACGCCGCCATAGATAAACAAGGGGTTGTATGCTTTGGCCGGAGCCTCAGCGACCGCCAGTGAAGCGGCATGGGCGAACCGGTTGCCGGAGCCGATGACAAACGTATCGAACGTGTATTTCGGATTTAACATGCTTTGTGGGAAATCGTTTGTCTCTTCATACGGTTTCCGTTGCTTTTTCTTAGATGACTGGAACTCTAGTTCTTCATCATCCTGATTTGGCGGAATGATAAACTTGACGGCCAATTCTTCGCCCGTGATGGTGTAGATCGTTTCCGCAATCAAATGAGAGTAGCGAGAATCAAGCCAATCTCTAGCAAACTCGTTCGGGGCTACGATGACGAGCGTGTCACCTCGTAAAGAGTGGGCTTTTGTTGACTTGAGCCAAGTTTCAAAGCTCGGCTTGCTGATTTTTTGTTCAATCTCCGCGAGCACGCGATCCCATAAGTCATGGATATTTTCCACCCGTTGCCCCTCCCTTAAGTCAGAGGATGATCGTTTGTTTAAAAAAATAAGTTTGTGGAAAAAGCATATTAAGGAAATAAAGAAGCTTTTCGACAAAATCCACCATCTGTGGGTAACATTATTAACGCGTTGTGAAAAAACTATCCACAATCTATCCACAAAATGTGGATAGACTCCTCTTATCCACATAATTATCCATAGTGAAAACACAATAATAATAGCAAATAAAGCGGCTTGTTGCAACGGGATTTTTTTGATTATCCACAAAATGGACGGGATGTGAAAAAATCATTATCCACACCATTGAACATGTGAAAAAAATGTCGATAAATGTTGTGGATTGTTGATAGGGAGAAAAAATTTATCCACAGCGCTGATCAGAGTTGGAAAAACGAAGAGGCGGTTGACATTTGCTAAGATTGTTCAATATAATGAGAAAGACTGCCCGTAACTGTTATTCCCTAGGGAGGTGTCATAGATGAAACGGACGTATCAACCGAATAGACGGAAACGAAGCAAAGTGCACGGATTCCGCGCGCGCATGAGCACGAGAAACGGCAGAAAAGTGTTGGCGCGCCGCCGCCGCAAAGGAAGAAAAGTTTTGTCTGCATAATAGGCCACTGAAGTTTCAGTGGTCTTTTTTCTCAATATTTTGCCGCCGGGAAATTAGGCAAATGGAGTGTTTGGGGAGAATGAAAAAAAAGTATCGGATCAAGAAAAACGAAGAGTTCCAGGAAGTGTTTCAGAGGGGCGCTTCAACGGCCAACCGCCAGTTTGTCATCTACACGCTTGACCGCCCGGAGCAGCCTTATTTTCGCATCGGGCTGTCTGTCAGCAAAAAACTTGGCAAGGCTGTCGTCCGAAATCGAATCAAGCGCTACATCCGCCAATGCTTCCTCGAATTGAAAGAGGAGATTGCCCCTGGCAAAGACTATGTCGTTATCGCTAGGCAGCCGGTGGCGGAGATGAATTATGCGGAAGTAAAAAAAAGTTTAATCCATGTGCTCCGGAAATCCGGAGGGCTGAAAAAAGGAGGCCAACCGTCGCATTCGGCTTGAAAAAATGCTCCACGCGGCAAAAAAAATGGTAAAATACATACGTGAACTTGTATATGTGGGAGGAAAAAGAAGGTGAAAAGGCGAATCAGATTCATCATTTTGTTCGGTGCGTTAGCGGCTGTGCTGGCCGGATGCACGGAAATTCACAAACCGATCACCCCGGAAAGCAAGGGGTTTTGGAACGAGTATATCGTTTATCCGCTTTCTTGGCTGATCAAATATGTCGCCGGGCTGCTCGGCGGAAGCTTTGGGTTGTCCATCATTGTCGTCACCATTTTGATCCGCTTATTGATTTTGCCGCTGATGATTCAACAGACGCGCAACGCGAAGGCGATGCAAGCGCTTCAGCCGGAAATTGAAGCGCTCCGCAAAAAATACAGCTCAAAAGACGCGCAAACTCAACAAAAGCTCCAGCAAGAGATGATGCTCTTATTCCAAAAGCACGGCGTCAACCCAATGGCCGGCTGCTTCCCGATTTTGATCCAGATGCCGATTTTAATTGGATTTTACCATGCCATCATGCGGACGAGAGAAATTGCCCAACATAATTTTTTATGGTTTGACCTTGGCGAAAAAGACCCGTACTACATTTTGCCGGTCATTGCCGGCGTGACGACGTTCATCCAGCAGAAAATCATGATGGCCGGCTCCGCTCAGCAAAATCCACAAATGGCGATGATGCTTTGGATGATGCCGATTATGATCGTCATTTTCGCGATCAACTTCCCAGCTGCTTTGTCGCTTTACTGGGTCGTCGGAAATATTTTCTCCATTGTGCAAACGTATCTCATTAAAGGGCCGGAGATTGCCGCCCATTCAGGAGGAGCGAAAAAGTGAAAGAAGTGACCGCGACTGCCCGGACAGTCGAAGAGGCGGTGCAGTTGGCGCTCGCGCAGCTTGGCGTGCCTCGAGAGCGTGCGGTTATTGTTGTGCTCGATGAAGGGAAAAGAGGTTGGTTTGGCTTGTTTGGCGGCCGGCCGGCGGTTGTGAAAGCCGTGCTGAAAATCGACCCGGTTGAGGAGACGGTTCGCTTTTTGCAGCAAGTCATCGCGCAAATGGGGGCGGAAGGGGCAAGCATCGAAGCCGTCCGCCGCGGCAAGCAGGTGACGCTTCATGTGCACGGGGGGCCGGTCGGTCTATTGATCGGCAAGCACGGGCAAACGTTAAACGCTCTTCAGTTTTTGGCGCAGCTCGTCGCCAACCGCCATGCTGACGAATACGTGTCGATTGCCGTCGATGTCGAAAATTACCGCGAACGAAGGGAAAAGGCGCTGATCGAACTGGCGCACAAGCTGGCCGCCCGGGCGGTGAAGACGGGAAAAGAAGTAAGGTTGGAGCCGTTGCCGGCGCATGAACGGAAGATCATCCATGCAGCGCTGGCTGACAACAAGCACGTCTTGACCTATTCCGTTGGCGTTGATCCGCACCGTTCGATTGTCGTCGCTCCGAAAACAGGCAAAATGTCGCCGAAAAAAGAGGCGCCTCGCTAAACTGTAGAGAGGCGGCCTCTTTTTTTACGGTATTGGCGCCGCCTGGAAGATTGGCGATGGAAATGGGGGAACGCTCCAGCAAGAGCTTCTTCAAATGGGGAAACAGCGCAGCAACGGTCTTTTTTGCCTATCCGTCCAGATGATTGTGAAGCAATCACTAGTTTCCACCAACTTTTTTTTTGACGGCCGCCGCTTATATTTTTCAACAACCGCGTTGAGCGCGCCGTATTGTTATTCACATGTGGATAAGTTAAAATTGAACTAAGTGAATATGCACAAGGAAAAAAAGCGGCCAAAACGGGCTGTGGATATAGAGAAAGCGGAGCAAAGAGAGGTGAACAGCTTTGACGGAATTTGATACGATCGCCGCCATTTCGACGCCGATGGGCGAAGGGGCGATTGCCATCGTTCGGTTGAGCGGAGATCAAGCGGTTGAGATCGCTGACCGGCTTTTCCGCAGCCCGAGCGGAAAGCGGCTCAAAGACGTTCCATCACACACGATCCACTACGGGCATATCATCGATCCGAAAAGCGGACGGGTCGTTGAAGAAGTAATGGTATCAGTTATGCGCGCACCGAAGACGTTTACGCGCGAGGACGTGGTCGAGATCAACTGCCATGGCGGGTTTGTTTCCGTCAATCGGGTGCTGCAGCTCGTGCTGGCAAACGGGGCGCGGCTCGCCGAGCCGGGGGAGTTTACGAAGCGGGCGTTTTTAAATGGGCGCATCGATTTATCTCAAGCTGAGGCAGTCATCGACCTGATCCGCGCCAAAACCGACCGGGCGATGAACGTCGCCCTACAGCAAATGGAAGGGCGCCTGTCAAAATTGATTCGCGAGTTGCGGCAGACGATTTTGGAGACGCTGGCACATGTTGAAGTCAATATCGATTATCCGGAATACGATGATGTCGAAGAAATGACGCCGCGCCTTTTGCGGGAAAAGGCGGAATATGTGCGCGGGCAAATTGAAAAGCTGCTGTCGACCGCCGCGCAAGGAAAAATATTGCGCGAAGGGCTGGCAACGGTCATCATCGGGCGGCCGAACGTCGGCAAATCGTCGCTTTTGAATGCGCTCGCCCATGAAAATCGGGCGATCGTCACCGATATTCCGGGGACGACGCGCGACGTCATCGAGGAATATGTCAACGTCCGGGGCGTACCGCTTCGCTTGATCGATACGGCTGGCATCCGCGAAACCGAAGATGTCGTCGAACGGATCGGCGTCGAGCGCTCGCAGCAAATGTTGAAGCGGGCCGACTTAATTTTGCTCGTTTTGAATTATCATGAACCGCTGACGGAAGAGGACGAGCGGCTGTTTGCCATGATCGAGGGAATGGACGCCATCGTCATTGTGAATAAAACCGATTTGCCCCGGCGGATCGATATGGAGCGGGTCAAGGAGCTGGCGGCCGGCCGGCCGGTCGTGGGGACATCCCTGTTGCATGAACAAGGAATTGATGAACTGGAGAAGGCGATTGCTGACCTGTTTTTTGGGGGTGAGCTGGAAGCCGGCGATTTGACGTACGTTTCAAACTCTCGCCATATCGCCTTGCTCGAGCAGGCGAAAACAGCGATCGAGGATGCCTTGGCCGGCATTGACGCCGGCATGCCGGTTGATCTCGTCCAAATCGATTTGCGCCGGGCATGGGAGTTGCTTGGCGAAATCATTGGTGATACGGTCCATGAAAGCTTGATTGATCAGCTGTTTGCTCAGTTTTGTTTAGGAAAATAAGCGAGGAGGAAATGCCATATGGATTACCATGGAGGAACGTATGACGTCATTGTCGTTGGCGCTGGCCATGCCGGCTGCGAAGCGGCATTAGCTTCGGCGCGCATCGGGGCGAAGACGCTTGTCATTACGCTCAACCTCGATATGATCGCGTTCATGCCGTGCAACCCGTCGATCGGCGGCCCGGCGAAAGGAATCGTCGTGCGCGAAATCGACGCTCTCGGCGGGGAAATGGCAAAAAACATTGACAAAACATACATTCAAATGCGGATGCTAAACACCGGCAAAGGGCCAGCCGTCCGCGCGCTTCGGGCGCAAGCCGATAAAGTGCTGTACCAGCGGGAAATGAAAAAAACACTCGAAAATCAAGAGAATTTGACGCTTCTGCAAGGAAAAGTCGAGCGGCTGATCGTCGAAGACGGCGTTTGCAAAGGTGTCATCACTCACACGGGGGCGCATTATTACGCCAAGGCGGTCGTCATTACGACCGGGACGTTTTTGCGCGGGGAAATCATCATCGGAGACATTAAATATTCGAGCGGCCCGAACAACCAGCAACCGTCGATTAAGCTGTCCGAGCATTTAGAAGAGCTTGGGTTTGAGCTTGTTCGCTTCAAAACGGGCACGCCGCCGCGCGTCAACAGCCGGACGATCGACTACAGCAAAACGGAAATTCAGCCGGGAGACAAGGAGCCGCGCGCGTTTTCGTACGAGACGACAAAATACATCACTGATCAGCTGCCGTGCTGGCTGACGTACACGACGGAGGAAACACACCGCATCATCGATGAAAACTTGCACTTGTCGCCGATGTACTCCGGCATGATCAAAGGAACCGGGCCGCGCTATTGCCCATCGATCGAGGATAAAGTCGTCCGGTTCCACGATAAGCCGCGCCATCAAATTTTCCTCGAGCCGGAAGGGCGGGAAACAGAAGAAGTGTACGTGCAAGGGTTGTCAACAAGTTTGCCGGAACATATCCAGCGCAAGCTGCTCGAGACGATCCCGGGACTTGAGAAGGCGCAGCTCATGCGGGCTGGCTATGCGATCGAGTATGATGCCATCGTGCCGACGCAGCTATGGCCGACGCTCGAGACGAAGCTTGTGAAAAACTTGTATACCGCAGGGCAAATCAACGGCACGTCCGGCTATGAAGAAGCGGCAGGCCAAGGCATTATGGCCGGCATTAACGCCGCCCACCGTGCGCTCGGCCGCGAAGAAATCATTTTAAGCCGTTCTGATGCCTATATCGGCGTTTTAATCGACGACTTGGTGACGAAAGGGACGAATGAGCCGTACCGCCTGCTGACGTCGCGTGCCGAGTACCGGCTTTTGCTTCGCCATGACAACGCCGATTTGCGCCTGACCGAGCTCGGCTATCGGATCGGTCTCATTTCCGAAGAGCGGTATCAAAAATTTTTGGCGAAAAAAGAGGCGATCGAACGAGAGAAAAAGCGGCTGCAAACGGTGATCATCAAACCGACGCCAAAAGTGCAGGAAGTCATCCGTGAAGCGGGTGGAAGCGAGCTGAAAGACGGCATTCGCGCCGCCGATTTGCTCCGACGCCCGGAGATGACGTACGAGCACATCCGAAAACTGGCGCCGGCTGACGAGGAGATCGCTCCGGAAGTGGCTGAGCAAGTCGAAATTCAAATCAAGTACGAGGGCTACATCCAAAAATCGTTGCAAGAAGTCGAACGGCTCAAAAAAATGGAAAACAAAAAAATCCCGGAAGATATCGATTACGACGCCATCCAAGGGCTTGCAACCGAGGCGCGGCAAAAGCTCAAACAAGTGCGCCCGCTTTCGATCGCCCAGGCGTCGCGCATTTCCGGCGTCAATCCGGCCGATATTTCGATATTATTAGTGTATTTGGAACAAGGAAGAATCGCGCGCGTGTCGAATGAATAAACAATGAGGGAAAGGATTGGCTTATGGAGGCGACACAATTTCAAACCATGCTCGAAGAGAGGGGAATTCTCCTCTCTTCCCGGGCGCTTGCGCAGTTTGAGCGCTATTACGAACTGCTCGTTGAGTGGAACGAGAAAATGAATTTGACCGCTATTACGGACAAGCCCGGCGTCTATGTGAAGCACTTTTTCGACTCGGTGTCCCCGGCTTTTTACTACGACTTTTCAGCGCCGCTTGCGCTTTGCGACGTCGGATCCGGGGCGGGATTTCCGAGCCTTCCGCTCAAAATTTGTTTTCCGCATTTGCGCGTTTCCATCGTTGATTCGCTGCAAAAACGCATCCGTTTTTTAGAGCATCTGATCACCGAGCTCGGGCTTGCGGACGTGGCGCTTTACCACGAACGCGCTGAGACGTTCGCCCGTCAAAAGGGGATGCGCGAATCATTTGACGTCGTCACGGCCAGAGCGGTGGCGCGCATGCCAGTGCTTGTCGAACTTTGCCTTCCGCTCGTGAAAATGGGCGGGACATTCATTGCGATGAAAGCTGCTTCGGCGCTCGAGGAGCTGAAAGAGGGAAACAAGGCGATTTCTGTGCTTGGCGGAGAAGTGACGGCGACGGAAACGTTCACGTTGCCGTTTGACGAAGGCGAACGAACGATCATTTTCATCCAAAAAATGAGAAAAACGCCGAACCAATACCCGCGCAAACCGGGAACGCCGAACAAACAACCGATTCAGTAGCGTCTTTGCGGGCGGGGGAGGGCTTTGCCGGCTGAAAGAGAGAAACAAGCTGTTTCGCTCCCCGCCTTCGTCCCGCGCCAAAAAACCGACCGTAAGGCGGCGTATGCCGGGCGAGACAGAGACATTTTGGCCAAGTATGTCCAAAGGTGGTGTAGGGGGATGAAGCATCCATTTTCGCGCTTGTTCAGCTTTGGAGAAAAAGAACAGGAAGAAATGGAGGAAAAGCAAGAGCGGGAGGAAGTTCGCCACATTCCGGTCAAAAGCATTATTCCGAACCGCTTTCAGCCGCGCACGATGTTTGATGAAGAGAAGATCGACGAGTTGGCGCTGACGATCCGTACGCACGGCATCATCCAGCCGATCGTCGTCCGCGAATGCGGGAACGGACGGTTTGAAATCATCGCCGGCGAGCGGAGATGGAGAGCGGTGCAAAAGCTTGGCTGGACGGAAATCCCCGCGATCATCAAAAACTTAAATGACAAAGAAACCGCCTCCGTCGCCCTCATTGAAAACTTACAGCGCGAAGAGTTGACGCCGATTGAAGAGGCGATGGCGTACGCCAAATTGATCGAGCTCCATGATTTGACGCAAGAAGCGCTCGCTCAGCGGCTCGGCAAAGGACAGTCGACGATCGCCAATAAGCTGCGTCTGCTGAAACTCCCGCAAGAGGTGCAAGAGGCGCTCTTGCAACGGGCGATTACGGAACGTCATGCGCGCGCGTTGATTGCCTTGAAAGATAAAGAAAAACAGCTGAAACTGCTGCAAGAAATCATCGACAAACAGTTGAATGTCAAGCAGACGGAAGATCGGGTGTTAAAGCTGCTCGAGGCGGGGGAACGGAAGCCAAAACCGAAGCGAAAGGCGTTCAGCCGCGATATGCGCATCGCCGTCAACACGATCCGCCAGTCGCTTTCCATGGTCGAAAGCAGCGGGGTGTCCGTTCAATCGGAAGAAGAAGAATTCGATGACTACTATCAAATTACGATTCGAATCGCGAAAAAATAACGAAAGTCACCTTTTGCCTCATCAAGCACTGCTGATGGGGTTTTTTCTTTCAGAAAACAAAGTCATTTTCCTGTTTTCGTGCTAAAATAAAATGGATTGAGGAAGAGATAGAGGTAGGTGGCATCGTGGGAAAAGTCATTGCTATTGCAAACCAAAAAGGCGGAGTTGGAAAAACGACGACGGCGGTCAATTTATCGGCATGTTTGGCGCATCTTGGAAAAAAAGTGCTGCTTGTTGACGCCGATCCGCAAGGAAATGCGACGAGCGGCATCGGCATTGAGCGAGGCGATGTGGACGAATGCATTTACAATGTCATCATTGGCGACATGAAAGCAAAAGATGTCATTCGACCGACGGACATCGAAAATTTATACGCCATTCCAGCGACGATCCAGCTCGCCGGCGCAGAAATTGAGCTCGTCTCGGTCATTTCCCGCGAAATCCGGCTGAGAAACGCGATCGAGCCGCTGAAAGACAAATACGACTTCATTATTATCGATTGTCCTCCTTCGCTCGGCTTGCTGACGCTCAACGCGTTGACAGCGGCCAATTCTGTGCTCATCCCTGTCCAATGCGAATATTATGCGTTAGAAGGGCTCAGCCAGCTGCTTAACACGATCCGGCTTGTGCAGCGGCACTTAAACTATGATTTGCGCCTCGAAGGCGTTCTGTTGACGATGCTTGATGCAAGGACGAATCTAGGCTTGCAGGTCATTCAAGAAGTCAAAAAGTATTTCCGCGAAAAGGTGTACCAGACGATCATCCCGCGAAACGTGCGGCTGAGTGAGGCGCCAAGCCATGGCAAGCCGATCATTTTGTACGATGTGAAATCGCGGGGGGCGGAAGTGTATTTGGAACTGGCGAAGGAGGTGCTTGAACGTGGCTAAAGGTCTCGGCAAAGGCATCAGTGCGCTGTTTGACAACCTTTCTCTCAATGAACTTAATGGGAAAGAGGAAACGGTGCGGGAAGTAAGCATTCACGACCTTCATCCAAACCCGTACCAGCCGCGGAAAACGTTTCAGCCTGAGGCGATTGAGGAGTTGAAGCAATCGATTTTGCAGCACGGCATTTTGCAGCCGCTCATCGTCCGCCGTGTACCGAACGGATTTGAAATCGTCGTTGGTGAACGGCGCTATCGGGCGGCCAAAGAGGCGAATTTGCCGTCAGTGCCGGTCGTGGTGCGCGAGTTGACTGATGAGCAAATGATGGAGTTCGCCCTTCTTGAAAACNTGCAGCGCGAGGATTTGAACCCGATCGAGGAAGCGATGGCGTACAAAATGTTGATGGACAAGCTGCACTTAACCCAGGAGGAAGTCGCGAGCCGTGTTGGGAAGAGCCGTCCGCACATCGCTAATCATTTGCGTTTGTTGTCCCTCCCTTCAGATGTGCAAAAGCTGCTCATTGATGGCACACTTTCGATGGGACATGGCCGCGCGCTTTTAGGGCTGAAACAAAAAAGCAAAATGAAATCGATCGTGGAACGGACGATTCGCGAAGGGTTGAACGTCCGCCAGCTTGAAAAACTGATCCAACAAGCGAACGAAAATGTTTCACGTGAAACATCGAAGCGGAAACCGCCGGAAAAAAGCGTGTTTATTCGGGAAAGCGAATCGTTGCTGCGCGAAAAATTCGGGACGAACGTCACGATTAAACAAACGAGGAAAAGAGGAAAAATTGAAATTGAGTTTTTTTCTCCGGAAGATTTAGAGAGAATATTAGAACTGCTCGATGTGCGGTTCGACGAGTAAGTCGGCCCTTTGATCAAGGCCGGTTTATTTTTTTGCAAGAGAGGGTTGGACATCATGGTGTTGTTAGGAACGATTGTCAATGGAGTGAGCATTATCGCCGGGGCGTTGATTGGAAAATGGCTTCATCGCATCCCCGAGCGAGTGAAGGAAACGGTGATGGGGGGGATTGGGCTTGCGGTGGCGCTGCTTGGCATACAAATGGGAATGAAAAGCGAACAGTTTCTCGTTGTTATTTTCAGCCTTGTTTTCGGCGGCATTCTCGGGGAGTGGTGGAACTGGGAGGAAAAGCTGAACCGGCTCGGTCAATGGCTCGAGGTGAAAGTGAGCGGAAACGGGCAAGGAAGCATCGCTAAAGGGTTTGTCAGCGCAACGTTGTTGTTTGTCATCGGGGCGATGGCCATCGTCGGAGCGCTTGACAGCGGGCTGCGCGGCGACCATAGCGTCTTGTATACGAAATCGATTTTAGACGGCTTTGCCAGTGTCATTTTGACGACGACGCTCGGCATCGGCGTCATCTTCTCCGCCTTGCCGGTCGTTGTTTATGAGGGGAGCATCGCGCTGTTGGCGACGCAAATCGAACGGTTTGTGCCGAAGGAAGTGCTCGATTCGTTCATCGCCGAATCAACGGCGACCGGAGGCATTTTAATTATGGCCATTGGACTCAATATGCTCGGTTTGACGAACATTCGCGTGGCCAATTTGCTGCCGAGCATTCTCATTACGGCAGCCGCCGTTTTCATTCTTTCACTCGTTTAACGACCGGTTGTTTTGGCCGGACAGAAAAGAAATCCCCTCCTTGAACAGCTGACCAAGAGGGGGATTTGCTGCCTACCATAATGAATGCCGGTCTGTTGAGAGCGGAGGGGCAGCGAGCCGCTCTTTTCGGAGGATGAACCGCTCCGCTTCGTAAATGCCATTGGCGATCGTTTTCGCCATATTCATGACAAGATGGAGGCGCGTATTTTGCAGGACGAAAAACTCCATAAACCCGCTGACATTGACAACCCCAGTAATATGGGCGTCGCCGACGGGAAGGAGCTGTTTGTTGACCCCAGCCCCAGGGCGGACGGGTCCTTTGGCAATCGTGATGGCGCCGACGCTTTTCAGCCGCCCGAGGCAGGCATCGACCGCGATCATGAACGGATCGTTATGAATGAGTCGAATGGCTTCTACCTTTTCTTCCAAATTAACGGCATGGATTGGTTCTTCGAGTGTTCCGTACACGTGGAAGCGAGCCAACGGCTTCTCTTTGAGCATCGTGCCGACGAGCGGTCCAAGCGAATCGCCGGTCGAGCGGTCTGTGCCGATGCAAACGATAGCGACCGGCTGAGCGAGCGGGTCGGGAAGCAGTGAGGCGACCCGCCAAGCGATCGACGACACCGCCCCTTGCTCATCGTAAAACACGCGGTCCCTTTCCTCCTTGGATGAGTAAAATATCGATGGTATGCTCATTCGCTTCACTCCTACTTTCGTTTCAAAAGTATTAACAGTATACGGAAAATAAAAGAATGATATACATTTCATTGTTCGTTTTCTTGCCTTTTCTTCGCGATAACGGGATATCGGGCTACAAATCAGCGGCCGGTCTTGTTAAAATAAAAGCGCAGAACAAGAAAAAAGATTGAGGTGTCGCCAACGTTGAACACGATGGAAAAAACGATGAGCCGATTGTTCGCATTTTTGATAGATGAGAAATTGTGGCTCCAGATCGGAAAAGGGACGCTGAAGATTGTTCTTATCCTACTCATATGCGCCATTGCGGTGAAAGTGTTGAAAATTGCCGTTCATAACATGTTCAAAGTGCGACAGAAGGCGCCGATCCGCATTTCCGAACGGCGGGAGGCGACGCTCGTTCGGCTGCTCGACAACGTCATTACGTACGTACTATATTTTATTGCGCTCTTGATGATTTTAGATACGTTTGGCGTTCCCGTCAAAGCGCTGCTCGCCGGGGCTGGGGTCGTCGGGCTGGCCGTGGGTTTTGGCGCACAAAGCTTAGTGAAAGACATCATCACTGGATTTTTCATCATTTTTGAAGACCAGTTTGCGGTCGGCGATTATGTGCGCATTGGCAATTTTGAAGGGTATGTTGAAACGATTGGGCTTCGGGTGACGAAAATTAAAAGTTGGACCGGGGAAGTGCACATTTTGCCAAACGGCAGCATCACTCAAGTGACGAACTATTCACTGCACAACAGCCTCGCTGTCGTTGACGTCAGCATCGCCTATGAAGAAGACATTGAAGAGGCGGAGGAAGCCATCCGCGAGCTTCTTCCGCAGCTGCCGGCGAAGTATGAAGACATGGTCGCCCCGCCGGAATTGCTTGGCGTGCAAAATTTAGCCAGCTCGGAAGTCATATTGCGCATCACGTGCGAAACGAAGCCGATGCGCCATCTGGCGGTCGCTCGGGCGATCCGCAAGGAAGTAAAGCTGCTGTTGGACGAACGGGGAATCGAAATCCCATACCCACGGCTTGTGCTGCATCGCCGCGACGAACAAGAGCAGCCCGAGGCAAAGCCGCAACGGGAGCAATCGTTGTCATAGGGAGGTGGATCGATGGAAGAGAAACAGTTCGGCCTATACGATATCGTCGAAATGAAAAAGCCGCACCCATGTGGAACGAATCGTTGGAAAGTGATTCGCTTGGGCGCTGACATCCGCATTAAATGCGAAGGGTGCGCCCATAGCGTTTTGTTGCCGCGCAAAGAGTTTATCCGCAAAATGAAAAAAGTGCTCGTCAAGCATGAAGAATAAGCAAATGAATCATGGTGGCGAGGCCATGCTCTTTTGTTGCGAAGGGGAAGGGAGAAAATGACGGAAACGACGCATGTAACATCATGTCCGCTCAACTGCTGGGACGTATGCGGGCTGAAGGTGACGGTGAACGAGGGGAAAGTCGTACGGGTTGACGGCGACGAACACCATCCCATCACGAAAGGGAACATTTGCGGACGCGGGCGGATGTTGAAAGAGCGGGTAAACGCCAAAGAACGCCTTCTCTATCCGTTGAAAAAAGTAAGCGGGCAGTTCGTTCGCATTTCTTGGGAAGAGGCGCTTGATGACATCGCCGGGAAAATGCGGAAGTTGAAAGAACAATTTGGGCCGACAGCCGTGCTTCACAGCCATGATTACGCCAACAACGGGCTGCTGAAAAACCTGGACCGCCGTTTTTTTAATTGTTATGGTGGGGCAACAGAGCTTATCGGCAGCCTTTGCTGGGGCGCGGGCATTGAGGCGCAGACATGGGATTTTGGCAACGCCTACAGCCATGCGCCAGAAGATATCGACAACAGCCGCCACATCGTCATTTGGGGGCGAAACGTCGCCCGCACGAACATGCATTTATTCGAGCGGTTGCTTGCCGCGAAAAAACGCGGGGCGACAATTGTGGTCATCGATCCGCTGTTTGGCCCGACGGCGCGCATCGCCGATCAGTACGTATGCATCAAGCCGGGAATGGACGCTTTTTTGGCGATGGGCATTATGAAAGAGCTGCTTCGACTCGGGTTGGAGGACCGGGCCTTTATCAAGCAACACACAATTGGGTTTGATGATGTCAAACAACTATTGCAGACAATTTCGTTGGCGGAGATTGAGCGGCATACCGGTGTTAGCCGCGATCAAATGACGGAGCTGGCCCGGCTTTACGGGGACCGGCCGACCGCAACGTATCTTGGCCTTGGCATGCAACGCTATGCGAACGGCGGCAATACAATCCGATGGATCGATGCCCTTGTCGCCGCAAGCGGCAACGTTGGCATTCCGGGTGGAGGGGCGAATTTTGGCAACTTGCAGGTGGGCGAGTGTTTTGATAAAGCCGCATTGACGCTCCCAGAGCGGAAAACGGCATCGCGCACATGGACGATGATGAAGCAGGGAGAAGAGATATTGCGGGCGAATGATCCTCCGATCGGCATGGTGATCGTCACGTGCGGCAACCCGCTCGCTCAAGTGCCGAACACGAACTTGATGAAAAAAGCGTTCGCTTCCGTTGAAACGGTGGTTGTGTTTGAGCAGTTCATGACCGATACGGCTGCAATGGCTGATTATGTTTTGCCAGTAGCGGCTTCGTTTGAAGAGGAAGACGTCTATTGTTCATCGATGTACCATGCGTATTTGAACTACGGGCCGAAGCTTGTCGACCCGCCGGGTGAGGCGAAGCCGGACTTGTGGATTTGGACGGAGCTGGCAAAAAGGCTCGGGTTTGGGGATGATTTTGCCTATACGCGTGAGCAGTTTCTTGCGATGGCGCTCCGGCCGTTGGAGCATCACGGCATTACGCTGAAGCGATTGAAAACAGAACACCGCGTCCTTTTGCCTGTCGAACCGGTGCCATGGCGCGACCGCCGGTTTCAAACGCCAAGCGGAAAATACGAATTTACGTCAACCATCGCCAAGAAAAAAGGGATGGATGGCCGGCTGCAAATCATGTATCCGGCCGAATCGGAGGAGTCCAATCCGGCACTAGCCGCCAAATATCCGTATCGGCTGTTGACGATCCATCCGCTCCGTTCGAATCATTCGCAACATTATCCGCTCATCCCAGCGCTTCAGACAGTCCGCATTGAGGTAGCGGCTGATGTTGCTGCGGCAAAGGGTCTTGCCGATGGCGACCGGGCGCGTGTTTACAACGACCGTGGATCGCTCGTGGGAACGGTCAAGGTGCTTGATGGCGCCTATCCAGGCACGATCAACATTGACGAAGGACAATGGGGAGTGTTCGGCGGGCCGGTCAACGTCCTCACGTCCGATTTGGAGTCGGATAACGGCTGCGGCAGCACGCTGTATGACTGTTTGGTCAATATTGAAAAAGTCACGTCGGAAGCAAAGTAAGCGGTTCACAGTTGCTTCGGATCAGTAGAAAAAAGATATTGTCGATGACAAAATGCGGTTTGAGGCTGTTGATCCGAAAAGATGATTTTGTCATCCAAGTGTTGGGAAAAGGGCGCAAACTTCCGCCTTTTTTGAAGCGGGTGGGAGAGGAAACATTCCCCGCTTGCGGCTCGCTTGTCATTTTCTGCGCCAGCCCATATAATGAGGAAAGATGTGAACGGGAAAGAGGAGTGGAACGAATGGGATTGACAGCAGGAATCGTCGGATTGCCGA
>NZ_LDPD01000028.1:165653-166131 GCF_001026865.1 Geobacillus sp. ZGt-1 | reverse complement strand
AATCGACGCTGTTTAACGCCATTACAAAAGCAGGTGCTGAGTCAGCCAACTATCCGTTTTGCACAATTGAGCCGAACGTCGGTGTCGTCGAAGTGCCCGATGAGCGGCTCGATGTATTGACGGAAATGTTTCGGCCGAAGCGGACGGTGCCGACTGTTTTTGAATTTACCGATATCGCGGGCATCGTCAAAGGGGCGAGCAAAGGAGAGGGGCTTGGCAACAAGTTTTTGTCTCACATCCGGCAAGTCGATGCAATTTGCCAAGTCGTCCGCTGCTTCAGTGATGAAAACATCACCCACGTGGCGGGCAAAGTCGACCCGCTCGCCGATATCGAAACGATCAATTTGGAGCTCGTGTTGGCTGATTTAGAAACGATTGACAAACGAATCGAGCGGGTCGGCAAAATCGCCAAGCAAAAGGATAAAGAGGCGGCGTTTGAATACGACATTTTGCGGCGGTTGAAGGAGACGCTCGAAGA
>NZ_LDPD01000028.1:151046-165630 GCF_001026865.1 Geobacillus sp. ZGt-1 | reverse complement strand
AGTTCACTGATGAAGAGATGAAAGTCGTCAAGCAGCTGCATTTGTTGACGATAAAGCCGATGCTTTACGTCGCCAATGTCGGCGAGGAAGATATCGCTGACCCTAGCGGCAATCCGTTTGTCAAGGACGTGCGCGAGTTTGCGAAGCGCGACAACGCTGAAGTCATTGTTGTCTGCGCCAAAATCGAAGAGGAAATCGCTGAGTTCAGCGATGAGGAAAAACGGCAATTTTTACAGGAGCTCGGCATCGAGCAGTCTGGCCTTGACCAGCTTATCCGCGCCGCTTACAGCTTGCTCGGATTGGCGACGTTTTTCACCGCCGGCGAGCAGGAGGTGCGGGCGTGGACGTTCCGCAAAGGGATGAAAGCGCCGCAATGCGCCGGCATCATCCATTCCGACTTTGAGCGAGGGTTTATTCGCGCGGAAACGGTGTCGTACGATGACCTTGTCGCGGCTGGATCGATGGCGGCGGCGCGCGAAGCCGGAAAAGTGCGCTTGGAGGGAAAAGACTACGAAGTGCAAGACGGCGACATTATGCATTTCCGGTTCAACGTGTAACCATCGGTTCGAGGGCAGGGCGGATGCAGCAGGTCACGGCATGGGGCCGTTTTTGGCTTGGTCATACGGATGGAAGATGTTTGCGCCGACGGAATGCGGCAAACTGCCTTGCTTATCGTTGTCGGTCATGGTATAATCAACAAATGTGAGTAATGGTGATTGCTCCTTGCTCTTCGAATGGAAGGGCCGCTTAGACCAAAAGGAGGTGACGAGCGTGAGAAAGTACGAAATCATGTACATCATCCGCCCGAACATGGACGATGAAGCGAGACAAGCTCTCGTGGAACGGTTCAACAACGTGTTGAAAGAAAACGGCGCGGAGATTACGAACGTGACGGATTGGGGCAAGCGCCGCTTAGCCTATGAAATTCAAAAATACCGCGACGGCTATTACATGATCGTCAATGTCGTATCGGAGCCGAAAGCGGTGCAAGAATTCGACCGCTTAGCGCGCATCAGCGAAGACATCATCCGTCATATCGTCGTCAAAGAAGAAGAATAATCTTTTCGACATGATTAAGAGGTGGTTCTGATGATTAACCGCGTCATTTTGGTCGGCAGGTTAACGAGAGATCCGGAGTTGCGTTACACTCCAAGCGGAGTGGCTGTTGCCACGTTTACGCTCGCGGTCAACCGTCCGTTTACAAATCAGCAGGGCGAGCGGGAAACGGATTTTATTCAATGTGTCGTTTGGCGCCGCCAGGCGGAAAACGTCGCCAACTTTTTGAAAAAGGGGAGCTTGGCTGGTGTCGATGGCCGACTGCAAACCCGCAGCTATGAAAATCAAGAAGGTCGGCGCGTGTACGTGACGGAAGTGGTGGCTGATAGCGTCCAATTTCTTGAGCCGAAAGGAACGAGCGAGCAGCGAGGGGCAACAGCAGGCGGCTACTATGGGGATCCATTCCCATTCGGGCAAGATCAGAACCACCAATATCCGAACGAAAAAGGGTTTGGCCGCATCGATGACGATCCTTTCGCCAATGACGGCCAGCCGATCGATATTTCTGATGATGATTTGCCGTTTTAATAAACAAGTCGCTTGAAGCCCCTGTCTCTAAACAACGCGCAGGCAGCGGGCCATTCCACCGATGAGGAAACGATGGCAACGGAAAGGAGGAAATAGCATGGCAGGACGGAAAGGCGGCCGCGGCAAACGCCGCAAAGTATGTTACTTCACGGCGAACAACATTACGCATATCGACTACAAAGATGTCGATTTGCTGAAAAAGTTCATTTCTGAACGTGGTAAAATTTTGCCGCGCCGTGTAACGGGAACGAGCGCGAAATATCAGCGCAAATTGACGGTCGCGATCAAACGCGCGCGCCAAATGGCGCTTCTGCCGTACGTTGCGGACGAGTGAGCCGAAAGCAAGCAGTAAGGGGGGATCCTTACTGCTTTTTTTATCTCCTCTGACTGAGCGGACTCCCACTCCCAAGCAGAGTGAAAGTGGGGAAGGAGGTCAAATCACCAAAAAACAAAGAAAGGGGAACGTCCATTGCGAAAAACGCACGCCCTCACCGAAGCGGCGATTGAGCTCGCACTGTTTGCTGTTTTGTTTTTGCTTGCGCTGTACGCGCCGGTCATTGGGATTGTCGCCGCTTTGTTTTTAGCGCTTCCGTTTATGGTGTTTACGATGCGCCATGGGTGGATTCCAGCTATGTTGCTGCTGGCGGCGGCCCTTGTCATCTCCGGTTTGATCGGCTCGCTTTTGTCGCTGCCGATGGCGCTTATGTTCGGCACCGTCGGCATGGCAGTCGGCGCGATGCTTTCGAAACAGAAAAACCGTTATCTTGTTCTTCTTGTCGGCGCGCTTGTATTTTTGGCGAATATCGTGCTTGATTACATCATCTCGATTCAATTTTTGCACGTCGATATGATCCAAGATACGCTTGCGCTCGTGCGAGAATCGTTTGACACGGCAATGAATCTAATGAAGGGAATGGGACAAGCGCCGCCTTTGGAGATGCAAAGGCAGTTCGAACAAGGGCTGAAGCTGATCGGCTATATGGTTCCGACGCTGTTTGTCATCGCTTCGTTTGCGCTGGCGTACGCGACGATCATCGTCTCGCTGCCGGTGATGAAGAGGCTGAAGCTGCCGGTCGGTTCATGGCCGCCGTTTCGCGAGCTTATGTGGCCGAAAACTGTATTGTGGTTGTATGTCTTTGTGCTCCTTCTCTCCTTGTTCCCGTTCAAAGAAGGATCGTTTGCCTATATCGCCGTGTTGAACTTATCGTATGTGTTGCAGCTGGCGATGATTGTGCAAGGATTTTCGTTTCTTTACTACGCCGCTTACAAAAAAGGGGTTGGCAAAGGTGTGGTGGCGGCAGGGACGGTCGTTTGCTTATTCCTGCCTTTTCTACTTTATCTTGTGGCGATATTCGGTATAATTGATTTAGGATTTGATTTGCGCCGCCGCATATGATAATTGGATAAGGCGAGTCATTTCTTCAGTGTAGGAGCTGACTTGAATGTCCCATTTTTATGAAAGGAAAGCGTATCGCTATCCGTTATATGCGTTAGCCGCCCTGGCGGTGCTTATGGCGATTGGCTTGTTTTACTTCCAATGGCTGCTTGGCCTCGTCGCCCTTCTTGGCGTCGGGTTTGTGCTTTATTATGTCATTGGGGCGCAACGCTCCTTGCATAAAGAGTTGGAGCACTATATTTCCAATTTGTCGCACCGGGTGAAAAAAGTAGGCGAGGAAGCGTTGATGCAAATGCCGATCGGCATTATGCTCATCGATGAAGGGGGAGAAATCGAGTGGTCGAACCGTTTTTTGGCCGCCTGCTTTAAGGAACAGACGCTTGTCGGCCGCTCTCTCGCCGAGCTTTCCGAATCGTTGGCCGCTTTTGTGAAAAGGGGAAAAACGGACGAAGAGATCGTCGAATTGAACGGAAAGCAGCTGAAAGTGGTCATTCGCCGCCCTGAACGGCTTCTTTACTTTTTTGATGTTACTGAGCATTTGGAATTGAAGCGGCAGTACGAAGCGGAACGGCTGGTGCTCGCCATTATTTTTCTTGACAATTATGATGAAATTACGCAAGGGATGGACGATCAGGCAAAAAGCCAACTAAACAGCCTCGTCACTTCCGTGTTGAACCGGTGGGCGAACGACTATGGCATTTTTTTGAAGCGGACGTCATCCGACCGATTTATTGCCGTATTGAACGAACATATTCTTGGGCGGCTCGAGAAAAGCAAATTTTCCATTCTCGACGAAGTGCGAGAGCAGACGGCAAAACATCATGCCCAGCTGACGCTGAGCATCGGCATCGGCGCCGGCGTGTCCCAGCTCCCGGAGCTCGGGGCGCTCGCTCAATCAAGCTTGGACTTAGCGTTGGGGCGCGGGGGCGATCAAGTCGCGATTAAGCAAGGAAATGGAAAAGTGAAGTTTTACGGCGGCAAAACGAACCCGATGGAAAAGCGGACGCGCGTCCGCGCCCGCGTTATTTCCCATGCGCTTCGCGAACTGATTGCAGGAAGCGACAAAGTGCTCATCATGGGCCATAAATATCCCGATATGGACGCCATGGGAGCGGCGATCGGCGTTTTAAAAGTCGTCCAATCGAACCAAAAGGAAGGGTTTATCGTCGTCGATCCGGCCAAAACGGATGCCGGGGCGCAACGGTTGCTTGAGGAAATGAAAAAACATGCTGAATTATGGTCAAGATGCCTAAAGCCGGAGCAGGCGCTTGAGCTCGTCACCGAGGATACGCTTTTGATCGTCGTCGATACGCATCGTCCGTCGCTCGTCATTGAAGAGCGGCTATTGTATCGCACCGACCATATCGTCGTCATTGATCACCATCGCCGCGGCGAAGAGTTCATTGAGGCGCCGATTCTCGTCTATATGGAGCCTTATGCTTCTTCGACATCGGAACTCGTCACCGAGCTGTTAGAGTACCAACCGAAACGGATGAAGCTGACGATGCTCGAAGCGACCGCCCTGCTTGCCGGCATCGTCGTCGACACGAAAAGCTTTACGCTCCGCACCGGCTCGCGGACGTTCGACGCCGCGTCATACTTGCGCGCCCAAGGAGCGGATACGGTGCTTGTGCAAAAATTGCTGCGGGAAAGCATCGCCAACTACATCAAACGGGCGAAATTGATCGAACGGGCGGTGATCGATGAGCATGGCATCGCCATCGCCAAAGGGGGCGAGAACGAGGTGCACGACCAAGTGTTGATTGCGCAAACGGCCGATACGCTTCTCACTTTAAGCAGCGTCGTTGCTTCGTTCGTCATTTCCAAGCGGTCCGACGGGACGGTCGGCATCAGCGCCCGCTCGCTCGGCGATGTCAACGTGCAAGTCATTATGGAACGGCTTGGTGGAGGCGGACATTTGACAAACGCCGCTGCCCAATTGTCCGAAGTGACGGTGGAAGAGGCGGAGCGGCAGCTGCGTGAAGCCATTCATGACTATTTCGAGGGGGGGAAGCCATCATGAAAGTCATTTTTTTAAAAGATGTGAAAGGAAAAGGGAAAAAAGGGGAAATCAAAGACGTCGCCGACGGTTACGCAAACAACTTTTTGTTCAAACAAGGGCTCGCCATTGAAGCGACGCCGGCGAACATCAAAGCGCTCGAGGCGCAAAAACAAAAAGAGCAGCGCCAAGCGGCGGAAGAACTGGCCAATGCGAAAAAACTGAAAGAAGAGCTCGAGAAGCTGACGGTGGAAATTCCGGCGAAAGCGGGCGAGGGAGGCCGTTTGTTTGGTTCAATCACGAGCAAGCAAATCGCTGAGGCGCTTCAGGCCCAGCACGGCTTGAAGCTTGACAAACGGAAAATCGAGCTTGCTGATGCCATTCGCTCCCTCGGATATACGAATGTGCCGGTGAAGCTCCATCCGGAAGTGACAGCGACCTTAAAAGTGCACGTCAAGGAACAAAAATAACGGCAGCAATGATGCCCCCGCCCGCTATGGCGGGGGCATTATCGACGGAGATGAAACGGGGGNNNNGCGGTGAGACGATGAGCGAACTTTTTTCAGAACGAATTCCTCCGCAAAGCATTGAAGCCGAGCAGGCCGTGCTTGGCGCTGTGTTTTTGGATCCCACTGCGCTGACGCTCGCCTCGGAACGATTAATTCCCGAAGACTTCTACCGCGCGGCCCATCAAAAAATTTTCCACGCCATGCTTCGCGTCGCTGATAAAGGCGAGCCGGTCGATTTAGTGACGGTGACGGCGGAACTGGCCGCTTTGGAGCAGCTGGAGGAAGTGGGCGGTGTCTCCTACTTAAGCGAGCTTGCCGATTCTGTGCCGACAGCGGCCAACGTCGAATACTACGCCCGCATTGTTGAAGAAAAATCATTGCTTCGCCGCCTCATTCGCACGGCGACATCGATTGCCCAAGATGGCTATACAAGGGAAGATGAAATTGACGTTTTGCTCGATGAAGCGGAACGGAAAATTATGGAGGTTTCCCAACGGAAACATTCAGGCGCCTTTAAAAATATTAAAGATGTTCTCGTACAGACGTATGACAACATTGAAATGCTCCATAACCGGAACGGGGACATCACCGGCATCCCGACCGGATTCACTGAACTCGACCGGATGACGTCCGGATTTCAGCGCAGCGACTTGATTATCGTCGCCGCCCGGCCATCGGTCGGGAAGACGGCATTCGCATTAAACATCGCCCAAAATGTGGCGACGAAGACGAACGAAAATGTCGCGATTTTCAGCTTGGAAATGAGCGCCCAGCAGCTTGTGATGCGGATGCTTTGCGCCGAAGGCAACATCAACGCCCAAAACTTGCGCACTGGCAAGCTGACGCCGGAAGATTGGGGCAAGCTGACGATGGCGATGGGCAGTTTGTCAAACGCCGGCATTTATATTGACGATACGCCGAGCATCCGCGTCAGCGACATTCGCGCCAAATGCCGCCGCTTGAAACAGGAAAGCGGCCTCGGCATGGTGGTGATCNATTATTTGCAGCTCATTCAAGGAAGTGGGCGCAACCGGGAAAACCGCCAGCAGGAAGTGTCGGAAATCTCCCGTTCGTTAAAGGCGCTCGCCCGCGAGCTCGAAGTGCCGGTCATCGCTTTGTCACAGCTGTCGCGCAGCGTTGAGCAGCGCCAGGACAAGCGGCCGATGATGTCCGATCTTCGCGAATCGGGGAGCATTGAGCAAGACGCTGATATCGTTGCCTTTTTGTATCGCGACGACTACTACAACAAAGATTCCGAGAACAAAAACATCATCGAAATCATTATCGCCAAACAGCGGAACGGCCCGGTCGGGACGGTGCAGCTCGCCTTTATTAAAGAGTACAATAAATTCGTCAACTTAGAGCGCCGTTTCGATGAGGCGCAAATTCCACCGGGGGCGTAAGACGGACCGCGCTGCCGGCGGCGGGCGCCTTTTTGTTCTTTTGGCCTTTGACTATTTCCTCGTTTACACCCGCGGCGTTAAAGAGGGAGCCTTCCTGATCATTGATAAACGAATAAAAAAGACGATATTTTCTTTTAATGTTCGTGTTTCATTGACTTTATGGCTGAAAACTGGTACACTGACAATGTTTAGACCGAGGAAACTGGAGGTGCTCGCCATGTCGTCAGTCGTTGTTGTCGGCACGCAATGGGGCGATGAAGGGAAAGGGAAAATTACGGACTTTTTATCGGAAAATGCGGAAGTGATTGCCCGGTATCAAGGGGGAAACAATGCCGGACACACGATCGTGTTCAACGGGGAAAAGTATAAGCTGCACTTGATCCCGTCGGGCATTTTTTATAAAGATAAAATTTGCGTCATCGGCAATGGGATGGTCGTCGATCCGAAGGCGCTCGTTGCGGAGCTTTCGTATTTGCACGAGCGCGGCATTTCGACTGATAATTTGCGCATCAGCAACCGCGCTCATGTCATTTTGCCGTATCATTTGAAATTGGACGAGCTTGAGGAAGAGCGGAAAGGGGCAAACAAAATCGGCACGACAAAAAAAGGAATTGGGCCGGCGTACATGGACAAGGCGGCGCGCATCGGCATCCGCATTGTTGATTTGCTTGACCGCGACGTGTTTGCCGAAAAGCTGGAGCGCAACTTGAGGGAGAAAAATACGCTGCTTGAAAAAGTGTACGGGGTCGAAGGCTTCCGGTTGGAGGACATTTTTGAGGAGTATTACGAGTACGGCCAGCACATCGCCAAATACGTCTGCGACACATCGGTCGTATTGAACAATGCGCTCGATGAAGGGCGCCGCGTCTTGTTCGAAGGAGCGCAAGGCGTCATGCTTGACATTGACCAAGGAACGTATCCGTTTGTCACGTCGTCGAATCCAGTCGCTGGCGGGGTAACGATCGGCGCCGGTGTCGGGCCGACGAAAATCAAGCATGTCGTCGGGGTGGCGAAAGCCTATACGACGCGCGTCGGCGACGGGCCGTTCCCGACAGAGCTGCACGATGAAATCGGCGACCGCATTCGCGAAGTCGGCCGCGAGTATGGGACGACGACCGGCCGTCCGCGCCGCGTCGGTTGGTTTGACAGTGTTGTTGTCCGTCATGCCCGCCGGGTGAGCGGCATTACGGACTTGTCGCTTAACTCGATCGATGTGTTGACCGGCATTGAAACGTTGAAAATTTGCGTCGCCTATCGCTACCGCGGCCAAGTGCTCGAAGAATTTCCAGCCAGCTTAAAAGTGTTGGCCGAATGCGAGCCGATTTATGAAGAACTTCCTGGCTGGACGGAAGATATCACCGGGGTGAAAAGTCTAGACGAGCTGCCGGCGAACGCCCGCCATTACGTCGAGCGCATTTCCCAGCTCACCGGCATCCCTCTTTCGATTTTCTCCGTCGGACCGGACCGTTCGCAAACGAACGTCGTCCGCAGCGTCTACGCGTAAGCGGCAACAGTGGACGGTGGCAGGCAGCGTATAAACAAGGCAAACGACAGGCATAGATGCGCGCGCGTCTATGCTTTTTTCTTTGATAGGCTCCTCAAAATGGCAATCGGCAAAGGATGATTTCATGTTCATAACATGGTAAATTAGTAATGATAGGATTCCATCGCAAAAGGAAGGATGTGAGCGAGATGGAAAAACGCATTTTAGTCGTTGATGATGAAAAACCGATTGCCGATATTTTGCAATTTAATTTGCAAAAAGAAGGATATGAAGTCATTTGCGCCTACGACGGCGAAGAAGCGCTGCAAAAAGTTGAAGAAACGATGCCGGACTTGATTTTATTGGATATTATGTTGCCGTTAAAAGATGGCATGGAAGTATGCCGTGAAGTGCGGAAAAAGTATGATATGCCGATCATTATGCTGACAGCGAAAGATTCCGAGATTGATAAAGTGCTTGGGTTGGAGCTTGGTGCGGACGATTATGTGACAAAGCCGTTCAGCACGCGCGAGCTCCTGGCGCGGGTGAAGGCAAACTTGCGCCGCCATGCGCAAACGGCCAACCAAGAAGAAGGAGAAAACGAAACAAATGAAATCGTCATTGGCCCGCTCGTCATCCGTCCGGACGCGTATGTCGTGCAAAAGCGGGGGGAAACAATTGAACTGACCCACCGCGAATTTGAACTGCTTCATTACTTAGCGAAGCATATCGGCCAAGTGATGACGCGCGAGCATTTGCTGCAAACCGTCTGGGGCTACGATTACTATGGCGATGTGCGCACCGTGGACGTGACGGTAAGACGTCTGCGTGAAAAAATTGAGGACAACCCTTCCCACCCGAATTGGATCGTCACAAGACGGGGAGTCGGCTATTACTTGCGCAATCCGGAACAGGAGTCATGAGCCAGCATGAAAAAAGTAGGTCCATTCCGTTCGATTCATTTTAAGTTTGTCATCATTTATGTATTACTGATTCTCGTCGCCATGCAAATCATCGGCGTGTACTTCGTTCGCAAGCTGGAAACGGAGCTTGTGCAGAACTTTAAAAACTCATTAAACGAACGGGTGACCTTGCTCGCCTATAACGTCGAGCAGGCGATGAATCGGGAGCGCGATGAAAAAAGCCCGACATTGGAAGAAGACATCCGTTCGCTTCTTCATGATTTCGTTTCCCAAGACATTTCCGAAGTGCGCGTCATCGATGAGAAAGGGAAAGTGCTTGCGACATCCAATCCGTATATGCAAAACATCGTCGGAAAGCGGACGACCGAGATTTATGTAAAACGTTCCCTCGTCACCGGCGAAATCGTCGACCGGATGCTGCTCGATTCGAAAACAGGTCATCGCATGTACATTTCGTCGACTCCGATCAAAACGAGCGGCGAAATCAAAGGTGTCATTTACGTCATCGCCTCGATGGAAAACGTCTTTTCGCAAATGCGGCAAATCAATATGATTTTGGCGACCGGGACGGGGATCGCTCTCGCCATTACCGCCGTGCTCGGCATTTTTTTGTCCCGCACGATCACCCGGCCGATTTCCGATATGCGCCGGCAAGCGCTGGCGATGACGAGGGGAGATTTCTCCCGCAAGGTCAAAGTGTACGGCTATGATGAAATCGGCCAATTGGCGATGACGTTCAATAATCTGACCAAAAAACTGCAGGAAGCGCAGGCGACGACGGAAGGGGAACGGCGCAAGCTCGAGTCCGTCTTGACGCATATGACTGATGGCGTCATTGCGACCGACCGTCGCGGGCGCGTCATTCTCATTAACGATGCAGCGTTAAACATTTTGAATGTTTCACGTGAAACAGTGCTGTCGAGTTCGATCGTCGACGTGCTTGGCATTGCCGACCAGTATACGTTTGAAACGCTGCTTGAGGAGCGCGATTCGCTCATTTTAGATTTCAGCACGGATGAGGAACTGTATATTTTGCGCGCGTCGTTATCGGTGATTCAAAAAGAGGGCGGATTTGTCAACGGGTTGATCGTCGTTTTGCACGACATTACCGAACAGGAAAAAATCGACCGCGAGCGGCGGCAGTTTGTCGCCAATGTGTCGCATGAATTGCGCACGCCGCTCACCACGATGAAAAGCTACTTAGAAGCGCTCGCTGACGGCGCTTGGCAAGATAAAGACATCGCGCCGAGGTTCATTCAAGTCGTGCAAAATGAAACGGAACGGATGATTCGGCTTGTCAACGACTTGCTCCATCTGTCCAAGCTCGACAGCAAAGACTACAAGCTGAAGAAAACGTGGATCAATTTTTCAGCCTATTTCCATAAAGTCATTGACCGATTTGAGTTGACGAAAAGCGACAACATCCGGTTCGTTCGCAAAATTCCGCGCGAGGCGATTTTTATTGAAGTTGATGAAGATAAAATTACGCAAGTGTTAGACAACATTATTTCGAACGCTTTGAAGTACTCTCCGCAAGGAGGGACGATTACATTTCGCGTCCGCAAACTTGCTGATGAAATTATTGTCAGCGTCAGCGACGAAGGAGTCGGCATTCCGAAAGCCGACTTGGCAAAAATTTTCGAACGGTTTTACCGGGTCGACAAGGCCAGGTCGCGCAAATTGGGCGGTACGGGGCTTGGGCTGGCCATTGCCAAAGAAGTCGTTCTTGCCCATGGCGGGACGATTTGGGCAGAAAGCAAGGAGCATAAAGGAACGACGATTTATTTTACGCTGCCGCTAGAACGCGAGCAAAAGGATGACTGGTGCGATGTATGAAACGATCAAAACCATCGTGTTGACGTTGCTTGTGCTCATCAGCATTACCTTAACGTTTGCCTTATGGACATATCATCCGAAATACGACGTGCTGCAAAACGACGAATACATTCAACACGTCTCCGTGAGCAATACGCAAGTGGATACAGCGATGGTCGTGCAGCCAAAGCAGATTCTCATTCATAAAAACGGCGTCCCCTATGCTGTGACGAAAGACGAAGAGAAAAATGAAGTGCTGAAAGAAATGAGAAGATGGACGCTTGATGATTTCGAAGATGTTTCGTCTTCTGTTCCGCAAGGGAAGTTTTTATCGTTTTTAAACGGCAAAGAGCGGCTTGAGATCATTTACCCCGATGAGGTGCCGATCGACATATACCGATTGATTTTCACGATCGATGACAGGGGGCTCGACGGCTTGGCGTTTGACCGCCTGCTCGTCCCGCTCGGCGGGAAGGACGAGTTCCCCATCTACTTCATCGCGACCGACAAGCGCAAAATTTACAAGGCGATTGCCAGCGATGCCTCCTTATCGGCGATCGGCCGGCTGGCGAAAGAAGCGAGCCATTTTCCGCGTTATTTCGCTTATCCGGTCAGCGAAACGAAGCAGTTGTATTTGCCGGAAAAAGAAGTGGTGCTCAGCAGTCTGCAATATTATACCGACGAGCTGGACGCAGACAAGTTTAAAGAAGCGCTCTTTAGCGATCCAAGCTTTGTCAAAAAAGATTTGATTCCGTTTGGCGAAGAATATACAGACGGTTCGCGGCTGATGGACGTCGATTTTCTTCAACGGATGCTGCTGTATGTGAATCCAGCGGCGCGCGTCTCGAATATGGGACAAACGGAGCAAGAAACCCATATCATCCAAAAAAGCATTGATTTCGTCAATGAGCATGGCGGTTGGACGGATCTGTATCATTTCGCCCGCTGGAGCGAGGAGGATCGAAAAGTCACGTTCCGGCTTGTCGTCAACGGCTATCCAGTCTTTAATGAATACGGCATGTCAGAAATCGTGGAGACGTGGGGAGCGTCCGATTTGATGAAATACCAGCGTCCGCTCTTCCGCCTTGAAATCGCGGATCGCAACCGCACACCAAAAACGCTGCCGTCCGGCCATGAGGTCGTCAACTGGTTCGAACAGACGAAAGGCGTTCGCAAATCGCTCATCAAAGATATCGCCATCGGCTATGAGCTCATCAAAGATCCGGAGCGGGAAAAAGTCATCCGCCTTGAACCGGCATGGTTCTACTTGTACGGACAAACGTGGAAAAAGGTAAACATGGGCGATGAGGCGGGAGGAGGGGGAACAAATGGACTGGAGTAAAACGAAGACGATTTTTATTATCGTGTTCCTCATCCTCGACTGCTTTTTAGGCTATCAGTTTATGGAAAAACGAAACAGCAGCCAGCTCGATGTCATTTTGGAAACGACGATTGAAGAGCAGCTTGAGGCGAACGGCATTACGTATGTGGATCTGCCTAAAGAAGTGACGAAAGCGGCGTATGTCAGCGGCAAAAGCCGCTCATTCACCATGGCGGATGTAAAAAAGCTGCCCGGGCAAAAAGTGAAAATCGAAGGAGAAACGAAAGTCAAAGGGACGTTCATCGATCCGGTTGCGCTGCCGATTGACGATCCATACCAGCTGCGTGAGTTTTTGCAGCGCTACATCATCGGCGGCGGGCAATATGCCTTTTGGTCGTTTGATGAAAAACAAGGAATCTTGACCTGCTACCAAATGTATGACGGCAAGATGATTTACGGCAATGAAAACAGCAAGCTCGTCATCCATGTCAACGGGAGACGGGAAGCGCTGTCGTATGAACAGACGATGCTCAGCGACTTGGAAAAGTACGAGCGGAAGCAAGATATCGTCCCGGCGATTAAAGCCATTGAGACGTTGTACCGAAAAGGGCATTTGCAGCCGGGCGACCGCGTCACGAAAGTGGAGCTTGGCTATTACGGGCTTGTTCAATTTACTGCATCCCAAGTGTTGACTCCAACTTGGCATATTGTTGTCAATCGGAAGGAAGACTATTTCGTCAATGCGTTTGAAGGGCAAGTGATCAATGATCAAGGAAATGTGCTGGAGTGAAAGAACATGACGATGCGATTTAGTGTGCTGGCCAGCGGCAGCACCGGCAATGCCTTTTACATTGAGACAGACCGCCAGCGCCTGCTTGTTGACGCCGGTTTGAGCGGCAAGCAGCTTGAGGAGTTGTTTGCTGAGATCGGCCGCCATCCAAAGCAGCTTGATGCGCTGCTTGTCACCCATGAACATAGCGACCATATTAAAGGGCTCGGGGTGCTTGCCCGCAAGTATCGGCTGCCGGTGTATGCCAATGAAAAAACGTGGCGGGCGATGGAACAAACGGTCGGCGACATTCCGCCCGAGCAAAAATTTGTCTTTCCGCTCGGCGCGGTAAGGACGTTCGGCGATGTTGACGTCGAATCGTTCGGCGTCTCTCACGACGCCGCCGAGCCGATGTTTTACGTTTTCCACTATGAAGGGAAAAAGCTTGCGTTGCTCACCGATACCGGCTATGTGAGCGAGCGGATCAAAAAGACGATTGAAAACGCGGATGTGTTCGTGTTTGAAAGCAATCATGACGTCGGCATGCTGCGGATGGGGAGATATCCATGGAGCGTCAAGCGCCGCATTTTAAGCGATGTCGGCCATATTTCGAATGAGGAAGCGGGTTTGGCGCTTGCTGACGTGATCGGCGACCGGACAAAGCAAATTTATTTGGCCCATTTGAGCCAAGATAACAATATGAAAGAGCTGGCGCGCATGACCGTGACGCAAGTGTTGGAACAGAAAGGCTTAGCGGTCGGCGCCCGCTTTCGTTTGTATGATACCGATCCGCGTCGGGCGACGGCACTAGCGTATGTATAAAGCCCGTTTTGCCGAAACTGAGGGAGATACATTTGTTGGATTTTTTCTCCTGTTCATGATTATAATGAGGGATGGAGACGAATGTGGAAAGGAGGGTGAGCATGGGATACTACGACGACCATTATGAGCCGTACGAACAAACGAGGAGGAAGCGGCGCAGCGGATCGTTTGTTTCCGCGCTTGTCGGCGCCGTGTTAGGAGGGCTGCTCGTCCTCATGTCCATTCCGGCGCTTTCCCGTTGGGATATCCTCCCGTATGATGTTGTGCCGAATCAAAGAGCAGAGGAAGAGCCAAAAACAGAGGAAAATGGAACTCCACCGATTCGGCAGAGTGTTTCCGTAGATGTGACGACGGCGGTGACAAAGGCGATCGACCAAGTGTCGGATGCGGTTGTCGGCGTTGTCAACATTCAAGAAGCCAGCTTCTGGTCGCAAGGAGGCGAGGCTGGCGTCGGATCGGGCGTCATTTACAAGAAAGCGGGAGGCCGGGCGTTTATCGTCACGAACCATCATGTTGTTGAAAACGCCAGTCAGCTCGAAGTGAGCCTCAAAGATGGGACG
>NZ_LDPD01000028.1:145974-151022 GCF_001026865.1 Geobacillus sp. ZGt-1 | reverse complement strand
AGTGATGTGCTTATGGATTTAGCCGTCTTGGAAATTGACGCGAAGCATGTGAAAAAAGTCGCCCAGTTCGGCAACTCCGATACGGTGAAGCCAGGCGAGCCAGTCATTGCCATCGGCAACCCGCTCGGTTTGCAGTTTGCCGGCTCGGTGACACAAGGCATTATTTCCGGAACGAACCGGACGGTCGAAGTCGATTTGGACCAAGACGGCGCTCCAGACTGGAACGCAGAAGTATTGCAGACAGATGCGGCGATCAACCCGGGCAACAGCGGCGGCGCTCTTGTCAATATCAAAGGGCAAGTCATCGGCATCAACTCGATGAAAATCGCCCAAGAGGCGGTTGAAGGCATCGGGTTCGCGATCCCGATCAACACGGCCATTCCGATCATTTCGGACTTGGAAAAATACGGACAAGTGCGCCGTCCGTACATGGGCGTTGAACTTCGCTCGCTGAGCGACATCCCATCGTACCATTTGCAGGCGACGCTCCATTTGCCGCCGAACGTAACGGAAGGAGCGGCGGTCATTCAAGTCGTGCCGATGTCGCCGGCCGCACAGGCGGGNNNNAAACAGTTTGATGTCATCGTGGCGCTTGACGGCGAAAAAATCCGCAACGTGCTTGATTTGCGCAAATATTTGTATACGAAAAAATCGATCGGCGACCGGATGGAAGTCACGTTTTATCGTGATGGGAAAAAACGCACGGTCACGATGAAGCTGGCGCGTGAGTCGTATTAAACGAATGGAGGGAGCGAAAACGCTCCTTCTTTTTTCCACAAGGAGAGGGGCGAGAATGATGATATTCACATGTGAAGAACATGTCGACATCGCTATTGATCAATATGTAGATGAAACGGAACAGGCGCCGGATCTCCTGCCTGTGGACAACAGCGAAAAACAGTGCTATTTTTGCTCGAAACAAGCTGTATATGTCGTAGGAGGATAACAGTTTTTTCACAACATGTGGATATGTGTTGTGTATATGTGGATAAATCTTGTTGATAAGCTGTTTATAAGGCAGGGGTTGTTTGTGCATATTTCCATTGTCGCTGTGGGTAAATTGAAGGAAAAATATTTAATCGCTGGAATTAATGAATATACAAAGCGTCTGTCCGCATACGCCAAAATCGACATCATCGAAGTCGCTGATGAAAAAACGTCGGAGCGGGCGAGCGAACTTGAGGAGGAACAAATCAAAGAGCGCGAGGGAGGACGGCTGCTGGCGAAAATTCCGCATGACGCTCACGTCATCGCGCTCGCGATTGAAGGGAAGATGCAATCGTCCGAGCAATTCGCCGCCCGTCTCGATGAGCTCGCCACCTACGGCAAAAGCAAAGTGGTGTTCGTCATCGGCGGCTCGCTTGGCTTAAGCAAACAAGTGATGGCGCGCGCCGATGAGACGCTGTCGTTTTCGAAAATGACGTTTCCACACCAGCTGATGCGCCTCATTTTGCTCGAGCAAATTTACCGCGCATTTCGCATTAACCGCGGGGAACCGTATCATAAGTAAATGGGGTTTTTCCATTTCTTAGTTTCATGATGGGATGAAGACGTTCTATCGCAGATTTATCCATTACGGTTGAATATGGGGGATAAAGTATGAGACATTTGATTCAAATAGCCGTTGCCGCCAATGCAGCACAACGGCTATCCTTCATCAATCACCGTTTGTGTAATGATGAAGCGGTCTCATTATTTTATGGAAATCTTTTTCAATTAAGGAATTTTTAGGTTATTCACTCAAGGGGCGCCGCATTGGTTTGACAGATCGCGAATCTTGATTAAGGTGTTATGCCAAATGACGTTTAGGGAAATATAGCAGGAAAAGAGGGTTGCGCTAAGGAAAAGTCAGGGGAGAGCCGCCTAATTTATGCAACTCCCCCGCATTGGGCTGATACTTTATTTTTGCCGCTTTCTTTCGAACGGAGCAATAAATGGTCGGCATAAATGTACGCTTTTTCAATTGACATCGTTCCTTCTGCTTGACAAAAGTAAAGACCGAACGACGACGTATAGGCAATGGGACGTTTTGCCGCCATATAATCGACCAACACAGTGCTATGGCGCACTGCTTCTCGAATCTCCTCGACAAGCCGGACGCTCTCTTCAAATGTGCGATTACGCAAAAACATCGTAAATTCTTCACCGCCGCTGCGGAACAAAAAATCGCCCTCTTTGAGAAACTGTTTCAAGGTTGAGGCGAAATGGCGGATCACCTCGTCGCCGACGGCATGGTTATACGTGTCGTTGATCGTTTTAAAATTGTCGATATCGGCGACGACGACGCCAATCCATTCACCGGATCCGTTTAGCTTGGCGATCGTTTGATCCATGTAGGCGCGGTTATGGATGCCGGTCAAAAAGTCGGTGTAGGCCATTTTTTCGAAGTGGTCGCGTTCTAGTTTATGCTGGATGCTTTGCGATTTGGAAAAGAACGAGCGGCTGACGAAGTAATTCAGCAAAAATAAGCTCAAAAGCATATCCCACCGCTGTTCTTGCAAAAAGAGAAATAACAGACCGTTTGTCAGCGCCGTTTTTCCCATGTCCATCCAGCTTCTCGTCTTAATAAAATCCAACGCCTCGCGCTGTGTCTGAATGTCGCCGGTTATATAAAAAATGATGATCAGGCAACAGTCAGTCAAAAAGGAAACGACGATGACGAGCAGGAATAAAAGCAGCCAGAAGCCAATGAACGGAATAGACTGAAACAGCGGACCAAGGAGATTGTATAAGGCAAACGCGAGCGAATTGAACGTCACAAACGAGCCGATGTTGCACAATGTGTGCAGCCATTCATCGGGTTCCGCTGTTTTCAAATATTTTTTTGCTATATGTTCAGTCAAGCGAAACAACGCTTCAAAGATAAACAGCCCGAACGGGCCGGCAAATAAGGCGAACGATAAACTATAGTTAATGCCGTAATCAACGGGAATATTGTTTTTCGTTTTGTCTATGACGCGCAAGTGTGAATACAAGCTGGAAAACAGCCAATAAAACAGCAAAGCGATGACATAGGTGCGATCGAAGGAAGGCGGTTCTGACACAAAAACAACAACAATGGATGCGGAAAAAACAGCAAAAATCATCGGTCGTGCTCGGAGTAACATCACAGCTCTCTCTCCTATAAATCTGACCTCTGACAACTTCGGCGTTGATGAAGTGATTCCAAAAAAAAGAAAAGGAAGGCTGCTCACATGCCAGTGGCTTTCAGCAAAAATACGGATTANAGCCGGCGATGGCGAACGGTGAATTTGGAAACCGTCTTTTTTATAGAATCAAGATGTTCCCAATTGGAACAAACGAACATATGGTTACATCTATTATAGTACTATATACACAATTGTGAAAATAGACGAAATGGCATTGTTTTTCGCCTTTTTTCCACAAAATTTGACACATATTGAGTGAAAGTTGGTTCCAATCGATGCCGGTTCTTTCGTGAACTATACAGCTGGATCGTGCTTATTTCGCTGAATGAAAAGGGAAGCAGATAAAGCATAGGTGGTTCTTCCAGTACAGCTAGCGCGATTGCGGCGTTGTCGGCGACGGAAAGGCCGGAAATATCATATCGCCGAATCCGAATACGATTGCGGCGGCTGAGGTGTTTGGCGCTTCTCTTTTCCCGCTTATGACGGCTACGAGCAGCCATGGCTTGTTCGTGGCGTAAGTATGTTGGCGATTTGTTTGCGCTCAAAGGAAGCAGCGCTTCGGTTGGCGAACAACTTATAGTGGAGGCTATTGTCATCGTTTGTGCCAAGACAGCCGTTTCCGATGACTTTTCGTTTTCAAGGTTTGGATGGAGACAAAAGAGGAGGGAAAAAGAATGAAAATCGTTATTGCCCCTGATTCATTTAAAGAAAGCCTTTCTGCGCTCGAAGTCGCCGAGGCGGTCGAGCGTGGGTTTCGCACGGTGTTTCCGGAGGGGGAATACGTTAAGGTGCCGATGGCCGACGGCGGGGAAGGGACGGTGCGGTCGCTCGTTGATGCGACCGGCGGCCGCATCGTCGAAACGGAAGTGACCGGGCCGCTCGGCGAGCCGGTGCGGGCGTTTTTTGGTTTGCTTGGCGATGGGAAGACGGCGGTGATTGAGATGGCCGCCGCCTCAGGGCTGCACCTTGTCCCGCGCGACCGGCGCAACCCATTGGTGACGACGACGCGAGGGACAGGGGAGTTGATCCTTGCAGCGCTGGATGCCGGCGCCACCCACCTCATCATCGGCATTGGCGGCAGCGCGACGAACGACGGTGGGGCCGGCATGGTGCAGGCGCTCGGGGGAAGGCTTTTGGACGAAGACGGCTGCGACATCGGTCCGGGCGGCGGCGCGCTGGCCGATTTGCATGCGATTGACCTTTCCGGTCTCGACCCGCGTCTTGGGGGAGTCCGCATTGACGTGGCGTGCGACGTCGACAACCCGCTTACCGGTCCGAACGGAGCGTCGGCCATTTTCGGTCCGCAAAAGGGGGCGACACCGGACATGGTCGCCGTTCTCGACCGGAATTTGGCGCATTACGCAGATGTCATCCGACGCGATCTCGGCAAACAAGTCGGCGACATCCCGGGAGCGGGTGCGGCCGGCGGGTTGGGGGCGGGACTGCTCGCGTTTCTCCCGGCCGAGCTAAAGCGCGGCGTAGAGATTGTGATCGAGACGGTTCAGCTCGCGGAGCGCGTCAAAGACGCTGACTTGGTCATCACCGGCGAAGGGCGGATTGACGGACAGACGGTGTTCGGCAAAACGCCGATCGGCGTCGCCAAGACAGCGAAACAGTTCGGCGTCCCCGTCATCGGCATCGCCGCGCTGTTTACGATCGTGCCCGGCGTCGTGCCGCTTGAAAAAGCGTTGGAGCAGGCAGAACATTATGTGACACAAACGGCGCGGCATATTGCGTCCGTATACCGTCTTGGCCAAATAGGAAAACAATTCTTCCGTTAATATTTTCGACAAAAGAAGGGGCTGATCCAAAAAGGCGACGCCCCTTAAATGGAACACCATTCGGTCATTTTGTTTCTATGTACAACAGTAATGAGAACGGGTGTCCCAAAAGGATCAG
>NZ_LDPD01000028.1:139779-145962 GCF_001026865.1 Geobacillus sp. ZGt-1 | reverse complement strand
TGTCTATCCTGAAGACAGACAGCCTTTTGGGACACCCGCGTTTATTTGCCTGTCCGCGGCCACGACGCGATCGCCTGGAGGGAGCCGCGAATGGTGAAACGGCCGAATTGATGCGGCAAAATGAAATGGTCGCCCCGGCGAAGCAAGTATGTCTGTCCTTTGCGGACAAGCTCGCCTTCGCCTTCGAGGATGCTGACGATGAGAAACGGTTTCGTCTGTTCTGACGCGAACGCGTCATGGACGTCCCATTTTTGGACGCCGAAGTAGTCTCCTTCCACGAAGGCCGTCACCGTCGCGCCGGGAAATTCGGCGACATGGGGGTGGACATCGATGTCGCGATGCGGGACGGTCGTGACGTCAATCGCTTTCTCGAGATGAAGCTCGCGCTTCCGCCCTTGGCTGTCGACGCGGTCGTAATCGTAGACGCGGTAGGTTGTATCTGAGCTTTGCTGCGTCTCAAGGACGAGCGTCCCTTCGCAAAGGGCGTGGATCGTGCCGCTTGGGACATAGAAGAAGTCGCCGGGGCGGATCGGCACTTTCCGAAGTAAACGATCCCATTCCCCCGCTTCCATCATCGCGCGCAGCTGCTCCTTCGTCTCGGCGTAATGGCCGTAAATGAGCTCAGCGCCCGGCTTGCAGTCGATGATGTACCAACACTCCGTTTTGCCGAGTTCTCCGCCTTCATGCGTTTTGGCGTATTCATCGTCCGGGTGGACTTGGACTGACAAGTCGGCGTTGGCGTCCAAAATTTTCGTCAACAGCGGGAAGCGGTCAGACGGGAAGTGGCCGAACAAATCGCGGCGTTCCTCCCATAATTGTCCGAGCGTCATCCCGGCAAACGGTCCGCGGGCGACGACCGTCTGCCCGTGCGGATGGGCGGACACCGCCCAGCATTCCCCTGTTTGCGAAGACGGAATGTCGTAGCCGAATCGTTCGGCGAGCTTCGTGCCGCCCCAAATCCGTTCTTGGAAGACAGGGGTGAGAAAAATCGGTTCAAGGTCCATGCGTCATCCCTCCCGAAAACATCATACAACATGCAGTCCACTCTAATTTTCATCTTATCATGAAATGCGCTATCGGCAAATGAAAACGATAAGGGGGTTAGGAACATACGCTCCCAACCCCCATTGGAACTCAAGGTCGACATGCCGATTGCGACGATGTTCTGCACGCGCCGCCGTCCTGCGTCAGCGCGTCACTTCGCGTCATCAAGTTCAATGCGCGCGAGCGGCTGTTTCGCCGGTCCTTCGATCACATCGCCATCGATCGAGAAGCGCGAGCCATGACATGGGCAGTCCCATGTCCGGTCGCCGCTGTTCCACTCCAGCTCGCAACCCATATGGGTGCACGTCGTGTCGACGACATGGAGCACCCCGGCTTCGTCCTTATAGGCGCCAGCCCGCTTTCCGTTGACCGAGACAACCGCCCCTTCGCCATGCGTCAAATCTTGCGGCCGGCGGACAACCGGTTCGATCTTTCCCTCCAGCAAATGTTTGGCGACGTCAAGGTTTGTCGTGAAAAACTGCTTCATGCTTGGATCAGCGTAAAAGCGCGACGGGGAGTACAAGTCGCGGTATCGGTTGTCGCGGTCGAGGATGAGGTCAGACAAAAGCATCCCGGCGACCGTCCCGTTCGTCATCCCCCACTTCCGGTACCCTGTCGCGACATAAATGTTTGGCGTCCCTGCCGTCATCGGGCCGATGTACGGCACTTTGTCCAGCGTCGTCAAATCTTGGGCGGACCAACGGTAACGGATGTCGTTCACCGTAAACAGCTGCGAAGCGAACGAGGACAGCGCCTCGTAATGACGCATCGTCGGCACGCCTTGGCCGGTTTTATGGTTTTCGCCGCCAATTAGGATAAGCGTCTCGCTGCCTGCCGCTGCGGAGCGGATCGAGCGTTTCGGTTCATCGGCGCTTAAATACATGCCGCCCGGGTACGGTTCAGTGATCGTCACTCCCAATACGTACGACCGTTCAGCGTACATGCGCGAAAAGTAAAACCCGCCGTCGTAAAACGGAAAGTGAGAACAGACGGCGACATGGTCGCACTCAACCCGTTTTTTGTCTCGCGTAATGACTGTCATCCTTTTTCCTTGTTCAATATCCGCCGCTGGTGTGTGTTCGTAAATGGCGCTGCCAGCCTGTGTGATCGAATCGACGAGTTTGGCCAAATATTTGAGCGGATGAAATTGCGCCTGCCTCTTCATCACGACCGCTGCCGCCACCGGCAGCGGGAGCGGGATCGACTCAACGAAGGCGCCGTCAATGCCGAGCCGTTCGTACGCTTCCCATTCTTTCACTAGTTTTTGGAAAGAAGAGGAAGACATCGTATAAATATAGGCATCTTGCTCGCAAAAGTCGCAGTCTATTTGTTGTTCTTCGATCGTGCGGCGGATAAACTGGAGTGCGTCCATGCAGGCGTCATAATAGAGTCGCGCCTTTTCTGCACCGAAATGGTTGAGAAATTCATCATAGACGAGATCGTGCTGGGCGGTGATTTTCGCTGTCGTATGGCCGGTCGTGCCGTTCAGGAGCCGGTCGGCTTCCAGAAGGGCGACGCGCGCCCCTTGCGCCGACAACAAATACGCTGTTGTAATCCCGGAAATGCCGCCGCCGATGACTGCGACGTCGGCGGAAATGTCCGCATCGAGCTTCGGAAACGACGGAAGCGAAACGGAGTCGCGCCAGTAAGGCTCTACGGTGGAAGGAAGGGACGACATGATTACCTCCTCCTTGCATGTCAATGTTGTCTTCTGTAGTTTTCCTTTTATCGGGCGAACTATTCCACATATCCACAACCGTTTTCTTTTTTTGGCAACTATCCGCAAGGAGAAGGAAAGATGGTACAATAGAAAAAGAGAATCAAACTGTTTTGCAAAAATAACGTCAAAGGAAGATCGGGAGTGAATAAATATACAAATTCGTTTCATGAACGCCCCCATGCGCTGGCAGACAGCCTGATTTTAGAGCATTACAGCTTAAGTGAGCTCAATTTCGAGACCGTCAGCCATTACCGCGAGCGGTTTGCTCGGGTGAAACCGGGCCATCCGTGGAACGGGCTCGAGACAAAAGAATTTTTATACAAAATCGGCGCGTGGGGCAAGCTGCGCGACAGCAGCAAAGAAGGGCTGACGCTCGCGGGATTGTTGATGTTCAGTGAGGAGCGGATCATCACCGAGGTGCTGCCGCAATACTTTTTGGAATATCGAGAGCACACTGACGGTGAAGCGGCAGGATGGACGAAGCGGTTCACATCACAAGACGGCACATGGTCGGGCAACATTTACGATTTTTATTTTCGCGTGTTGGCTGAGCTGGAGCGTCACGTTTGGTCGGATGAAGGGCGCGCTCTGCTTGGCGAGGCGCTCGTCAATGCGCTCGTTCATGCCGATTATGGGGAGGAAGGCGGCATCACCGTCGAAAAAGAGGATCGTTCATTTCGCTTTGCCAACCCGGGACGGTTTCGCATCCCGATTGAAGCGGCAATGGCGGGGCATACGAGCAATTTGCGCAACCCGAATATTTTTAAAATGTTTTTGCTGATCGACGTATGCAAACGCGCGGGATCGGGCCTCAAGCGAATGTGCGATATGCAGGAACAGGCGCTTGCTTGCCCGATCGATATCTCGCAGCAAACGAATCCAGACCGTACAATCGTTGTGTTGTGTCCGCTGCAATTTCCAGCTGAAATTAGCGCAACAATGGAAACAGAACCGGCTGGACAGCTGGAACAGCCGGAACCCGAATGGCTGGATGCGGGCAGCGGACAGGAAACCGAGAGCTTTATAACTAACGAACTAAACTTCGTAAGTATAGACACAAACTCCGTTAACAATGAAGAAAACTCCGTAAATATAACCAAAAACTCCGTAAACAGCGGGTCGAACTCCATAAAAAACGAGTCTGACTCCGTAAATATAACGTTGAACTCTATAAATAATGGACTGGAGTTCGTAAATAGCTTGCTTAGCTCCATAAACAACGACATCAGTATGCATGACAGCAACGAAAAAGGGGAAACGATCGACGAACGGCTATGGAAGATGGCAGAATTGGCACGGCGAAAAAAACGGTTGGCTCCAGCGGTCATGGAACAATTGATCATTCGGTTATGCCGCGAGCGGCCGCTGCGCCTGAAAGAGCTGGCTGAGCTGCTCGAACGAACGCCGGATGGATTGCGCAACAATTATTTAGGAAAGCTGTTGGAGGAAGGGAAAATCCGCTTAAAATACCCGGATCAGCCGAATCATCCGCGCCAAGCCTACATAGCGGTTGATGAATGAAAGGATTGGAGGGTGAAAGCGAGTCATGATCCAAACGGAAATAGACCGATCGGAAGGATGGGGTCTGCGATTGCACATTTCCTGCTTTTTGTTTTAGAAAGAGGGTGTCCCGCAAGGATGGGGACACCCTCTCTTTTGATCGGACTTGTCATCCAGCTTGCTTTTCTTCGGCTTGGCCATGCTGGCGACGATGCATTCCTTTGGCGAAGTATACGGCCGTCAAAAGCAGCAGCCAGGCTGGGCCGATGATCAAAGCGATGCGCGTATCCGGGAAATACGCCATTAGGGCGGCAACGCCGATCAAAAAGGCAAGCGACACGTATGAGCTGTATGGATAAAGCGGAAGTTTGAACGTGAGACGTTGTGCTTGTTCCGCGCTCAACTGTTTGCGGAATTTCAGCTGGGACAGCAAAATGACCGCCCACGTCCAAATGGCGCCGAATGTGGCGATGCTTGTCACCCATTGGAACACTTTTTCAGATACGTAGTTCAAATATACGCCGACAAGCATGACAAGCGCAGTGGCGATCAAGGCCGCGCCCGGAATGCCGCGCTTTGTCAGCCGGCCGAATGCGCTCGGCGCTTCTTGCTGTTCAGCAAGGTTAAACAGCTTGATAATAAATAATATTTTTTGAAAAAGTATTTTTGAAGCGCTTACATTATAATACTAACCGATAGATAAAGAGGTTGTAAATGAGCAATGTTTTCAAGTTATTATATATTTAATAATCTGAATAGTATTTAAAAATACATGAATTGCCTTGGCATCCTGTCATTTTGTACAATGGGAAACACAGAATACGCTAGGCTTGGAAAGGGGGATGCGTTGTGGAAGAACGGGAAGAGACATCATTTTTGGAACAGCTGCGGCAAGAAGGGCTGATCACCGAATCGACGCGTCCGGTTTGGGAAATGATTTTGCCAAGGCGGCTTCGGCGGATGTATGAGGTTTTGAATGAGCGCACCCGCTATATTACCGTCTTGATCGAAGCGGTCGATGACCCGCATAACCAAGCGGCGGTGCTGCGGACGGCTGAAGCGTTTGGCGTTCAAGACGTTCATATCGTGACGGGAAAGGCGCCGTTTTCGCCGAACCGGCTTGTGACGCGCTATGCCGATCAGTGGCTGACGCTCCACCATAAGCCAGATATCAAAACGGCCATTGCCGATTTGAAAAGTCAAGGGTATCAAGTGTATGCAAGCTATCTTGGTGAGGGGACGATTCCGGTTTCCGACATCGATCTGTCCCAACCGACAGCGCTGTTGTTTGGCAACGAGCATAGCGGCGTGTCGGAAGAGGCGCTCCGCTTGGCGGACGGAACGTTTGTCATTCCGATGTACGGCTTTGTGCAAAGCTTTAACATTTCCGTCGCCGCTGCGTTAGCGCTCTATGATGTCACCGAGCGGGCGCGCCGCCAGGCCGGCCGACACTACTATTTATTGCCTGGAGAGAAAAAGGCGTTGTATGAACAATGGATGTGGCAAACGTTAAACCCACGCATTCGTAAACAGTTGCAGCAACAAGGATATGCCATTCAAACGAACGAAGGACAGCTGGGTTCTTTTTCATAAAGAATTCAGCTGTCTTGTTTTATGGCGGGCTTTTCCGCAACTCTCCTTTCTCATCAATATTTCCCTAAACGAGGAAAACAAGTGGCGATTTGTTGAACAATGATTGAACAGTTTGTGACAAATGTTTTGCTGATTTATGAACTTTTTCGCTCATTCGTTTCAAACATTTTCAATTTTGATATGGTAGAGACAAAAGAAAATGCATGGAAGGCCCCGAAATGGTTGGGGCGGAAGAGGGAGGACCGATAGCGATGAAACGGGCGAGATGGCGCGCGGTGCTGGTTTTGCCGTTTTTGTTTTTGCTTGGGGGCTGCGTGGAGCGCACG
>NZ_LDPD01000028.1:136273-138838 GCF_001026865.1 Geobacillus sp. ZGt-1 | reverse complement strand
CCGTGCTCAATCCGCAAGGGCCGGTGGCGCGCATGCAGTATGATTTGATCATGTGGTCTGTCGGCTTTATGTTGTTCATTATTGTTGTTGTATTTACGTTATTTGCCGTTTTTCTCATTCGTTATCGCGAGAAGCCGGAAAATGCCGGCTATGAGCCGCCGGATGAGGAAGGGAACACGTTGCTTGAAGTCGTCTGGACGGCCATTCCAATTTTGATTGTCGCTGCGCTCGCTGTTCCAACAGTGAAGGCGACGTTTGCGTTGGAAAAGCCGCCGACCGAGAAAGTGAAACCGATCACGATCCATGTGACGGCGGCGAACTGGAAATGGATTTTCAGCTATCCGGAAGAAAACATTGAAACGGTCAACTACGTCCATATTCCAGCCGGTGTGCCGGTCAAGTTTAAGCTGACTTCGGTCGGGCCGATGAACTCGTTTTGGGTGCCGGAATTAGGTGGGCAAAAATATGCGATGGACGGCATGGAGACAGAGCTGATTTTGCAAGCCGATAAGCCCGGTTCCTACATGGGGCGGAGCGCCAACTTTTCCGGGGAAAAGTTCGCCCATATGGAGTTTGAGGTCGTCGCACAAACGGGAACGGACTTCCGCAAATGGGTAAATGAAGTGAAACAAACCGCCCCGAAGCTCGATGAGAAAAAATATACACAAATTTTAAAACCGGGGCTTGTTGGGCGAATGACGTTTTCGAACACCCACTTACAATGGATTGACCATGCGAAACAAAACAGCCATCATGCAAATGGAAAGCCAATGAAAAACGACGATNAAAGCGATGAAGCGATGACAAACAGTCACCATCATGGGGAGTAGGAAAGGAGGAGCGAAAGATGAAATGGAGCGAGTTTTTTGTCACGGGTGAGCCGCTCATTTATGCCGCCGATGTCGCCATCGTCTTGACGATGGTCGGCATTGTGTTTGTGTTGACATATTTTAAAAAATGGAAATGGCTGTGGAACGAATGGCTCACGACGGTGGATCATAAAAAGATTGGCGTCATGTACATTATTTGCGCAGTTTTGATGCTCTTCCGCGGCGGCGTCGATGCGCTTTTGATGCGGGCGCAGCTGACCGCGCCGAACATGAAGTTTCTTGACGCGCAACATTACAATGAAATATTTACGACGCACGGGACGATTATGATCTTGTTTATGGCGATGCCGTTCATCATCGGTTTGATGAACATTGTCGTTCCGCTGCAAATCGGGGCGCGCGATGTCGCGTTTCCATATTTGAATGCGTTAAGCTTTTGGCTCTTTTTCTTCGGGGCCATGCTGTTTAACATTTCCTTTGTCATCGGCGGATCGCCGGACGCCGGCTGGACGGCGTATTTCCCGCTCGCGGGGAATGAGTTCAGCCATGGCGTCGGCAACAACTATTACGCTGTCGCTTTACAAATTTCCGGGATCGGAACATTGATGACCGGGATCAACTTCCTTGTCACGATTTTAAAAATGCGCGCGCCGGGCATGACATTGATGCGCATGCCGATGTTTACGTGGACGATTCTCATCACATGCGTGCTCATTATTTTCGCCTTCCCGGTGTTGACGGTCGCCTTGGCGCTCATGACGTTTGACCGGCTGTTTGATACGCAGTTTTTCACGATGGCCAACGGCGGCATGTCGATGCTCTGGGCGAACTTGTTCTGGATTTGGGGCCATCCGGAAGTGTATATCGTCATTTTGCCGGCGTTCGGCATTTTCTCGGAAGTGGTCAGCACGTTTGCGCAGAAACGGCTGTTCGGTTATAAGGCGATGGTCGGTTCGATCGTGGGCATTGCGTTTTTAAGCTTTATCGTCTGGGTGCACCACTTCTTTACGATGGGCGCAGGGCCGGCCGTGAACTCTGCCTTCTCGATCACGACGATGGCGATCGCCATTCCGACCGGGGTGAAAATTTTTAACTGGCTGTTTACGCTCCGAAAAGGGAAGATCCGCTTTACGACGGCGATGCTTTGGTCGCTGGCGTTCATTCCGAACTTCGTCATCGGCGGCGTGACGGGGGTTATGTTGGCGATGGCGGCGGCCGATTATCAATACCATAACAGCTATTTTCTGATTGCCCATTTCCATTACGTGTTGATCGCGGGTACGGTGTTCGCCTGCTTTGCCGGTTTGCATTATTGGTATCCGAAAATGTTCGGCCATATCTTGAATGAACGGCTTGGCAAGTGGACGTTTTGGCTGTTTATGATCGGCTTTAACATCTGCTTCTTCCCGATGTATTTCCTAGGGTTGATGGGGATGACGCGCCGCATGTACACGTACTCGGCTGGTCTCGGCTGGACGCCGCTCAACGTCGTCGCGACGGTCGGGGCGGTGTTGATGGGCATCGGGTTTATCGTGCTTTGTTACAACATTTATTACAGCGCCCGCTACGGCGAGCGCGACATGACCGGCGACCCGTGGAACGGACGGACGCTTGAGTGGGCGACCGCGTCGCCGCCGGTGCATTACAATTTCCCGGTGACGCCGGTTGTCGAAGATGTGGACGCGTATTGGGTGATGAAGAAAAAGTATGGCGGCTTCCACGTGAAAGAAGAAGA
>NZ_LDPD01000028.1:124060-136261 GCF_001026865.1 Geobacillus sp. ZGt-1 | reverse complement strand
CCATATGCCAAGCAACTCAGGACGCCCGTTTTGGATGTCGGTGGCGTTTTTCGTCGCCGGGTTCGGCCTTGTGTTCAAGTGGTTTGCGTTGGCTATCGTTGGTGCGTTGTTCATTGTGCTTGGATTGATTCTCCGCTCATTTGAAGACGATGATGGCTACCATATTCCGGTTGACGAAATCAAACGGATGGAACGAGCGGCGCGGAAGGGGGCGTGACGAATGGGAGAAGCTGCACATCGCTATGAGGAAACGGTGCCGCTGGAGTATCGGACGCAAGAAAGTCGGTTGAACATATTGGGTTTCTGGATTTTCCTCGGGGCGGAAGTCGCGCTGTTTGCGACGCTGTTTGCGACGTATCTCGTCTTGTTCCAACGGACCGGCTCGGGGCCGACGGCAGCGGAGCTGTTTGAGGTAAAAGACGTTTTGATCGAAACGTTGTTGCTGTTGACGAGCAGTTTCACATGTGGGTTGGCCATTTTTGAAATGCGCCGCGGCCGCATGAGCGGGCTGATTGCCTGGCTGCTCGTGACGCTTCTGCTTGGGGTGGGGTTTATTACGGTTGAAATTCGCGAGTTCATCCATTACGTCCATGAAGGAGCGACGATGCAGACGAGCGCATTTTTATCAAGCTTTTTCGTGCTCGTCGGCACGCACGGCGCCCACGTCAGTGTAGGAATTGGCTGGATGATTTTGATCATCATCCAGCTCCTCCAGCGCGGCTTTACGCCGAAAACGGCGCGCAAAGTGTTTATCGTCAGTTTGTATTGGCACTTTTTAGACGTCGTTTGGATTTTCATCTTCACGCTCGTCTATTTGTTAGGGATGGTGATCTAACATGGGCGCAAACAGCCATCGCGAATCATTTCCGTGGAAACATATCATTGGGTTTTTGTTGTCGCTCGTCTTGACGTTTGCGGCTCTTTGGGTGGCGCTCTCGTCTGGGCTGCCGCTTAAAGCCGTGATCGTCATCATCGTCTTGTTCGCGATCATCCAAGCGAGCTTGCAGCTGTTTCTATTCATGCACGTCAACGAAAGCGACAGCGGCAAAGTGCAAACGTTCAACATGGTATACAGCTTCTTTATTGCTGTTGTCGTTGTCGCCGGTTCGATTTGGGTGATGCAGTTTGTGTTGTAAAGCGAGGCTGGCCGGGGTTCGGCCGGCTTTTTATGTTCAGAAGAGCTTTTGTGGTGTCATAGATGCCTGAAATGGGGGAGCCGTTGACGGAACATTGAAGAGATGGAGAGGCAACGTGGTTGCATTATAGGGGGCATGATATGTGCCTAAAAAAGTCGTCTTGCCTCAAACAGGCAAGACGACGTTTTACAGCACTTTTGATAAAAACGCTTTCGTCCGCTCATGCTGCGGGTGGTCGAACAAGTCTTCCGGCTTCCCTTCCTCGACAATGTAGCCGCCGTCCATAAACAGGACGCGGTCGCCGACTTCACGGGCAAAGCCCATCTCGTGGGTGACGACGACCATCGTCATCCCTTCATTGGCCAGCTGCTTCATGACCGAGAGCACTTCCCCGACCATTTCCGGGTCAAGCGCTGACGTCGGCTCGTCAAACAGCATGATTTTCGGTTCCATGGCCAATGCCCGGGCGATGGCGACGCGCTGCGCCTGCCCACCGGAGAGGGAGTCCGGGTAGACGTGCGCTTTGTCTTGCAGCCCGACTTTGGCGAGCAGCTCCATCGCCTTCGCTTCCGCTTTTTCACGCGGCCATTTCCGCACTTTCATCGGTGCCAGCGTGATATTGTTCAGCACCGTCATATGCGGAAACAAGTTAAAGCGCTGGAACACCATTCCGACTTCTTCCCGCACTTTATTTAAGTTCGTGTCTTTCGCCTTTAAATTAATGCCGTCAATAATAATTTCACCTTCATCGAAATCCTCAAGCAAGTTTAAACAGCGTAAAAACGTCGATTTTCCCGACCCCGATGGGCCGATGACGACCACGACTTCTCCTTCGCGAATATGGACATCGATTCCTTTTAAAACTTGGAGCGAACCGAACGATTTTTTCAGCTGGCGTACGTCAATCATTGGGTCGAATACTTCCTTTCAAGATAGTGTGACAGTTTGCTTAACGAAAGCGTTAAGAGCAAATAGATGAACGCCACTGTTAAATACGGCTCCCAAACGCGGTAATACTCACCCGCGGCCGCTTTCCCCCAATACATGATTTCCGGGGCGGCGATGACCATCCCAAGCGACGAATCTTTAATTAAGACGATAAACTCGTTCGCAAACGGCGGAATCATTCGCTTTAACGCCTGCGGCAAAATAATGTAGCGCATCGCCTGCGCATGCGTCATCCCAAGCGAGCGGGCCGCTTCCATTTGCCCTTTGTCGATCGACTGGATGCCGGCGCGGAAAATCTCGGCCACATACGCGGCCGAGTTGAGCGACAGCGAGACGGCCAGGGAAGCGACGGCATTTGGCTGGGCGAAAAAGAGCGGCATGGCGCCGAAATGGACGAGCAAAATTTGCACGACAAGCGGCGTACCGCGGAAAAAGTTAATGTACCACGAAAACGGCAAACGAATAATCGGGTTGGACGACATTTTGCCAAGGCCGATGAACAGGCCGAGAATGAGGCCGAACACGATGCCGGCTAATGATACGCCGATCGTTACGAGCAGCCCTTGCCAAAAGTAAGGGGCGTATTCAACAATAATATCAAAACGAAAATCCATCGATCTCACCTTTCTCTAAGAAAAATGCGTAACTTGCTAGTAGTTACGCATTTTTCTATGTTCGTGCGCTTATTGTTGTTGTTTTAAGCCTTCCATATTCGGTTCTTTGCCAAACCATTTTTTGTAAATCTCTGCATATTTGCCGCTGTCGATCACTTTTTGCAATGCTTCGTCCACTTTGGCTTTCAATTCGCTGTCTTTCGGGAAGATCATGCCGTAGTATTCCGAAGCGAAGTTTTGTGGATCTTCAATGACTTGCAATTTTTTGTCCGGATTGTTTTTCACGTATTCGTTTGCCACCGCGTTGTCCGTGATGACAGCATCAACACCGCCGTTTAGCAGTTCCATAATGGCAACAACACTCGTTTCGAATTTTTTAATATGATCGCCTTTGCCAAATAGCTTCTCCGCAGCTTCTTGACCGGTTGTCGCGTTTTGAACGCCGATCGTTTTCCCTTTTAAGTCAAGGGCGTTTTTCACCGGGCTGCCTTGTTTGACTAAGATGACTTGTGTTGCTTCAAAGTACGGAGCTGAGAAATCATAAGATTGTTTCCGCTCGTCCGTAATCGTAATGCCGGAAATGCCCATGTCGATTTCTTTGCTTTGCAGCGAAGCGAACAGCGGATCCCAGCCGATGTTTTTTAATTCATAATCCAAGCCGGCTTCTTTCATCACCGCATCCAAAAGGTCGGCGTCAAACCCAACAATTTTTCCTTTTTGCATATATTCAAATGGCGCAAACGCCGCGTCCGTCCCGACGGTGATTTTTTGCTTCCCTTCTTTTTCAGCGCCTGACGGAGAGCTTGTTTCTGTCGACTTGCCACAAGCGGCGAGCGCCATAAACAACGCAGCAACGACCGCTACGATCAAACCTTTCTTCATTTTTAACATCCTATAAAATCCCCCTTTGGAATCATTGTCGATGAACGATTATCATACTATCAATATTTTTGTTATTATGCAATAGGTTTTATAAAAATAATTGTTTGAACATTTTGGTACTGCCGTATAAATGGGGAAAAGGCGCATTTTTCAATGTTTTTCGCCACATTAACTGAAGGGCATATGGCTAATATCATTTCGTGTGCATTTTTATAAAATAATTTTTTATGTATAAAAAGACATAAACGATTGATTTTGAATTTACAGAATATTATACCAGAAAGAGGGTAGAGTTGGCAAAGGTTTTGTCAATTTGTTTATTATAGCGGTATGGAAAAATAAATACTATTGTGTAAATACTATCAATTTCGTTATGATGAAAGTGGTGACAAGACAGTAGAGGAAGGAGAGTCCATATGGTTTTATTTTCCGTCATTGTGTATTTAGTCGGCATGCTTTGGATTGGCTATTGGGCGTATAAACGGACGTCGAATTTGTCCGATTATATGCTTGGCGGCCGGACGCTCGGGCCGGCGGTGACCGCGCTTAGCGCCGGGGCTTCCGACATGAGCGGTTGGTTGCTCATGGGGCTGCCGGGGGCGATGTATATCGATGGAGTGAGCGCCGCCTGGATCGTCATCGGCTTGACGCTTGGCGCTTATGCAAACTGGCTGTTCGTTGCGCCGCGCTTGCGCGTCTATACAGAAGTGGCGAACGATTCGATTACGATTCCAGAGTTTTTAGAAAACCGATTCGGGGATGCCACGAAATTGTTGCGCATGGTGTCTGGCATTGTCATTATGGTCTTTTTTACGTTTTATGTATCGTCCGGTCTTGTTTCGGGCGGCGTGTTGTTTGAAAACTCGTTTGGTGTCAGCTACCATACGGGCTTGTGGATCGTTGGCGGCGTTGTCGTCGCTTACACGCTGTTTGGCGGCTTTTTGGCCGTCAGCTGGACGGACTTTGTGCAAGGGACGATTATGTTCATTGCGTTGATTCTGGTGCCGGTGGTGACGCTGTTCCATACAGGCGGGCCAGTAGATACGATTGAGACGATCCGCGACATCGATCCCAACTTGTTGAACTTATGGAAAGGAACGAGTGTTCTTGGCATCATTTCGTTATTCGCCTGGGGGCTCGGCTATTTTGGCCAGCCGCACATTATCGTCCGCTTTATGGCGATCAAGTCGGTCAAAGAAATGAAAAGCGCCCGGCGCATCGGCATGGGTTGGATGATTTTCTCGGTTGTCGGAGCGATGTTGACGGGTCTTTTTGGAATCGCTTACTTTTCGCAGCGCGGCATGAAGCTCGACGACCCGGAAACCGTGTTTATTCAGCTCGGTCAAATTTTGTTCCATCCGATTATTACCGGGTTTTTGCTGGCGGCGATTTTAGCCGCGATTATGAGCACCATTTCATCCCAGCTGCTCGTCACCTCGAGCTCGCTGACCGAAGACTTGTATAAAGTCGTGTTCCGCCGCGCGGCTTCGGATAAGGAGCTTGTCTTCGTCGGGCGTTTGTCGGTGCTCCTTGTCGCCATTGTCGCAACGGCGCTGGCGTACACGAAAAACGACACGATTTTAAACTTGGTCGGCTATGCGTGGGCTGGATTTGGCGCATCGTTTGGCCCAGTTATTCTGTTGAGCTTATGCTGGCGGCGGATGACGAAATGGGGGGCGCTCGCCGGCATGGTCGCCGGGGCGGCAACGGTCATTTTGTGGACGCAGTCGGAGTATTTGAAAGGGCTGTTGTATGAGATGATTCCGGGCTTCGCCGCGAGCCTCGCCGCTATTGTCGTCGTGAGCCTGTTGACAAAAGCGCCGGAAGGGAAAGTGGCGGAACAGTTTGATCAGTTTAAGAAGTCGCTGTCATAAGCGAAATGAACAGGGTGTTCCTCGGTGGGGACACCCTGTTGTCATGATCGGCATTTTGTCCTTCATCATATAGGCGTTGTTGCGGCCTCGCAATTCGCCCGACCGCCTTACCGTGTCGCCGCGTCGCTATGCTGTTTCGGCTGGGCGATGGCAGTGTTGAGGCGGTGTCGCCATGATCAGCTTTAAGACGAGGCAAAGGGGTGCCGCACCCTGCTTTGGTTCGGATGCCAACACATGTCGCGGCGCCGCACCCTTTTAGTCCGGCCGCAGCCCCCCCTTGGCACCTCCGCCCGGAGGCGGGGCGAAGGGCCGCCGCTGTTACGCCATCGTGTTCCAGTCTGGATACAGATCAGTGCGCCGGTCGCGCCATGTCGCGACCGATCCTTTTTCCCGCACTTTGCGAAGGAGCGACAAGTCAAGGTCAGCGGTAATGACCATGTCGCTGTTGATCTCGCCCGCCGCAAGGACGCCGCTCTGCGGGAACGGGATGTCGTTTGGCGTGATGACGGCCGCTTGGCCGAAATTGGCGCGCATAAAGTCGACCGTCGGAAGCGACCCGACCGTGCCGGTCGTGACGACATACACTTCGTTTTCGATGGCCCGCGCGTGGCAGCAATACCGTACACGGTAAAACCCGTGCCGGTCATCGGTGCACGACGGACAGAAGATGACATCTGCCCCTTTGGCGCGCGCCATACGAACGATTTCCGGAAACTCGATGTCATAGCACGTCAAAATGGCGATCGTCGCTTTGTCCGTTTCAAACACATGCACGCCGTCGCCTGGAGCGATATTCCACTCGTTCACTTCCGTCGGGGTGATGTGCAATTTCGCCTGCTGATGGATGTGCCCATCCGGCGTGAATAAATGAGCGACATTGTACAGCTTGCCGTTTTGGCGGATGACATGCGTGCCGCCGATCAAATACATGCCGGTGTCTTTGGCGAGCGACACAAACAGTTCAGTGTATTTTTCGGTATAATTCGGCAAGTCATCAATCGTCGCTTGCCGTCCGTCATCAAGTGGAATGGAAAGCAATTGGGTCGTGAAAAATTCTGGGAACAAGACGAACTCGGCGTCAAACTCTTGCGCCGTTTTGACGTAATGCGTCACTTGCGCGGCAAACTCGTCAAACGAACGGATGGTGTGAAGATGATATTGGACAGCCGAGACGCGCAATGGCGGCACCTTCCTTTCTATTTCCATATGGCATCTATCTTAGCACCATGCAAACCGTTTCGAGGCATTTGATTTTTCAATATGCGCAGGCCCCGCTCCCTTCCTATTTCAAGGAGGGGAGTTGCGGAAAAAGACAAGGACGAGGTCTTGTCTATTATTGTTCGCCGTAGCGGCGGTACGCACCGTGATGTGTGGGCCCGACGTATTCGTTGAGCGGGAACGAGTGGCGGATGGCGGCGGTGATGAACGCTTTTGCCGTCGCAATGGCGTCTTTCACCGGCCGGCCTTTCGCCAGTTCGGCGGCGATGGCCGCCGAGAACGTGCAGCCTGCTCCGTGCGTATACGTCGTGTCAATCCGCTCCGATTCGAGGAGTTCAAACGTTTTGCCGTCGTAAAGGACGTCAACCGCATAGTCATGCGGAATTTTCCGACCGCCTTTGACGATGACATATTGGGCCCCGAGTTCATGAATGCGCCCGGCCGCTTCCTTCATGTCCTGGATCGTTTCAATGCGCGGCAAGCCGGAAAGCTGCGCTGCTTCGAACAAGTTTGGCGTCACGACCATCGCTTTTGGCACGAGCGTTTCCCGGTAGCACACCGTATTTTCCGGGTGGAGCGGCTCATCCGCCCCTTTGCACACCATAACTGGATCGACGACCGCATTTTTCAAACCATGCTTTTCAATCGTCCGCGCCGCTAATTCAATGATATCAGTTGTCGGAAGCATGCCTGTTTTTAAGGCATCAATCCCGACGCCGACGATGATCGTCTCAAGCTGGGCTTCGATCGTTGCTAGGTCAACGGGGAACACTTGGTGCGCCCACCGGTTGTGCGGGTCCATGGCGACGATGGTCGTGATCGCCGTCATGCCGTAAACGCCAAGCTCTTGGAACGTTTTTAAGTCCGCCTGCAGCCCGGCGCCGCCGCTGCTGTCCGACCCGGCGATCGTTAATGCTTTTGGCATTGTCATCGTCATCACTCCTTTGTTCTACAAGATTATACCATGAAGCCGCCCTCAAGGACGAAATAGTTGTTCTACATCAACAGAAAAACCGTCAAGCGCGCGCGAACATGCCATGCCGGTTTCTTTCCAGACGCCGGCTTGTTCATATTGTCCGTCGTCATTGAGCGAGTAGATTTGCACAACAGAGTGCATAGGGTTCACGATCCAGTATTCATAGACTCCGTATTGCATATACAAATTCAATTTGAACACGAGATCGTACGCCTGGTTGGAAGGGCTTAAAATCTCGATGATCAGCGTTGGGACGCCGACAAATTTTGTATCCGTTAATCCACTTCGATCACAGATCACGGTTAAATCAGGGACGACAATTTTCTTGCCTTCGATTCGTTCGTTCTTTAGTTCGATATCAAACGGGGCATGAAACACTTCATACGGCTTTCCTTCTAAAAAATGGAACAGTTGGACGTGCAGCCGTCCCGATATGCGTTGGTGCTGGGTCGAAGGGGAGGGAGACATCAACACAGCGCCATCAATGTATTCTAAAACGCGGTCGGTTGTTTCCCGCATGCGATAAAATTCTTCAAGCGATACCGCCTGTTTTCCCGGAACGTTCACGAAATCACCTTCTTTCCAGCTTTCTATTTTCATTATACACTGGCCGCTTTGCTGAACGAAAATGATTTGGCATAACGCAACAGGGGGCATACTCCCACCGCCTGCGCTCACTTGCCGAAATGGCGGCCTTGTCGGGTTAGGACGATAAAAAAAGCCGCCCGCTATGAGTGGGCGGTCATGGGAATGGACAATGATGAACAGGCGGCCGGCAGCGCGCGTTGTCGGCCGCGTCCATCATGGTTAGTTGGCGGCCAACGTTTTCCCGAGCGCTTCGCGGGCCGGGACGTAGCGATAGCCGAGGTCGCGGGCGACGGCTTCGTACGTGATTTCGCCGTTGGCGACGTTGACGCCAAGCTCGAGCGCCGGGTTGTCCGTAATGGCTTGCATGACGCCTTTATTGGCGATTTGCAAGGCGTATGGGATCGTGACGTTCGTCAAGGCGATCGTCGAGGTGCGCGGGACAGCACCCGGCATGTTGGCGACCGCATAATGGACGACGCCGTGTTTGACGTACGTCGGGTCGTCGTGCGTCGTGACGTGGTCGCTTGTCTCAACGATGCCACCTTGGTCGATGGCGACATCGACGATGACCGACCCCGGTTTCATCGCTTTCACCATGTCCTCGGTGACGAGCTTCGGCGCCCGCGCTCCCGGGATGAGGACGGCGCCGATGACAAGGTCGGCCTCTGCGACCGCTTCGGCGATGTTCATCGGGTTGGACATGAGCGTCGTAATTTGGTTGCCGAAAATGTCGTCAAGCTCGCGCAGGCGATCCGCGTTCAAGTCGATGATCGTGACATCTGCCCCGAGGCCGACCGCGACTTTTGCCGCATTCGTGCCGACGACCCCGCCGCCGATGATGACTACTTTGCCGCGGGCGACGCCAGGGACGCCGCCAAGCAAAATGCCTTTGCCGCCGTACGGCTTTTCCAAAAATTGCGCCCCGATTTGCGCCGCCATCCGCCCGGCGACTTCGCTCATCGGCGTCAACAGCGGCAGCGTGCGGCCGACTTGCACAGTTTCATAGGCGATGGCGATAACGCCGCTTTCTTTTAACGCGCGCGTCAACTCTGGGTCGGCGGCCAAATGCAAGTAGGTGAACAGCACAAGCCCCGGACGGAAGAAGCGGTATTCGCTTGGCAGCGGCTCTTTCACTTTCATCACCATATCTGCTTGCGCCCACACATCTTCCGCTCGCTCGATGATTTGTGCTCCGGCACGGGCGTAATCATTGTCGCTGAAACCGCTTCCAACCCCTGCCTCTTTCTCAATGAGCACCGTATGTCCTGCCTGAACGAACGACAATACGCCAGCCGGCGTAATGGCGACACGGTTTTCGTTATTTTTAATTTCCTTTGGCACTCCAATAATCATGAATATGGTTCCTCCTCATCAAAAGTGGCCTTACTTATAGTATAAAAGAGACGGAACGGGCCGGGCATTGTTCAAAAAAGAGAAAGAAGCGCGTGGGTTTTGTGGATTTCCACAAATTCAACCGCGCGCTTCGTATTTCGCTAATTTAATATCGATGTATAATTTGATTTTTTGATTCATGTCATTGAGATCAAGCTCGGCGATGTCGGCAATCCGCTTGAGCCGATAAGCAAGCGTGTTCGGGTGAACGTTGAGGACGTCGGCGGTTTCTTGCGCGTTTTCGTTATGGTCAAAAAACGTTTCAAACGTTTTGACCAAGTCGCTGTGGTGTTTCTGGTCGTACGATTGCAGCTTCGTTAACGCTGGGTTGGTCCATTCCCCTTGCCGCTTTTGTTCAAGCAAAAAATCAAAAAATTGGTAAATGCCAAGCTGGGCATAGCCGTAAACCGACTTGATTTCATCGCCGAGCTTTTCTTTCAGCGCCAGGACGGCGAGCGCTTCGCGGTAGCTTTTTTCAATGAGGCGATAGACGCTGTACACGCCGCCAAACCCGCACTGCACATCGTGGATGTGAAATCGTTCTTTCATTTTGGCGGCGAACGATTCGATGAATGCATTCAGCTCTTTGAGCGGCTGGTCGGTTTTGGGCGCCGCCAGCAAAATCACATCGCGGCCGTCGGTCGTATAAAGAAGGAGCGGGAGTTGTTGGGTTGTTTGCAATAAGTAGGAAATTTGCCGCTCCATTTCGGCGGTCAAATCAGCGGCAAAGCGGAAGACGACAACGGCAAACTGCGGTGCGGTCGGGATTTGCATGGCAGCGAGATGGGCGCGGATGTCATCTTCACGCGCAATGTGGCCGGTGAGCAGCTTCCAAAACAGCTCTTGCACCCGCTCTTCTTTTTTGTTTTTGCGCATATACAGCTGCAGCACTTTGTTTTTCGCCGCTTTTGCCGCCAGCTTCAGCCATTCCATCTCCTCAGGCGACAGCGTCCGGTTCGTTTCCAGCACCCAGATGAAGCCGATCACCTCATCGTTTTTCCAGATCGAGACAGCGACGCGGCTGCCGAGGCCGACGTCTGGAATCGGCGGCACGCGCACCGGCTCGCGGCTTTTGAGCAGCGCCGGGATGGCGCCTTGTTTCCATAAGCTGTTGATCACTTTTTCCGGGACGCGCCGGCTGATGATCGTCGCCGTCCGCGCCGGATCGGTGTAATCGTCATGGGCGCTGTAGGCGATGAGCCGATGGTTCGCATCTTCGATCGTCACCGGGCATTTCAGCACATCGCTGACGCGGTCGGCAAACTCTTCAAGGCTGTCAAATTCGCCGCGGAACGGGTCGGTATCATAAGACATATTGACTCCCTCGCATCGTCCATATGATTTGTAGTTTCATTTTATCATAAATGTGAATCCACCACCGTTATTGTATGATGAAAGAAAGGAATGGCTGCGCTTTCTGTCCAAGGAAGGAAAGAAGGAATTCTCCCAAGAATGAAAAAATGGGACATTGCCGTCATTCCCAGCGACGGAATTGGCAAGAAAGCCGTTCCCGTGGCGAACACGAACGTCAACGGCAAATATCCGTCGATGTTTGAACCGGTGCACGGTTCGGCGCCGGATATTTACGGCAAAGGTATCGCCGATCCGATCGGGTAAATTTAGACGGCGAAGTTGATGTCTGACCATTTCGTTGAAGAAGAGCTCGGCGCCCTCTTGTTGCAAGAGATCGAGGATGTCACCTCTGACGGCATCAAAACGCCGGATCTTGGCGGCACGGCGACGACGAAGGAAGTGGTGGAAGAAATTTGCCGGCGTCTGCGTGAGCAAGCCTGACCTGTTCAAAAGGGCAAGCGGCACCGTTTGCAGTTTCCTTCTGTTCAGGTATACTTGTTGTCAGACGAACTGAACAGAAAGGATGACGCCCATTGTTCAAAAAATGGTTTGGCAAGCAACAGCCGAAGGAAGAGACGATCACCGCGCCGCTTGACGGGACGATCATGCGGCTTGAAGACGTGCCGGATCCGGTGTTTGCGCAAAACATGATGGGCGATGGTGAAATCATCCAGCTCTTTCCGACGAAACACGCCATCGGCTTGCGTTCGGAAGCGGGTGTGGAGCTGCTCATCCATGTCGGCATCGACACCGTGTCAATGAACGGGGAAGGATTCACTGCCTATGTCAGAGCCGGCGACCGAGTGAAACGGGGCGATCGGCTTCTTTCTGTCGACTTGCCGCTTGTGCGCGAGAAAGCGAAAAGCGCGGTGACGCCGATCATCATCACGAACGGCGACGCCCTCGAAAGCCTCGAGAGAGAGGCCGAGGCATCAGCCAAAAAAGGCGAGACGGTCTTATTTCATGTCAACATGAAATAAGGGCGGTGAGGGGGATGTATGTTTACAAAACGACAAAAAGAGATCTTATCATTTTTAGCTCACAGCAAGGATCTCATTCCAGATGAGTGGATGGCAAAGCAATTAGGAATAAGCGATCGGACAGTTCGTCATGATGGTGGTGAAAAAAATCTCTCTGTTAAAAAATACGGATGTTTTAAATCATAACATATTACCTATATATTTAAGGAGATCATTAATGAAGAGGGTGTCCCAAAAGGA
>NZ_LDPD01000028.1:119980-120081 GCF_001026865.1 Geobacillus sp. ZGt-1 | reverse complement strand
TGGATTTTCGAACTTTCTCTACCCGAACAATGCCCGTTATGTCCTGTCTGCTTGAAGCGCACGATCAAAATGACAGACAAAAAGAAGCAATGGATGCATGG
>NZ_LDPD01000028.1:107479-115601 GCF_001026865.1 Geobacillus sp. ZGt-1 | reverse complement strand
AGACGGCCTTTTGGGTCAGCCCCTTCATTATCGCTTTTTCCGCTGGCTAAGCCATAGCGGAAAACGAATGATAAAGCTAAGGAACAGCACTAGCAACACAAGGAGGGCGGATGTTTTTTGGGCAATTTGCTGCGCATCGGCCACAAGCGCTTCAGATTGAATGTACCACAAATGGACCGGAAGAGTCGCGCCTTCGGAAAGGAGATGGAAATCCCACATCTCGCCAGATGACGATGTCCCACCGACTAGCAAAATGATGGCGGATTCGCCAAATGCTCGGCATGCGACAAGGCTGATGCCGGTCAAGATGCCTTTCATGGCGGCAGGGAGCACCGTTTTGACAATGGTCTGTGCTTTGGTTGCGCCTAAAGCGAAGGAGGCTTCCCTCCAAGCGGAGGGAACCGCCGTGATCGCTTCTTCGGAGACGCGGGCTAAAACTGGTAGATTGAGCAATGCTAATGTGATGGATGCTCCTAAAATGGTCACGCCGATTTGAAAGTATTCCACAAACAAGGCGTAACCGAATAGACCAAACACAATCGACGGGACAGATGCCAAGCTTTCAATGGCCGCCCTCACCCATTCCATGATTCGGTTGTTTGGGGCGTATTCCGCTAAAAAAATACCGGCTCCAATTCCGATGGGCAACGACAAAAGCAATGATAACACGAGAATGTAAATCGAGTTCCATAAGAACGGTCCAACTCCTCCTCCAGCGTCGATTTCTTCGGGCAGTCCAATGAGGAAATGGATGTCAATGTCCGACAACCCTTTTCGCACGATTATATAAAGAAGGGATAAGATGATAAAAAAGACGGTTGCGGAAATGATGCTGATCATACCCAGTACGAGTCGATTCATGAGACGACGGATACGGAGCCGACTCATTTTTCCATGAAGGCCAAGGGCTTGATTGTTCATGATGACGGTCCTCCTTTCAGCCGCAAGCGGCGAATAATCATAATTAAAGAAATTGAGATGAAAAGCAGCAAAAGCGCCATCATATAAAGGGCATGGTTGGTTGTTGATTGAAAATCGACGTTTAAAATTTGCATCACGATATGGCTGGTCAATACACTTGATGGCGTGACCAAATCAAATCCCCATTGCGCCACGTTGCCGATGACCATCACCACGGCCATTGTTTCGCCAATGGCGCGTGCCATACCGAGGATGACAGCAGCCGCAATCCCAGATTTGGCGGCAGGAAGCAACACTTTTGCAATCATTTCTATTTTGGTTCCTCCAAGGGCATAGTTGGCCTCCCGCCATTCGTTGGGAACCGCGCAAAGCGCATCGTCGGTGATGCGGGTGATGGTAGGCAAGATCATCATCGATAGCACGATCGCTGCCGCAAGAATTCCATCTCCCACTGGAGCACCCGTAAGCTTACGAATCCATGGAACGAGCAGGGTGGCTCCCAAATACCCGTAAACAATGGATGGAATGCCGACCAATAAATCAAGCAACGTCCGAAGCCATTGTTGAAGCCGGGGAGGGGCCATCTCCGCAATAAATATGGCTGTCAAAATGGAAATCGGTGTGGCCATCAACAGCGTCACGAACATTAAATATAGCGTTCCGGTGATAAAGACGGCAGCGCCGTATCGATGATGTTCCGGATCCCATCGGGAGGAAAAGAAAAATTCCGACGGAGATATATCTCGAAACACGAGAAGGCCTGTTTTGCTGACGAATAGAACGATGGCGCCCAATACGACAATCAGAAATACGATGCTCGTTAAGCAAAAAAAACGAAACAGGCGGTCGGACCTATATTTTGTGATCCAGCGTTGACGTTGAGCAGTCAACAAGTGGGTGGCCTCAGTCCAATCAGGAGACAGCTTTTCCATTTTCCTTTCCCCTTTCTTTCATCGAACGGAAAATCAGCCTCTCCGCCAATATAAGGAGAGGCTGAAAAGAGGTCGTTATTTCACGGGAATGAATTTTAATTTTTTCAAAGAGCCATTTTGGAACTTTTTGCTTAAAATATAATCGATAAAAGCTTTGTCCGCGCCTTTGGCTTCCCCTTTGGTCAGTAAGTATCCATAGCCGTAAAAGATGTATTTGCCGCTGGCGGCATTAGCTGTGGTTGCTTTGACACCGTTGATGCTGACGGCTTTAATTCCGCCTTTCACATACGCCAAATCAACAAATCCAATGGCGTTTGGATTCGACGCAACGGCATTCACCATATCCCCTGATTTTTGCACTTCTTTATAGTTATCTCCTGTCGTTTTGATAGTATGGCCGTCCATGATTTTGTCTTCAAAATTGACGCGTGTTCCAGATCCTTTGGCTCGGTTGATGACGACGATTTCTTCATCTTTTCCGCCTAATTGTTTCCAATTTTTGATTTTTCCTTCATAAACGTCTTGGATTTGTTCGACGGACAGGTTGCTGATGGGATTGTCTTTGTTGACAATGACAGCGAACGGAATTTTGGCAATTTTGTATGCTTTTAATCCTTTATAAGCGGGGAACCCTCCGACCGCTTTGGTGGCATCCCAGTCGCATGCTCCGATGGTGGCGACTCCTTTTGTGACAGACTGCGGACCGGCGATGGAAGAAGAGCCGGAAACCACAATTTTGACTTTTGGATGGCTCTTTTTAAATTCTTTTGCCGCTTGTTGAGTTAACGGCAACAAAGCTGTGGAGCCGGCGATCACAATTTTTCCAGATACTTCAGCGGCATCGGCGCGATGCTCGGTGGCGAAGGCTGCTCCGAGCAACAACGTGGATGAAAGAACAGCAGAAATGACTCTTTTCCATAATGTGCTGCGTTTCATAAATCTCCCTCCATCATCATGTTTAATTGTCATTTTGTAAGATTAATCCATGCACCATGGCGAAGAAGCGATACTTTTTCTCCACCGTCGGTCGCCATCGTTACCGCAATTTGATCGTCATATGGTGATGGCGCAATCGAGGTGATTTCATTTTTCGTACTTCCCATTGTTGTCCACGATTTGGTAGATGGATCGAAGCAGCGGATTGTGTAAAGGTCATTTGCTTCAACAACAACGTAAATGCGGCTTTTGACAACCGCCATGTCAATGATGTTCTGCTTATCAAGCAATGTTTGTTCTACTCCGTTTCGAATCACTTTCAATGATGGCGGACTCATTTCATCATCCGTTGCGCTTACATATACGATGTCATGGTTTGATAGAAACGCGCTGTCAACCTTATTGTCTGGCGACGAAGTTAATGGTGTCGGCTGTTTTGTTGGTGAAGACAGGTCGACAAGAATCAGCTGCGGATCGGTTCCGCTTGTATCAATGGAATCGACATCGGTTTTTTGATCGTCCGTGTAATTCGTTTTCCCTTCATTCGCTACTGTGTATAATAACTTTGTTCCATCGGAAGAAAGACGAAGATCTGTTTTGTACTTCACTTTGTCATCAATGAGCTTGGTGACGNTTCCATTGTCTAAGGCAACGACCGCGACCGCCTCATTGTTGCTGCCGTAAATGCAATAGAGTGAGCGGCCATCGCTGGACCAAACGAGATCGGTTTTGACCTCATCGTCTTCTCCGATTTGTTGGACCGTGTTGGAAACGAAGTCTATGACAAACAAATGACCGTTTTCATCGACGTAAGCAGCTTTTTTTCCATCATGTGATAACGTAAGATCCATTTCATTGATGGAACGGATGGCCGTTCGCGAGCGAATGTCCAAAAGCAGTGAAGAGGCTTCATCCGGCCGGCTGATGAGCAATGTATTTTGATCGATCCATTGTGGATTGATGCTCGTTCCTTTGATGAAACCAGACGTGGCGATAAATCGATCTTCCTCCTCGATATCTCCCCCTAGTGCATAGACGATGGCGGACAGATTGATGTACGGCACCCCGTTTTGAATGAATGGCGCGGTTGGCAAGGAGGTTTTTTTGCCGCCGGCGTTCAATACATAACTAAACGGGTGGAAGAGAATTGTCCGGTTGCCTTTTTCCACCTTAACCATGCTCGTTTTTTTGTCAACGTGCACAGTAGCGCCAAAAGCAGCGGCAACATCATTGACGGAATAAAAAGATGTTTGTCCTAACACGAGACCGTGAATCGTGGCTGTGGAGCCGTTCACTTGCCATGTCTCGCGAAATGGGCGCAAGCTGCCGGATGTCGACACGATGGAGACGCCAGCTTCTGCTTTCCATTGTCCACCTAAGAGAGCGGCGATTTGCTTGGCATCGACATACAGTTCTTGACCAAAACGCTGTGGGGCGACAGACAATGAAACGGATTTGCCGTTCACCAATGCCGCTTTTTTCCCTATCTGAAGCACGATCCGTACGTTGGGAGATGTGCGTCGAATTTCATAATATTGGTGTTTTTGATCATACCGATAATCGGCTGAAAACAGCTTGGCCATATCGCTCCCCGCCAATAAAACAGTTCCCGAACGATGGAGCGAACGGACCGTCATCAATTTGCCGTTGACATTGACAATATAGTGAGATGCGGATGTATTCTTCTCCACTGCGGCATAGGCATGTCCATCGAGCGTTGTCCATGATGAGGTGGAAGCCGCTAGCAAAGCTGTTGCCATGACAGTTCCGGCAATGATTTTTTTCACGAGAGCCTCTCCTTTCTATTTTTCCTTTTGCATGAGAAGTTGGTTTCATTGTTCGATGGAAGGCGATCCTCCTTTCCATTCAAAGGATTTAAGAAATTTTTCCTAAGCATAAACGATTATATGAGAAAAGTGTAAAATGAATATTTTGTTTTATTTAAAGTGTATTAATATTTTGTGCCTTTTGTGTTAATTTCGCTATGCAACGCATTTCTAGTTCCAATATGATGAGGAATGAATGGAAGCTCCAGCCCTTTTAAGCAAAGCGATTGTTATAGGCTAAAATGAACAACATCACGGAAAAGTTCCATGGGCAACACGATCTGCCCTCCACCCGGGGATGAAAATCACCGCTGGCTGACGGGATTTTCACGGAAAAGGAAAGAAGAACAGATTTGAGGTTGGCCAAAAGATGCACTAGCGCCTGTCAAACAAAGTGCGGCTGTTGTGTGTTTGGTTGTACTCGTCATGCTGCTACTGGAGCCGGATCAACCGGAAAAAATGTAGTCATTTTTTCATCTCGACAATTTTTTCAGCCTCGCGCACAACTTATGCTGCCACCCAACGTCGCCGGTCATGCCGGCCAGCAGCGACAGTTTTTTGAGTTTCGCGATCTCCCCATACTCTCTTGACATTGACAGAATCGTTTGGTGAAGATTTGGATGTTTTGAAGAAAAATAAACCCGCCTTCGTGATATTATCCCTCTAGTGTAGACAGTTGGGAAAAAGCCCATACTGTAAACAAAAACACTGGAGGGATTATTTTTATGTTCGAAATGAAAAAAACACGAAAAGGAAAAACCACGTATTCACCGGAATTTAAGCTAAAGGCTGTCAAGATGTACATAGAAGAGGGATACGGATATAAGCGTGTATGCAAAGAATTAGGAATTCCTAGCACCAAAACTATCAGGCTTTGGGTGAAAAATTACGATGAGACAGGTCTTGACGGACTGGAAGAACGGCGCGGAAAATCCAAGTCCCCGCTAAAGGGAGGACCAAGAAAAAAGAAGTTACGTCTGGAAGAAGAAAATCGGAGACTGAAAGCAGAGAATGAATATTTAAAAAAGTTGCGATCCCTCGCAAGGAGGTGAAACCGGAAGAACGATTTCAGATCATCCAAGAGTTATCCGTGACATACCCCATTTCCTTACTATGTGAAATGGCAGGAGTCACAAGGGGTGGTTACTATAAATGGTTAAACCGACGGGGAATGATGACGGAGAAGCAAAAAGAAGATGAGATGGTAAAGCGAATGATCTTGGAATGCCATCAAGAGGTCAACGGGATCTACGGGTATTATCGTGTGAAAGCGTGGCTTCAACGGAAATATGGGAAGGTAGTGAATCATAAAAGAGTCTACCGACTAATGAAAGAATTGGGGATTAGAGCAAAAATCCGGCAAAAAAAGAGAAAGTATAAAAAAGCACGGAGAATATCGTTGTTTCGAACGTGTTGAACCGCGATTTTACAGTGACCGAGGCCAATCAAAAATGGGTGACGGATATTACGTATTTGCCGTTTCAAGGAAAATATTTATATCTTTCGGCCATTAAAGATTTGTACAACAATGAAATCATTGCGTATCGCATCAGTCATTCTAATAATTTGGAATTAGTGATTGATACCGTAAAAGAGGCCATAAAAAAACGAGATGTGCGAGGAGTCATTCTCCACAGTGACCAAGGCTCGCCATACACATCTCGTCAATACCATAAACTGCTTAAGGATCATCCACATTATCCCTAGTATGTCCAGAAAAGGGAATTGTTTAGACAATGCTGCATGGAAAACTTTTTTGGACATTTGAAATCTGAAGTGATGGACCTTCGCACCTTTCGAACGGACGAGGAAGTGATTCTGGCCATAGACCGGTATATGCATTTTTATAATCATGAGCGTTTTCAAAAAAATTAGGCTACCTCAGTCCTGTCGAATATCGAACCACCAAGGTAGCTTAGCAGACGAACGGATGATATGGACTCCTTCTTCAGCTTACCAACCGTTAAAGTTGAATGAAGGGGAAGTTGTCAAGTGCTTTCCTTGACAGCTTCCCCTCATTCAACTATCCTGCAAGCAGCTGAAGAAGGTGGGCGTTTTTCATACTGTCTACTTGACAGGGATATGTTCATCGACATGGGCGGGTTTTTTCTGTCAATCCAAATACTTCTCGCATAACGATACGAACTTTCCATCTGACTTTAGCCCTTCCAAAATGCTTCTCAACATTGCACTTCTTTTGGGAAGCTGCTTCTCGAACTCTGCGACAAATGTGTCCTTGTCCCACTGTGATTTGCCAGCGTGATAAAACAGCTTTTCCAGGCGTTCCAACTCGTCGGCAGTAAAGCCAGTGGCTAAGGCCAGAATCGCAAAGCTTTTGTGCTCCTTGTTCACCATATCTAAGAGTAACGTAATTGCGTCGGTGGCTATATAGGTGCAATTTGAAGGGAGGCACGCCGAAATTGACAAACAAACGGCAGGGGCGGTACCTTAAGGGTAAGCCCCTTTTTTGATTGGCCAAGCTTTTGGTGGGTGTGCGCATCGACGCCCGCGGACGCCAAGGGGGAAAGCCAGTGCGAGAGGCGGTGAATCAATCTTGCGTCCGTCCGTGTCTGTCGTTATTCCGACGTACAATCGCCCGTATCCGCTTGCCGAGCTGCTCGAGTCGTTAAGCCGGCAGACGTACAAGCCGTTTGAGGTCATCATTGTCAATGACGGCGGCGTTCCGGTTCATGATGTCGTCGTCTTGTACCCGGAGCTTGACATCCGTCTCATCGACCGCCGCGACAACGAAGGACATGTCGCGGCCCGCAACGCAGGCGTCCAAGCGGCGCGCGGCGAATTCATCATGCTTTGCGACGACGATGACTTAGTGTTGCCGTGCCATCTCGAGCGGATGGTCGCAGCGCTCGAGCATGCGGACTTCGCCTATGCCGATGCGGAAATTGTCCAGTATCGGGTGGAAAACGATCAGCGCGTCCCATCCGCCCGTTTTTTATTTGCCTATGAGTATGATTTGGAAGCGATGCGGACGTTTTCGACGTACGTCCCGTCTGGAAGCGTGTATCGAAAATCGCTCCATGACGAGATCGGCTGCTTTGACCCGTCTGTCCACCATTATTGGGATTGGGACTTCTTTTTGCGCGCGGCGGTCGTCTGTCGCGTCGCCCGTGTCGCGGCGGCGACGGTCTTGTATGCATTCAGCCCGGACGGCGACAACGTGTCGCGACAGGTAGGCGGCAAGCGGCGCCAATATTTGCGGCGGCTTTGCGAGAAGCATGGGCTCGGCGACTTGCCGGTGAAAAACTTTTGGCTCTTGCTTGACGAGCCGGAAGTCGCGAAGCGCCGGGCGGACACCGAAGTCATTTGGAACGGTCAGCCGATCGTGTCGCGGTTTTGGATGCAAAAAAAGGCAGGATGGCGTTGACAAAAGGTTTTGGGGTTTGTTATGATAGTGGACAAAATCATATATGGATCGCGATGACGGATCAATAGTAGTTAACCCTCTCTTCCCAAGCGAGCCGGGGACGGTGGAAGCCCGGCGAAGAT
>NZ_LDPD01000028.1:103800-105786 GCF_001026865.1 Geobacillus sp. ZGt-1 | reverse complement strand
GGTGGAAGCCCGGCGAAGATGGTTAATGAAACGGCAGTCCGGAGCGGAAATGGCAAAAAGGGGATGCGTGATTTGCGCATCAACTAGGGTGGAACCGCGGGAGCTACGCTCTCGTCCCTAGGCGTCAGGCCTAGGGGCGAGGGCGTTTTTGATTGGTGGACATCACATTGAAGGAGGATGAACACGATGGCTGTCACAATGGAAGAAATCGTCGCACATGCCAAGCATCGCGGCTTCGTTTTTCCGGGGTCGGAAATTTACGGAGGGCTGGCGAACACATGGGATTACGGCCCGCTTGGCGTTGAGCTGAAAAACAACATTAAACGGGCGTGGTGGAAAAAATTCGTTCAAGAGTCGCCGTACAACGTCGGGCTCGACGCCGCCATTTTAATGAACCCGAGAACGTGGGAAGCGTCCGGCCACTTAGGCAACTTCAACGATCCGATGGTCGACTGCAAACAGTGCAAAGCGCGTCATCGCGCCGATAAGTTGATTGAGAAGGCGCTCGAGGAAAAAGGGATCGAGATGATCGTCGACGGTTTGCCGCTTGCCAAGATGGATGAACTCATCAAGGAATACGACATCGCCTGTCCGGAATGCGGCAGCCGCGATTTCACGAACGTTCGCCAGTTCAACTTAATGTTCAAAACGTACCAAGGCGTCACCGAGTCGAGCGCCAACGAAATTTATTTGCGCCCAGAGACAGCGCAAGGCATTTTCGTCAACTTCAAAAACGTCCAGCGCACGATGCGCAAAAAATTGCCGTTTGGCATCGCGCAAATCGGCAAAAGTTTTCGCAATGAAATTACGCCGGGCAACTTTACGTTCCGCACGCGCGAATTTGAACAGATGGAGCTCGAGTTTTTCTGCAAACCGGGCGAAGAGCTGCAATGGCTTGAGTATTGGAAGCAGTTTTGCAAGGAGTGGCTGCTGTCGCTTGGCATGAAGGAGGACAACATCCGCCTGCGCGACCATGCGAAGGAAGAATTGTCCCACTACAGCAACGCCACGACTGACATCGAGTACCATTTCCCGTTCGGCTGGGGCGAGCTGTGGGGCATCGCGTCGCGCACGGATTACGACTTAAAGCGGCATATGGAATACTCGGGCGAGGACTTCCATTATCTCGACCAAGAAACGAATGAACGCTACATCCCGTACTGCATTGAGCCGTCGCTTGGCGCTGACCGCGTCACGTTGGCGTTTATGATCGACGCCTATGACGAAGAAGAGCTGGAAGACGGCACGACCCGGACGGTGATGCATTTGCATCCGGCGCTTGCACCGTACAAAGCGGCTGTCTTGCCGTTGTCGAAAAAGCTCGCTGATGGGGCGCGCCGCATTTACGAAGAGCTGGCGAAACATTTCATGGTCGACTATGATGAAACCGGCTCGATCGGCAAGCGGTATCGCCGCCAAGATGAAATCGGCACGCCGTTTTGCATCACATACGATTTCGAGTCTGAACAAGACGGCCAAGTGACCGTGCGCGACCGCGACACGATGGAACAAGTGCGGTTGCCGATTGGGGAGCTCAAAGCCTTTTTGGATGAAAAAATCGCTTTTTGATGACGGGAACGCCGGGGCATTCGTGAGGCCCCGGTTTTTTATCGGCTTTTTTGCCAAACAAGGAAGCAGGCGATTGAAAAAAGTCTGGAAACGGAACCGCTTTTATAGTTAAAATTTCAAAAAACCATCGAATTTCCGCCGCATAAATGGTAAAATAGAAGCATAGACTAGTTCCTGCATCCTGCACGAATCAAGGGGGTTAGCCATCATGGAAGGAAAACCGATCTATTACGATGGCAGTGGCCATCAGCCTAGTGACGCCGGCGAAAACGCCGCGAAAAACGAACCGTTTACGTTGACGGATGAAATAAGAAAACAAATTAGCGGCAATCCGTTTGCTGTTGAACAAAGCGAATAACCGATCCGCACGCCAATTGCCTCAAGGGCAATTTTTTTTTGGGCAAATGATTTGCCAAA
>NZ_LDPD01000028.1:79757-102356 GCF_001026865.1 Geobacillus sp. ZGt-1 | reverse complement strand
TGGGCAAATGATTTGCCAAATTCGCATCATCTTTCTATAATTATCTCTTGTTCGAGATATTTGAAGTAGAGGTAAAATGCATGTCATGTTTAAAAATGGCAAACACTAAAATGCTCAGATCATCAAGAAAGGGAGTATGCATCATGACGAAAGTATTGTACATCACCGCCCATCCTCACGACGACACGCAATCGTACAGCATGGCGGTTGGAAAGGCGTTCATTGAGACGTACAAACAAGTGCATCCGGACCATGAGGTGATCCATCTCGATTTATATAAAGAATACATTCCGGAAATCGATGTTGACGTATTCAGCGGTTGGGGCAAACTTCGCTCCGGGAAATCGTTTGAAGAGCTGTCTGATGAAGAAAAAGCGAAAGTCGGGCGGATGAACGAACTGTGCGAACAGTTTATTTCCGCCGATAAATATGTCTTTGTGACGCCAATGTGGAACTTTTCTTTCCCGCCCGTATTGAAAGCGTACATTGACGCCGTGGCGGTGGCCGGAAAAACGTTCAAGTATACAGAACAAGGGCCGATCGGGCTGCTCACCGATAAAAAAGCGCTCCATATTCAGGCGCGCGGCGGATTTTATTCGGAAGGCCCGGCGGCACAAATGGAGATGGGACATCGGTATTTAAGTGTCATTATGCAGTTTTTCGGCGTGCCGTCGTTTGAAGGACTGTTTGTCGAAGGGCATGCGGCGATGCCGGAAAAGGCGGAAGAAATAAAAGCGAACGCCATCGCCCGAGCGAAAGACTTGGCTCACACGTTCTAATGAGACGCTTTGAATAGGTTGGCGATTTCGAAATGTCATGAGAAATGACGCTTCACCGTCTCCGCCGGCGCGGCCGGCCTCATGATGTCGATTTCAAAATTGCATGGGAAATGACCGCGGTTGAGGACGCTCTCTGTTTAGAGAGCGTTCTTTTTGTTGTTCCGGCGGCGGAAGCGAAAATGAGGAGGCGGCGACGTTCGTATGCGATTGATGTCCAACGTATGGTATAATAAGCCATATAGCCGTGAGGAGTGGAGGTTCACCATTTGTGAACAAGGATCAACGATATCAGCCAGCGCGTTGGCACGGCATGGCGGCAACGCTGGCGGCCGGGCTGTTTGGCGTGCTTCTGTTCGCTGGCGGTCAGCTGCTGCTTTTACCCGAATTCTATCATCCTATTCATCTTTCTTTAGGGTTTGCCGCTGTCGTCGTCTGTTGGCTTGTCGCCTTGCAAGGATGGGCTGTATTTCCGCATACGCTGTCAACCGAGCGGCTCATGATGGGGGCGTTGTTTTTTTCTGCGGGGGCGCTCTTTTCTGTTCATTTTGTCCTTTCCTTCACAGAGGATGACGTTTTGGCGGCGCTATTTTCGCTCGCTGCCCGCTTTACGCTTGCTTGGGGGCTGCTCTTTCTCTTTTCACGGCCCGATGAGGTGATGGAACGGCAAAGCGGGCAACGCTGGCAGGCGTTTTTGGCCGCGTTTTTGTATACGGCGGCTGTTAGTTTGTTCATCCATATCACGTCCCTGTTTTGGCCGGCGCATGGGACGAGCCGCTGGCCGTTTTGGTGGCGCGCAGGGGAAGGAGCGGTCGGTTTGCTTGATGCAGCGGCGGCCGTGTTCGCATGGCGGCGTTTTCGGCAAGGGAGGGCTCCCGCTTCCCTATACTGGTCTATGGCGCTTCTATTATTTGCCCTCGGTCAATGGTTGCTCATGCTTGGCAGCGGGTACGGGCTATGGGGGCAGCTTTATGAAATGGCTGGATTTTTGTATGTCGTGCGTGCCATGTATATGGAAACGGTGGAAAAGCCGTACGTGGAGCTGAAGCACCGTGAACAACAGCTCGAGATGATGGCGAATGCCCTTGGAGAAGGATTGCTGATGGTGAATCGCGACGGGCAAATCGTTTGGATGAATCCGGAGGCGAGCCGGTTGATCGGCGCCACTTTGGAAGAGGCGAAAGGCAAGCCACTGTTTTCGTTTGTCTCGCTCGCGGGGCCAGACGGCGACAAGTGGGATTGGAAGCAGCTGCGCCGCGTCGTCAAACGGCTGAAAAGCGGCGAGGTGATTCGCGTCGAGGAGGAGCCGTTTCGCCGCCGCGACGGCGTCTGCCTGCCAGTCGGTTATACGCTGGCGCCGGTGTTGGAAAACGGTGCGCTGGCGGGGCTTGTCGCCGTCTTGCGCGACATGACGGAGAAAAAAGAGAAAGAGCGGCTTGAGCGTGAACGCGAACAACTCGACTTTGAACTGTCGCTTGCCGCAAATATGCAGCGGTCGCTTTTGCAGACATCTTCGAAAGTGAACTTGCCTTCGTACATCGACATCGGTGTCCTCAGCGTCCCTGCCCGAGTGTTGAGCGGCGATTTTTATCACTTTGCTGTCCATCAAACATCGGTGTCCGTCGGCATTGCCGATGTATCGGGAAAAGGCATTCCAGCGGCGATGCTCATGACGCTGATGAAATTTATTCTGGACCGGACCGTCCATTACGGAACACAGCCGCACGTATATCTTGACCTGCTGAACCGATTCGCCTACGACTACACGGAGCCGTCGATGTTTGTCACGATGTTTGTCGGCAATTACAACGAAAAAACACATACGTTCTCGTACGCGTGCGCTGGACACGAACCGGCGCTTTGGTATCGGGCGAAAACGAAGCAATGCGTGCCGCTAGGCGCCAAAGGCTGCGCGCTCGGCTTGTTTCCGCAATTTTCATTTGAGACCAAATCGGTTGTGCTCGAACCAGGCGATTTTGTGCTGCTGTACACCGACGGGGTGACGGAAAAGCGTACCGAAGAGGCGGACGATGACTTTTCCGTTCTCGCCGCGATGGTCGCCCGCGTCAACCTTGATCAGCCGGCGCCGGAGATCGTGCGCGAGTTGTACGAGCATATTCAAGCGTATCATCAATACGAACAAAAAGATGACCAGACGTTGTTGCTGCTGCGCCGCCGCTAGCATGGGCAGTTCGACCGCTTGATGCGTAAGGCGGCGCGATGTTTGACCGTTATGGCGAATAGGCGGCGAGCTGCCGCTTCAATTTCGCGATGGCCCGCTTTTGAATGCGGCTGATTGTCATTTGCGAGACGCCGAGCCTCTCGGCTAACGAGCGCTGCGTTTCCCCGCGCCGGAAGATGGCGTCGATGACGATTTGTTCTTGCTCGCTCAGTTTGCCGATCGCCTGCTCTAAATCCATTCGCTCGATCAGTGACTCGATTTCGTTCGCTTCATCAGCGACGAATTCACCGATCGTCGTCGCATCCTTTTCCCCATCTTGCACCGGGGCATCGAGCGAAACGGCTTGGTAATGGTCCCGTCCGGCCAAAATTTCGATCGTTTCTTCGACCGATAAGCCTAAGTGGCCGGCGATCTCATCGAGCGTCGGCGAACGCTCGAGCTTGACGGTCAGCTCATCGATCGCCTGCTGCACTTTGCTTCCTTTTTCTTTCACCTTGCGCGGTACTTGGATGTACCATGCTTTGTCGCGCAAATAGTTTTTCATATAGCCGATCAAGCTTTTCATGGCGTATGACTCAAAGCTTGCACCTTGGCTCGGGTCATAATGATCGAGGAGGCGCAAAAACGACAGCCGTCCGATCTGAAACAAGTCTTCGTAAAAGTCAGGGCGGCTGCGCGCCATTTTTTTCGCTGCGGCCGCAATGAGCGGCTCGAAGCGCACGAGCAAGGCGGTCGCCGCTTCTTCCGTTTTTGTTTGTTGATAGGCGGAAATGAGGGCGTCAAGCTTGCTCTTGGACAGAGGAGGGGGATATACAGTCATGGGCATGCTCTCCTTCGCCGCGATGGCGGAATTTCGTCAGGCGGACTTCCGTTCCGCCCTTTGTGGTGACGGTGACATCGTCCATGAGCGCTTCCATCAAAAACAGGCCGAGGCCGCCAGCTTTGACGTCTTCAAGCGGCTTCGCGGACAGGGGCGCTGCTTGCTTGGCCACCCGTTTGTAATCAAACCCTTTGCCCTCGTCTTTAATGATGATTGAAAGTGCATCGGCGCGCATCTCAAAGCGAAGATGAATGACGCCGCCCCTTCCGTTGTACGCATGCAAAACAGCGTTGTTGCACGCTTCTGAGATGGCCACTTTCATATCTTCAATCTCTTCATAGGAAAATCCCATCTTGGCGGCCAGCCCGTATAGCGTCAAACGAGCGACATCGATAAACTGCGCATCAGCAGGAATCGACAGCTGTACGACGGTTTCATGCTCTTTCATGATTGCCCCTCGATCCTTTCTGTCGTGTCATTCATTGTCGAAAACAAGTAGGATACGCCGGTTAAATCAAACAAGCGTTGGACTTTCGGCGGCACGTTCTCAATCATAAACGGCGCTTCTTGTTTTTTGCGTGTTTTCAGCAGTGCGACAAACATCCCGATGCCGGTGCTGTCGATATACGACAACTCTTCAAGGCGGATGACGAGCGGCTTCGACGCATCGCCAGCGAGCGGCTCGACGGCGCGTTGAAACTGTTCGGCCGTCGCTAGATCAAGCTCCCCTTTTATGTATACAACATGCCGATCCGGCTGTTCATCATGCACGATATGAAATCGTTTCCTGTCCATAGCCGTTCACCTCACATAATCAATGAGTTAGCTGGATGATGGTGCGGGAAGGTTGTCCACCTTGCAATGTTTACACTCCTATACCCATATTTTATACTATATGAAACAGGAAAGGGCAGGGGAACGCGATGTTCACAAAGTGGAAAGAATGGGCAAGGGCGCTGAAACGGGAAATTTTTGTCTTGTATTCGGCCAGCCGCGATCGGCGCATCTCTGTCTGGCTGCGGCTCTTTATGCTTGGCGTTGCGGCGTATGCGTTCAGCCCGATCGATTTGATTCCCGATTTCGTTCCGGTTCTTGGGTATATCGATGATTTGTTGCTTGTGCCGCTAGGCATTTACTTGGCGCTGAAATGGCTGCCGAAAGACATCGTCGCCGAACACCGGGCGCGGGCGGAAGAGCTCGCCAAGCAAGGCAAACCGACGAATTGGGCCGCTGGGGCGCTGATCATTTTTTTATACGTGTTGCTTGGCGTCTGGCTGCTCCGCTGGTTGATTTCGTGGATATTTTGATCTTTCCCTCAATTTTTGATGGCTGAGGCAGGGGATTGGCGCATTTCCTGTTGGGGAAACAGGTTTCGCTGTGGTTGCCTCAATCTGAACATTCACTTCGCTTTGACGCTGGGGTCTTTTTGGTTACAATGATAAAAGGAAAAAGCCGATGGCAAAGGAGTTGCTCGCAATGCCGATTCTCAAAAACGACTGGGCTCCGCTGCTTGAAGAGGAGTTTCAAAAACCATACTACTTGAAGCTGCGCGAACTTTTAAAAGTGGAGTACCGAACGCGGACGATTTATCCGGATATGCACGATATTTTCAACGCCCTTCATTATACACCGTATGCAAACGTCAAAGTCGTGCTGCTCGGGCAAGATCCGTACCACGGCCCGGGGCAGGCGCACGGGTTGAGTTTTTCCGTCAAGCCCGGCGTACCGGTGCCGCCGTCATTAGTCAACATCTTCAAAGAGCTGCATGATGACCTTGGCTGCTACATACCAGATAACGGCTATCTCGTGAAATGGGCCGAGCAAGGGGTGTTATTGTTAAACACGGTGCTGACCGTCCGCCGCGGCCAGGCGAACTCCCACCGCGGCAAAGGGTGGGAACAATTCACCGACCGCGTCATTGAACTCGTCAATGAAAAAGACGATCCGGTCGTCTTTTTGCTTTGGGGCCGGAACGCTCAGGAGAAAAAAGAACGGATTACGAATCCGCGCCATCTGATTATTGAAGCGCCGCACCCGAGCCCGTTTTCCGCCGCGCGCGGCTTTTTCGGCCATCGCCCGTTTTCGCGGACGAACGCGTTTTTGATGAAATGCGGACGCGAACCGATCGACTGGCAAATCGAAAACATCGGCGTCCGTGCTGAATAAGGAGGAGAGAATGATGTCCATCTCGTTTGCGGCCGTTATCGCCAAGATGGAAGATGAGCTGCGGAAAGCGAGGTCCACGAACGACCTGCAGCGGGTGCGTGAACACGTCGCCGCCATTCGCGTTTTATGCGATTTGATGTTGGAGGCAACAAGCCATCCGCAGCCGTCCGCTTCGTCTGCCGCAGCCGGGCCGCTTGTCGTCGGCGGGCCGATTTCGGTTGCTGGCGGGCTTTCGCTTGGAGCCGTTTCTGTCGGGGGACGCTCCCCTGACATTGACGATGAGGCGAACGGAGAGTCGTTGCTGGATTTCTGAGAGTGGGACAGCGAATCCCCGTGGAACGGCCTTCTCCACAGGGATTCTTGATCAACAGAACTCCTTTAAACCGCTTGTCCTTGTTTGCGCCAAAGAACAAGAAGCGGTTCTCCGGCTTGGATGCGGGTCTTGTCGGTAGCGCTCCCCATTGACCGGTTCTGTCGAGTGAAGTGGCTGACATACATTAGTAATTTGTTGTCGGGGAACATTCCCATTATTATTAATGAATGAGGGAAAACAATCTTTCATTAGAAAGGCGGAACAGCTATGAAAACATTCATCCTTCTCGGCGCGCTCAATGCGTTTTTAGCCGTCGCATTGGGAGCGTTTGGCGCGCACGGGCTGGAAGGGAAGATTCCGGATCGTTATTTGGAGATTTGGAAAACGGCGGTCCAATACCAGATGTTCCACGCATTAGGGCTGCTTGTTGTCGGATTGCTCGCTGGCAAGGCGCCGAATGTCGGGCTGATCGGTGCGGCGGGCTGGGTGATGCTGGCGGGGATTGTGCTGTTTTCCGGCAGTTTGTACGTATTAAGTGTTACGCAAATCAAGCCGCTTGGCGCCATCACCCCGTTTGGCGGCGTCGCCTTTTTAATCGCTTGGGTGATGATCGGATATGCGGCATTAAAATGGTTGTAAACGGAGCGCAGGAGCGGAGCGCTCCGTTTTTTTGCCGCCGTCCCTCTCCGCTCTATAGCGAAAGCCATAGACTCAACGTCAACAACAGTCCAACGGCCCAATGATGGCGGGCGGCCCATTTCATGCCGCTTCTTTCCTCGGTTCGACTAGCGCCGGGGCGGAAACAGAGACGAAGCCGGATGGCAAGCGGCATCGCGAGCCCTGTGACCGCGGCAAGCAAAGGAACGATATGCCAAACGATCAAAGCAGCAATGGACAAGTAGGCGGAGACGAGAAGAAGCCCGAGAAGGCGCACGGCGTTGTTCCGTCCGAGCCGGATGGCTAATGTGCGGCGAAACGGCCGGTCTTTTTCGATGTCGCGGATGTTGTTTGTCAAAATCATCGAGGCGATCAGCAAGGCGAACGGGATGGACAAGGCAAACAGAGCGGTGTCTGGAACATGCCCTTGTACGGCATAAGCGAGTGCGGTCACGACCGGCCCCATGCAAACGGCGGCGGTCAACTCACCTAAACCGAGCGAGGCGAGCGGACGCGGCCCGGCTGAGTAGGCGATCCCGCAGATGATCGCTGCGGCGCCGATCCACGCGATGGCTGGATCGCTTTGCCACGCCAAGTACGCGCCTAACGCAACCGCGACGGCCAGCATGGCGCCAGCAACGGCAGGGATCGAGCGATGGGCAGGTCCATGGCCATGCCCGTTCGTCCATTTGTCATCGTCTTGGCCGCGCAACCGATCAAAATAGTCATTCAGCATGTTGACGGCTGACTGAATCAGCACAGAGGCGGCTAACATCGCCAGCAGCACCTCGATCCGAACGGCGCCCTTTTTCGCCGCCAGCGCGGTGGCGGCCAGCACAGGGCTGATCGTTCCGCTCCATGTCGGCGGGCGCATTAAGTGAAGCCATGAAAAACGGTAAACCCAATGCCGATCTTCTTCACGATGTTCATATCGCAATGCGAACCCCTCGTTTCCGTTAGGAGAGTAAAAGCATGCATACGATGAGCACGACAAATCCGGCCGCTTCGACCGACTGAACGGCAATGATCGAGGTCATCGCTTTTTTTAACGGCGCATCGTCACCGCCATTGGCTTGGCGCCAAAGGTCTTCATTGGAAAACACCGTCATCGCCTTGCGGTAGCCGACGAACATCCCCCAAGCGAGCGTTGCGATGCCTGTGAGAAGGGCGGTCAGCCATACACGGCCATAGGCGGTCTGCCATACATCTGCCCAACGGTTGATCGGTCCGGCGGCTGTGCCAAGCCATATGCCAGTGGCGATGACGACGGCACTTGCCGCGGCGAGCGGCCGATGCGACCACTGCATGAGCGAGCGGAAAAATTGCCGGCGCTCAAGAGGCGGCATGAATTGGGAGGCTGGATACACTGCCCAGCCGATGAATGCCACGCCCCCCACCCACATGATCGCCGCGATAAGATGTACCCCCAGCAGGAAATCACGCGACGTCCAAACCATCAGTAGACACCTCTTTTGTGTCATTTACCACCATTATATAAGGCCGTGTAGTAGCAGCTTGTGATGGCCATCACGTCAACCAAAAAAAGAAGGTTGCCATCGGCAACCTTCTTGTCAAAAGACAGTTTTTCCGTTTAGCGTGGAGAATACGTAGCAAGCGGTGTTGCGGCTGTAGCGCCGGCAAACGGATATTCGTAGGCGATTTCTCCTTCAAACGTGACATAATCGAGGTAAATCATCGGGATCAAATAGCGTGTGCCTGTTTGTGGGTCGCTTAAAATGACATGGTCACGTCCAGCCGCTTCAATGACGCCGCGAAACACCTTGGCATTCCACTCACGGTTGTTTTCAAACGTCGCATAGATGGTAGCGACTTTCCCTTTGTTTAACCGCAAAATGTTTTCAATGTACGACTCTTCGAGCGGCAGCATCCCCGGGATCGCCGCTCCTGCCGCCGCAGGCGCAGCGGCGGTGGTCGGCGTCGGTGTCGGGGCCGTGAACGTCGGCGCCTGCAAACCGAACGTCGGAGCGGCGGCTGTCGCCGGCGTCACGGTTGGAGCGGCAGCCGCTTGCGGATAGTAATAATACGGGTACGCCGCCGGATAGTACGGCTGCGGATACGGATAGCCGTATGGATAGGATGCATACGGTTGTTGCCGTTCTTGACCGAACGGCGAATAATAAAATGATTGTTGCTCCTCATCAGGTGGATAAAATTGATTTTCTGGATTGTTCGGCATAAAGAACCCTCCTCAATATTAAGAATAGACGCGTGGGCAGTCGGATGGAGTCGGTGCAAAAAAGCAATGCGATTTGTAGCGGCCGACGTTCCACTGGCCAAACCATTGCGGTGGGCACGGTTGGCCTTCAGGTGGTTTAAAAAACCAAAGGGCGTTTGTCGCTGGGTGGTAGCGCCAACCGCGGAGCACTTGGCGGGCTAGGCCGATGTCCACTTCGCGCGCCCGTTGGTAAAAGTACCCTTTTTGCACCGCCTCAAAACCGCCCGGGCTTTGAAACACCATTTGCCGGATAGAGCGGATGCCGCGGAAGTCAAGGCAGTCGGCGATGACGCGGTTGACGCCGACGTTGCCGACCATGAGCATCCCAAGCCGCCCGTCTCCTTCCGCTTCAGCTCGCATGAGCCGAGCCAACAACTTTACTTCCTCTTCTGTGTGGGCTACAATGGAGGGAGCGATCTGACCCATATCGTCACCTCAGTCGTTGTGAATTTCGACAGTAATAGGCTATTGGTGGAACAAGAAAATGGTGACACACGAATAGAATGTTTCTGAAGAGATTTTCTGTTTTTATGTGTATGGAGCGGTCAGGCCGCATATGACAGAAAAGCGGGATGATTGTCCAAAAAGCAGCGAAAACGAAGCAAAGCCCCGTATCGTTCGGGGCTTTGCTTCATACATGGAGGAAAGAAGGCACCTTTTCCACCGGCAGCCGGGTGCCGACGAAAAATGAGCCAAATTCGCCAAAGCGGGCGCTCACTTCGTCAAAGCGCATTTCATATACGAGCTTTTTGAACTGGAGTGCATCATCCGAAAACAAGGTGACGCCCCATTCAAAATCATCCAAGCCGACGGAGCCGGTGATGATTTGCGTCACTTTGCCGGCGTACTTTCGGCCGGTCATGCCGTGGGCGCGCATGAGTTCGCGCCGCTGTTCCATCGATAACATGTACCAGTTGTCGTTGCCTTGGCGCCGCTTGTCCATCGGGTAGAAGCAAATGTAGTTCGTTTTCGGCAAAATCGGATACAAACGGCGGCGCACCTCTGGAATTTGGTACGGATCTTCGCTGCCGGACGCCAAGTAGTTGCTCAACTCCACGACCGAAACGTACGAATACGCAGGTAATAAATAGTCGGCGAGTTTCGTTTTGTTAAGCGCTGTTTCGATTTCATGCAGCTCATCCAGCGTCGGCCGCAAAATCATGAACAAAATATCGGCTTTTTGCCCGACGATCGTGTAGACGGCATGGCTTCCTTGCTTCTCGCTTTCAGTCGTCTCCCATTGGTCGACAAGCGCTAAAAACTCACTGATCGCTGCCTCGCGCTCTTCGTTCGGCAGTGTTTTCCACGCGCTCCAGTCGATCGTGCGGAAATCGTGCAAACAATACCAACCGTCCAACGTTTGGGCCGCTTCGCTCATCATCGTCACTCCTTATCAACAAATTGTACAGTATCACTATATCACAGTTTGCCCAAAAAAGCGGCTATCAGCGTATCAAAGTGGAAGTAGACTGAATTGTGGCAAAAGGTGAATTATTTGTTGTAAAGGCTTACCTGCGTTGCGTTTCTGGCGAGAAGCGGTATGCTTAATAGTGGAAATGGCTTGTGGATGCCGAAATGAGCCGGGTGCGCTTTAACCGGGGCAGGCTGGCCTAGCATAAGGAGGATTGGATCGTGACAACCGATTTATTTACGGCATTAAAAGCGAAAGTAACCGGTACGGGTCGAAAAATCGTGTTTCCCGAGGGAACCGATGACCGCATCTTAACGGCGGCGAGCCGTTTGGCGACGGAGCAAGTGCTGCAGCCGATCGTCCTTGGCGATGAGCAAGCTGTGCGGGTGAAAGCCGCGGCGCTTGGCTTGCCGCTTGAAGGGGTGGAGATTGTCACCCCGCGCCGCTATGGCGGGTTTGATGAGCTGGTTTCGGCGTTTGTGGAGCGGCGCAAAGGGAAAGTGACAGAAGAAACGGCGCGCGAGTTGCTTTTCGATGAAAACTATTTCGGTACGATGCTCGTTTATACGGGAGCGGCCGACGGCCTCGTCAGCGGGGCGGCACATTCGACGGCGGATACGGTCCGACCAGCCTTGCAAATCATTAAAACGAAGCCAGGCGTTCGCAAAACGTCCGGCGTGTTCATCATGGTGCGCGGCGACGAAAAATATGTGTTTGCCGATTGCGCCATCAACATTGCTCCTAACAGCCAAGATTTGGCTGAAATTGCGGTCGAGAGCGCGCAGACGGCGAAAATGTTCGGCCTTAAGCCGCGCGTGGCGCTGTTAAGCTTTTCCACGAAAGGGTCGGCCTCGTCGCCGGAGACGGAAAAAGTCGTTGAGGCGGTGCGGTTGGCGAAGGAAATGGCGCCGGATCTGATCCTTGACGGTGAGTTTCAATTTGACGCCGCGTTTGTGCCAGAGGTGGCGAAAAAGAAAGCGCCGGACTCGGTCATTCAAGGGGACGCAAATGTCTTTATTTTCCCGAGCCTTGAGGCAGGCAACATCGGCTACAAAATCGCCCAGCGCCTCGGCGGTTTTGAAGCGGTCGGCCCGATTTTGCAAGGGCTGAACAAACCGGTGAACGACCTATCGCGCGGCTGCAGCGCCGAAGACGCCTACAAGCTCGCGCTCATCACCGCTGCCCAGTCGCTTGGGGAGTGACGGGGCTGCCGCTCGATAAAAACGAGGGAGGCATGCGCCCCTTGTCCTTTTTGCGCCATTTGCTAATGGCGATTATGTTATAATGAATAGAGTTGGAATGATCTATGCAAGGGGTTGCTCGCGATGGGCCATGAATTGCTGCGGCAGCCGAAATGGCGGGTCATCGACCAGTCGCATTTCGGTCCGCTGTTTGATGCGAAACAATCGTTTGCCATCGATGATGCATTATGCACCGCGGTTGGTGCGGGACAGTCGGATGCGGTCGTCCGCACGTGGGTGCATGAGAATACCGTCGTCTTAGGCGCCGCTGATACGAAGCTTCCGTACATCGATGAGGCCATTTCGTTTTTGCGCCAGGAAGGGTATCGCGTCGTCGTCCGCAATTCCGGCGGGTTGGCCGTTGTCCTTGACAGCGGGGTGTTGAATATTTCGCTCATTTTTCCGGAAACGAAAAACACGATTGCCATCGAGCAAGGGTATGAGGCGATGTACGCGCTCATGGCCGCCATGCTTGCCTCATACGGCGCCCGCGTTGAGGCGGGGGAAATCGTCGGTTCGTATTGCCCGGGGAGCTATGACTTGAGCATTGGCGGCAAAAAATTTGCCGGCATTTCGCAACGTCGGGTGCGCGGCGGCGTTGCCGTGCAAATCTACCTTTGCGTCAACGGGAGCGGAGCCGCGCGGGCTGAGCTGATTCGCCGCTTTTATGAGCTCGGCCGCCAAGGAGAGAAAACGAAATTCGCCTACCCCGATGTTGTCCCAGCTGTCATGGCGTCGCTGTCTGAGCTTCTCGGCTGCGAGTTGTCGATCGATGAGCTGCTTGTCGCCCTTTGGCGCACGCTGCAGTCGTTTGGCGGCGAGCTATATTCGTCTGCCCTCGAGAACGGCGAATGGAATTGGTATGAGCAGTATTGGGCGCGCATCGTCGAACGAAATGCCAACGTATCTTCAGGAGAGCCGATGAGAGAAGTCGAGCCGTAAAGCCCTTTTCGCTTCGATAAGGCGCTTCGTCGCTGCTGACCGCGACCCATGCCCTGCCCAACCTTGGCGCGAATGATGGACGTTCGCCAACAAAAAAGGGGCTGATCCCAAAACGCGAGTGCGTTTAAAGCGATAACCGATCACCTTCTTTGCCGAAAGAAGGTGATTTTTTGTTTTTTCCGTCAATAATGGAGAAAGACGGAGAAAAAAGTCAACTATTTCTTTGCCAAAAGAAACGGCGTATAATAGATGTATGTTGGAGACGGAAGAGGAGGATGCGATGTATTCCGGCGGGCAGCTTGACGAAGAAAAAGTGTTTAAAGATCCGGTGCACCGATACATACATGTTCGCGACAAAGTGATTTGGGATTTGATCGGCACAAAAGAATTTCAGCGCCTGCGCCGCATCAAGCAGCTCGGCACGACATATTTGACGTTTCACGGCGCCGAGCACAGCCGGTTTAACCATTCGCTCGGCGTTTACGAAATCATCCGCCGCATCATTGACGACGTGTTTGTCGGCCGCGATCATTGGGATCATAGCGAGCGCCTTCTTTGCCTATGCGCGGCGCTCTTGCACGATTTAGGGCACGGCCCGTTTTCCCATTCATTTGAAAAAGTGTTTCGCCTTGACCACGAAGATTTTACACAGGCCATCATTTTAGGCGATACAGAAGTGAACGCCGCACTTCGCCAAGTGGATGACGATTTTCCGCGAAGGGTCGCTGAAGTGATCGCCAAAACGTACCCGAACAAGCTTGTTGTGAGCCTCATTTCGAGCCAAATTGACGCCGACCGGATGGATTATTTGTTGCGCGATGCCTACTACACCGGCGTCAGCTACGGCTATTTTGACATGGAGCGCATTTTGCGCGTCATGCGCCCGCGCGAAGACCAAGTCGTCATCAAACGAAGCGGCATGCATGCGGTCGAGGATTACATCATGAGCCGCTACCAAATGTATTGGCAAGTGTACTTTCATCCCGTGACGCGCAGTGCGGAAGTCATTTTGACGAAAATTTTGCATCGGGCGAAAAAGCTGTATGAAGAGGGGTATCGTTTTCAGACGAAGCCGGTTCACTTTTTGTCGTTTTTTGCGGGAAACGCGCCGCTTGGCGATTACTTGGCGCTGGATGAGGCAGTCATCTTGTTTTACTTCCAGCAATGGCAATACGAACGGGATCCGATTTTAAGCGATCTGTGCCAGCGGTTTGTCCGCCGCCGCCTGTTCAAATATACGGAGTTCCATCCGACGAACGAGCAAATGGCGAAGCTCATTGAGCTGACCGGTTTGTTTCAAAAAGCAGGGATTGACCCGGACTATTATTTGGTTGTCGATTCCTCGTCCGATTTGCCGTACGACTTCTATCGGCCGGGAGAAGAAGGCGAACGCCTGCCGATTTATTTGTTGATGCCAAACGGGGAGCTTCGCGAGCTGTCGCGCGAATCGGTGCTCGTTGACGCCATTTCCGGGAAACGGCGCACCGACCATAAGCTGTATTTCCCAGCTGATTTCCTGGAAGACTTGTCGACGAAGCGGACAGTGAAGAAAAAGATTATGGAAATTTTAAAGGGTTAGGAGATGACGGAGAGTGCTCACAGAGCATGCGAAAGTAATGAAGGCGTTGGCGGCCGCCGGGGAAATTGCCGGCCGCAAAAAGCTGCAAAAAATGATCTACATCGCGAAAAAGCTCGACTTTCCGTTTTACGAGAAATTCGATTTCCACTTTTACGGCCCGTATTCGGAAGAGCTGACATGCCGCATCGAAGAGCTGTGCGCGCTCGGCTTTTTGCATGAAGTGAAAGAGAAAAAGAGCGGTTATATGCAATATCGCTATACATTGACCGAAGCGGGCGAACAGTTTTTGCGCCATTATGACTGGGACATGCCGGGTCTTGCCGAATGCATGCAAGCGATGAACGAACAAAATGCCCGTTTTTTGGAACTTGTGTCCACCGTACTTTATTTTGAACATTTGCCGAAAGACGAAGTGAAAGAGAAAATTGCGGTGTTAAAAAGCAAGCAGCGCTATACGGAAGAAGAAATCGATGAGGCGTACGCGTACATTGAGGCGCTGCGCAGCCGATGCCACAACAAAACTCGCGTGTAGGCGGGCGGAAAAAGCTGCTTCAACGTATCATCAGTTGGCCATAGACGAAAAGGGGCTGACCCAAAAAGCCGTCTGTCTTCAGGATAGCCCGATCCTTTTGGGACACCTCCTTCTTCTTTTTGGTTAATGCGGCAAAAACGCCAGCTGCAAAAAGAACAGCACCGCCAGCACGTACAGCAGCAACGGCACATCGCGCCAGCGGCCGCGGGCGATTTTTAAGAGCGGGTACGAGATGAAGCCGAGCGCGATGCCGGTCGCGATGCTGGAGGTGAGCGGCATGCTTAAGATGATGAGAAAGGCCGGGAACGCCTCGTCGAGCTGATGCCACGAAATATGGGCGATATTGCTGATCATCAAGCTCCCGACGATGATGAGCGCCGGGGCGGTGATGGCCGATAACCCGGCGACCGCGCCGACCAGCGGGCTGAAAAAGGCCGCGATGACAAACAGGACAGCGACGGCGAGCGCCGTCCAGCCGGTGCGTCCGCCAGCGGCGACGCCGGTTGATGACTCGATGTACGCTGATGTCGGGCTTGTGCCAAACATGGCGCCGATGGTCGTCGCGACCGAGTCTGCCAACAGCGCCTCGCGGGCGCGCGGCAGCGTGTTCCCTTTCATCAGTCCGGCTTGCTGGGCGACGCCGATCATTGTGCCGGTCGTATCAAAGAGTGTGACGAGCAAAAAGGAGAAGACGACCGCGTACAAACTATGGCCGATGACGTCCCCGATGGCCGCGAATGGATTGGTAATGATCAGCCCTTCTGGCAGCGACGGCAGCGAGACGATGCCTTTGTCAAAGTGAAGTTGCCCGGTCGCATAGGCGATGATGCCGGTGACGACCATGCCGTAAAACAGGGCGCCGTTGACGCCGCGCATCATCAGAATGAGCGTCACCGCCAGGCCGATGAGCGTCAACACGGCCGACGGGGCATGCAAGTCGCCAAGCGCGACCAAATTTTGCGGATGGGCTTGGATGATTCCGGTCAGCCGCAGGCCGATAAAGGCGATAAACAGCCCGATGCCAGCGGTGATGCCGTGTTTTAAGCTGTCGGGGATCACTTCGATCAGCTTGCTGCGGAGCGGGGTGAGCGACAGCAGCAAAAACAACATTCCTGCCACAAACACGGCGGAAAACGCGGTTTCGTACGAAATGCCGCCGTGCGAGCCGACGACGGAATAGGCGAAATAGGCGTTCAGCCCCATGCCGGGCGCGATGGCGATCGGATAGTTGGCAAAGATGGCCATCCATAGCGTGCCGACGACGGTCGCGATGACGGTGGCGGTGAACGCCTGTTCAAACGGGACGCCGGCATCTGATAAGATGACCGGATTGACGACGATGATGTACACCATGGTGAAAAAAGTCGTCAGGCCAGCGAGAAATTCCGTTTTGCGGTCAGTCTGTTTCTCTGCGAAACGAATCATGGGCCACCTCCTAAAAAACGAACAATGTCAGAAACCATTATAAATAATATTCGTTTTTTCCTAAAAATGCAACGGGAGCGCTTCATGCGCCCCCGCTCTTGTGTCACTCTGTGTCGCTCAGCCGTTTTCCGGCGATCGCATAATGGTCTTTCGTCATTTCTTCAATGAATACGACAACGCTCTCCCGTTTCGCCCCTGTCGTCTCGACGACGGCGTCCGTCACTTTTTCAACAAGCGCTTTCTTCTGTTCATCCGTGCGGCCGGCGAGCATTTTGATCGTTACGTACGGCACGGTTGTCCCCCCATTTCATTGTCGAGTGCTGTCGCGCTTATTATACCACGGGATGAGGAAGTTCAGTCCACTTTTTTCTGCTAATCATGTATACTAAAGATAGTGAATATAGGGAAAAGGAGTTTATGAAGTGGATCGAATTTTGCCGTATTCGTTAAGTGAAATTCCGTACGTGCTCTTGACGCTGGCGTTAGCATTTTCCGTGCATGAGTTCGCCCATGCCTACGTTGCTTACAAGTTCGGCGATCCGACGGCGAAAAATCAAGGGCGGCTGACGTTATCACCGTTTGCCCATTTGGATTTGCTTGGCACCCTGCTTATCTTTCTCGCAGGGTTTGGCTGGGCGCGCCCGGTGCCAGTCAATCGCTTTTATTTCAAAAATCCGCGCCTTGCCGGCATTCTCGTGTCGGTTGCCGGACCGCTGAGCAACCTCGTGCTTGCCGCGCTTGGATTTGTCATTTGGTACGCGATGATCGATTTCGGCCTCATGCGGGCGCTGCCAGATTGGTTTGCGGCCGGGTTTGATCTGTTTTTCCAAATTTTTATCAGCTTGAACGCTGTCTTGTTTTTGTTTAATTTATTGCCGTTTCCGCCGCTTGATGGGTATCGTATTATTGAAGACTTGGCCCCGGATGGGCTGCGGGCGAAAATGACGCAATGGGAAAGCTACGGGGCGCTCATTTTTCTCATCCTTGTGCTCACGCCGCTTGACCGCTATACGATTGAGCCGGTGTTTCAAGTGGCGCTGCCGTTTGTATTGGAAAACTTGCAGTCGTTGGTCGCCAATTTGTTTATGTAAGGAAGGAGGAACAAGCGGAATGGAGCAAAAAAAGAAAAAAAACATCGGCTTTAATATCATCAAAGACGATCCGACCGACGGGCACCGCGGCTTTGGCGCCGGGGCGTTGAGCTTAGAAAACGTTTCGCCGGTCATCATTGACGTCGAAGCGGGCGAAGCGTTCGTCGATATGGGGGCGATGCATGCGCGCAGCGCCGTCGAGCGCGGCATCAAGTTTTTGCCCGACCGTTCCGCCGTGCCAAACGGCAAGCCGTATTGGATCGTCTGGGTGACGATTGAACGACGCGAGGACGGCCCGTATTACGCCGGGGTGACGGCGTGCGAAATGACGATCGACCGTGAGGCGCGCCGNGGCTATAAGTTATTGCCGGAACATGTGAATCGGCTTGATAAATCGCTAAAGCGGCACATTATTGTCGATCATATGGACGCGAAATCAAAACGGGTGCTCGCCGACTTTTTGAAAGGGCATGACATCGGGATGTGGAACCGTTCGAGCGACAAGCTGAAACAAGATTTGGAAGTGGAAATGTGACGGTTTTGTGAAAAGATATGGGCAAGGGCTTGTTCTTGTTTGAAAAAAAGGATAAACTAAATCTACATGTATAACACAGGAAAACTAGGACAAGAAAATCCCCTGCGTATGCACGCAGGGGATTTTCTTGTTTAAAACCATGGGAACCATTTCTCGAACCAGCTTTGATTGTCTTCTTTTTTCTTCTTTTTCTTTTCCAAATGGTCGGTGCAATAGTCGGTCGGTTCTGTACCGATGAGATAGTACGTTTTTCGTTTCACCGGACAGGAGTCGGTGGCCAGCTTGCCGTTTTGCGGGTCGATGTAGACGCCGATGACGCCTTTGGTCGGTTTGAACGATTTTTTCGGTTCGCCAGCGAGGCTTTGTTCCATAAAGTGAACCCATATTTGTTTGGCATATTGCCTTTCCGCAGGACGATCCATCGTTTCTCCGCGATCGTAGCCGGTCCAGACGCCGGCGACTAGTTGCGGGGCGAACCCGATCATCCAACTGTCCGTTTTCGTCGTTCCCGACTTGCCGGCGTACGGACGCGTGATGTCATCGATGATTGACTGCCCGGTGACGGTTGTATAGCCGTTTAACTTCGGGTCGAACATCCCGGTCATTAAATGGGTCGTCACAAACGCCGCGTCGCGGTCGAGCACTTGCCGGCTCTCCGGCTTATGTTCATATAGCACGTTTCCGTTTGCATCCACGACTTTTTGAATAAACACCGGTTCGGTTTGTTTGCCGTAGTTGGCCAGCGTGCTGTACGCGGCCACCATGTCGATCACTTTCACGGGCGAGGTGCCGAGCGCCAACGACGGCACTGCTTTCAATCTGCTTGTGATGCCGAGCGCTTTCGCTGTGTCGACGAGTTTGTCGGCGCCGATGAACTGGAGCGTTTTCACCGCAAAGACGTTGTCGGATACGGCGAGCGCCTCGGCGAGCGTGATCGGGCCGTTGGCATAGTAGTCATTGTAATTATGGGGGGTGTACGACGATCGGCCGCCGTTAAACGTAAATGTCGTCAGCTCGCTGCGCAGTTGGGTCGATGGGGTGAATCCTTGCTCGATCGCCGCGTAATACAAAAACGGCTTAAATGTCGACCCTGGCTGGCGTTCCGCCTGCACGGCCCGGTTGAATGGGCTCTCTTCGTAGTTGCGTCCGCCGACGAGCGCCTTTACTTCCCCGGTGCGTGGATCCATCGACACAAGCGCCGCTTGAATGGCGGAGTGCGGGTCGATGATGCGACGGATTTGCTCTTCGGCAATCCGTTGCAGACGCGGATCCAGCGTCGTATAGACGCGCAGCCCCCCAAGCTCGATCGTCCGCTCATCCAGGCCGAGTTTCGTGCGCAACTGCTGTTTGACGACATCTTGAAAATACGGAGCGATCGGCTGCTCTTGTTTGTGGTGCCGGGCGTAGACGAGTTTGTCGCGGTACGCCTGCTCCGCTTCTTGGCGGCTGATGTAGCCGGCTTCCACCATGGAGGTGAGCACGATTTTTTGCCGCGCTTTCGCCCGCTGTTCATTGACAAACGGCGAGTAGTAATACGGCCCTTTCGGAATGCCGGCGAGCATGGCTGCCTCGCTGAGCGTCAGCTCGCTCGCGTGCTTGCCGAAATAGTAGCGGGCTGCCGCCTCAATCCCGTAGGCGCCATGGCCGTAGTAAATCGTATTCAAATAGCCTTCCAAAATTTGATCTTTGCTGTAGTTGGCTTCAAGCCGGATGGTGTACAACGCTTCCTGGATTTTTCGCGACCACGTTTTTTCATGCGTCAAAAACAAGTTGCGCGCATACTGCTGGGTGATCGTGCTCGCCCCTTCGACTTTTGCCATCGCCTCGACATTCGCAATGATGGCGGCGGCGATTCGCTTCAAATCAAACCCGTGATGTTCGTAAAACTTCCGGTCTTCAACGGCGATCGTCGCTTCGATGATGTGCGGGGACATGTCTTTGAGCCGAACCCAATAGCGTTTTTGACCATGGTCGCTTTCCCCGATTTTGCTGCCGTCAGCGGCATAAAAAATCGTCGTCTGCGGCACGGCGACCGGCGGGGCGCCTTCGATTTTCGCGAACAACACAAAGCTCCCGAGAGCGGCGAAGGCAAAGATGACGAGAAAAAAGCCGATAAAGACGGCGGCGCGCACATATTTCCACGTGCCGCGAAAACGGCTGCCCGGGATCGGTTCCATTGCGCATCACCTCAACGGTTTTGGCGTTGTTTTAGACATGCGGGCGGACGCCCGGCTGAATGCGCCGCCTTGCTTTTGTCAAGGCTTCGCCAGCGAGGTTTTCCGCTTTTTCTTACCAGTATGAAAAAAAATTTTTTATTTTAAACTTGTTCCTCTTGCATTTTTGCTAGATTGCTCTATACTTTTTCATGTTTAGTTTTTCGTTGGCTAAGGAAAACTTGTATAGTAAGCAACGCTCGGAGAAAGGATGTTACCGATGGAACTTTGGTTTACCGAAAAGCAAACGGAGCATTTTGGCATCACCGCACGCATCATCCGCACTTTACATACAGAACAGACGCCGTTCCAAAAGCTCGATATGGTCGAAACGGCGGAGTTTGGCAACATGCTCATTCTAGACGGCATGGTCATGACAACACAAAAAGACGAGTTCGTCTATCATGAAATGGTCGCCCATGTGCCGCTGTTCACCCACCCCAATCCGGAAAACGTGCTTGTCGTCGGCGGCGGCGACGGCGGCGTCATTCGTGAAGTGCTGAAGCACCCAAGCGTCAAAAAAGCGACGCTTGTCGAAATTGACGGCAAAGTGATCGAGTGCTCGAAAACCTACTTGCCGGAGATTGCCGGCAAACTCGATGATCCGCGCGTCGAAGTGAAAGTCGATGACGGGTTTATGCATATCGCCAAAAGCGAAAACGAGTATGACGTCATTATGGTTGACTCAACCGAACCGGTCGGCCCAGCGGTCAACTTGTTCACAAAAGGGTTTTACGCCGGCATCGCCAACGCGTTGAAGGAAGACGGCATTTTCGTCGCCCAAACGGACAATCCGTGGTTTAAGGCCGATTTGATTCGCAACGTATACCGCGATGTGAAAGAAATTTTCCCGATCACCCGTTTGTATACGGCGAACATTCCGACGTATCCGAGCGGGCTCTGGACGTTTACGCTCGGCTCGAAAAAATACGACCCGCTCGCTGTGAGCGACGACCGATTCCATGACATTGAGACGAAATATTACACGAAAGAGCTGCATAAAGCGTGTTTTGTCTTGCCGAAATTTGTCGCGGATTTAACGAAGTAAGGGGGCGCAGGCAATGCGATTTGATGAAGCCTATTCGGGCAACGTGTTTATCGGCAGCCATCCGAATTTTGAAGAAAGCGAAGCCGTCATTTACGGGATGCCGATGGACTGGACGGTCAGCTACCGGCCTGGCTCACGGTTTGGCCCGGCCCGCATCCGCGAAGTGTCGATCGGGCTTGAGGAGTACAGCCCATATTTGGACCGCGAACTCAAAGACATCCGCTACTTTGACGCTGGGGACATTCCGCTGCCATTTGGCAATGCGGCCCGCAGTTTGGAGCTGATTGAACAGTTCGTGAAAAAGGTGCTTGACGCCGGCAAATTTCCGCTCGGCCTTGGCGGCGAGCATCTTGTCTCCTGGCCGGTCATGAAAGCGGTGTATGAATACTACCCGGATTTGGCCGTCATTCATATGGATGCGCACACGGACTTGCGCGAACATTACGAAGGCGAGCCGCTGTCGCATGCGACGCCGATCCGCAAGGTCGCTGACCTGATCGGCCCGACGAATGTCTTTTCGTTCGGCATCCGCTCCGGCATGAAGGAAGAGTTCGAATGGGCGAAAGAAAACGGCATGTACATCGCCAAGTTTGAGGTGCTTGAACCGCTCCGCTCCGTGTTGCCGAAGCTCGCTGGCCGTCCGGTGTATGTGACGATTGACATCGATGTGCTTGATCCCGCTCATGCCCCAGGCACTGGGACGGTCGATGCCGGCGGCATTACGTCAAAAGAGCTGCTTTCGGCCATTCACGAGATCGCCCGCTCCGACGTGCGAGTCGTTGGCGCCGATTTGGTGGAAGTCGCACCGATTTACGACCATTCCGAACAAACGGCCAATACGGCGAGCAAGCTTGTGAGAGAAATGCTGCTTGGCTGGGTGGCGAAGTGAAAAATGAGAAAAAGCGCCTAAATCGCAAGTTTGCGAGGGCGCTTTTTTCTTTGGTGGGACAAAAGATGCAGGAATATGAGCGTACGGAGCGTAATAATATGTAATGTATTTACAGAAAAAGGAGAGGGGGAATGAAGATGGGCGTGAAGCTGATCAAAATTTCCGTTGTGTACTTTGTCATTGGCGTCTGTATGGGGCTTGGCATGTCGATGACCCATTCGTTTGCGCTGACCCCGGTCCATGTCCATATCAACTTGCTTGGCTGGACGGCCTTGACGCTTGCTGGCATCATCTATCATTTATTTCCACAAGCGGCGGCGACGAAATGGGCGAAAGTGCATTTCTGGCTGCACAATATCGGCCTGCCGGTCATGATGATCGGTCTCATTTTCGTCGTTTACGGCAACGAAGCGTTCGTGCCGGTGACAGCGATTGGCGGGGTGCTCGTCGTGATAGGTGTCATTCTTTTTGCTATTAACGTGTTAAAAAATGTTCGGGCGTCATCATAAAATACCGATGGAACAAAGAGGGTGTCCCAAAAGG
>NZ_LDPD01000028.1:76919-79668 GCF_001026865.1 Geobacillus sp. ZGt-1 | reverse complement strand
TTTGGGTCAGCCCCTTTTTTTGCCCACTGGAGCGGAAATCTGCCATCGGGTTTGTCCCCTCTTGAATGGAGCGAAACAGTTCATTATACTATAAATTATGACTGTTTGTTCGCAAAGGTGTGTTCATCGATATGAAGGAAACAAACGGCATCCCGGCGCGCCTCCGCCAAGTGGCTGTCATTCGCGACGGTCCGCGCCAAGAGACGGTTGTGCTTGAGGCGGATGGCACGTATTACATAAAAGGGGAAACCGTTTATTTGCAGTTTGCCGAAGAAAACGAACTCGGGCGGGTGAACAACATTGTGAAAATCGCGCCTGACGAGGTGACCATCCTTCGCTCCGGAGCGGTCGAGATGCGGCAAACGTTCCGCCGCCGGCAAGAAACGCCGGGCCATTATGGGACAGCGTTTGGACGATGGGCGCTGGCGGCCAAAACGAGCTCCATGGAGTTTCACTATGATGAGCAGCGGAAAAAGGGGCGGCTTTTTCTTTCCTATGAACTGATGCTAGGCGATGAGCGAAGCGGGCGCCATACGTTGACGTTGACATTTAAGGGGGTATAAGCGGTGAACATTGTCGGACAAATCAAGGAAAAGATGAAAGAAGAAATCCGCCAGGCGGCGGTAAGAGCAGGGCTGGCTTCGGCCGACGAGCTGCCGGATGTGCTGCTTGAGGTGCCGCGCGACAAGGCGCATGGCGACTACTCGACGAACATCGCCATGCAGCTCGCCCGCATCGCGAAAAAACCGCCGCGGGCGATCGCCGAAGCCATCGTCGGGCAGCTTGACCGCGAACGCATGTCGGTCGCCCGCATCGAGATCGCCGGGCCGGGGTTTATTAACTTTTACATGGACAACCGCTATTTGACGGCGGTCGTGCCGGCGATTTTGCAGGCGGGACAAGCGTATGGCGAATCGAACGTCGGCAACGGGGAAAAAGTGCAAGTCGAGTTCGTCTCGGCCAATCCAACCGGAGACCTGCATTTAGGTCATGCCCGCGGCGCGGCGGTCGGCGATTCGCTTTGCAACATTTTGGCGAAAGCCGGGTTTGACGTGACGCGTGAATACTATATTAATGACGCCGGCAAGCAAATTTACAATTTAGCGAAATCGGTCGAAGCCCGTTATTTTCAGGCGCTCGGTGTCGATATGCCGTTGCCGGAGGACGGCTATTACGGCGACGATATCGTCGAAATCGGCAAAAAGCTTGCCGAAGAGTACGGCGACCGGTTTGTCGAAATGGAGGAAGAAGAAAGGCTTGCCTTTTTCCGCGACTATGGGCTCCGCTATGAGCTTGAAAAAATCAAAAAAGACTTGGCCGACTTCCGTGTGCCGTTTGACGTCTGGTATTCGGAAACATCGCTCTATGAAAGCGGAAAAATCGACGAAGCGCTTTCCACTTTGCGCGAGCGCGGCTATATTTACGAGCAGGACGGGGCGACATGGTTCCGTTCGACGGCGTTTGGGGACGACAAAGACCGCGTCTTAATTAAGCAGGACGGCACATATACGTACTTGCTTCCGGACATCGCCTACCATCAAGACAAGCTGCGGCGCGGGTTCAAAAAGCTCATCAACATTTGGGGGGCGGACCACCACGGCTACATTCCGCGCATGAAGGCGGCGATCGCTGCGCTCGGTTATGATCCGGAGGCGCTTGAAGTGGAAATCATTCAAATGGTGAACCTATACCAAAACGGTGAGCGCGTCAAAATGAGCAAGCGCACCGGCAAGGCGGTGACGATGCGCGAGCTCATGGAAGAAGTCGGCGTCGATGCCGTCCGCTATTTCTTTGCGATGCGCTCGGGCGATACGCATTTGGATTTTGACATGGACTTGGCCGTGTCGCAGTCGAATGAAAACCCGGTTTACTACGTCCAATACGCGCACGCCCGCGTTTCGAGCATTCTTCGCCAAGCGGAGGAACAACACATTTCCTATGACGGCGACTTAGCGCTTCACCATCTTGTGGAAACGGAAAAGGAAATCGAGCTGCTCAAAGTGCTCGGCGATTTCCCCGATGTCGTCGCCGAGGCGGCGCTCAAGCGGATGCCGCATCGCGTCACCGCCTATGCATTCGATTTGGCTTCCGCGCTCCATAGCTTTTATAACGCGGAAAAAGTGCTTGATCTGGACAACATCGAAAAAACAAAAGCCCGCCTCGCGCTTGTCAAGGCGGTGCAAATTACGCTGCAAAATGCGTTAGCGCTCATTGGCGTTTCAGCGCCGGAACAAATGTAAACGAACGAGGGGGAGCGACTGCTCCCTCTTTTGTTTGGGCATTCTAAAGAAAAACAGTGGTGGAGGATCAACAAATGAAAGAAGTTGTACTATCGCTCATCACCGGCATCGTTGTCGGCTTTTTGTTCACCTTGCTTCGGTTGCCGATTCCCGCTCCCCCGGCGTTGGCCGGCATCGCCGGCATCGTCGGGGTGTATCTCGGCATGCGGTTGTTTCAATGGTTCACGGTGTTTTGGAAGTAAGCACTTGCATGATCAAACGGGGAACAAAACCCGGTTGGCGCAATTTTGGCAGCATCAAGCCGCCGGAAGCGCCGGCCGGGTTTTTTTGCTTCTTCTGTTGCTTGGGAGGGAAATGGAACTTCAGACCGGTCAAAGCCAGGCGGAGATGAGCTGGGAAATCGACTGTTTGCCGCGGTCAAGAAGCGAACGTTTTTGCCAAAAGTCGACCGTCAGCGGCTCGGCGCGCAACAAATCGCGCTCGATCGCCCGTTTGACGAGGCGGGTAAA
>NZ_LDPD01000028.1:75179-76904 GCF_001026865.1 Geobacillus sp. ZGt-1 | reverse complement strand
ATAGCAGTTGATTTCGCTGTTTAAAAACAAGCTGCGCCGATCGAAATTTGCTGTGCCGACGTCGCACCACTCCTCATCGATGACGAGCGTTTTTGCATGGTAAAATCCTTGGTAAAAGCGGTAAATGCGCGCGCCGGCTTTCAAGAGTCGATAAAAGTACGGATAGGCAGCCTCTTTGACAAATAAATGGTCCGCCTTCAGCGGCACAAGGACGGTCACACGCACCCCGCGCCGAAGCGCTTGCATGAGCTCGTTAAACAGCGGCCGGCTTGGGATGAAGTATGGGCTGCCGATCATAATTTCTTTTTTCGCCTGGCGGATGACCTCGATAAACTGTTCTTCAAGGGCAGCGCCGTTGGTGGCGACGAGCTGATGGCGAATGGCGCCGGCCGAAAGCGGCGGGAAGTAGCGATGTTTGTCAGGCACCGTCCGGCCCGTTGCTTCTTCCCAGTCGTGCAAAAACTGTTCTTGCAAGTCGTGAACCCCTTCGCCGTTCACTTTTAAGTGGTAATCGCGCCATTCGCCGAAGTTGGCGTCTTTTCCGTTGTATTCACGGCCGATGTTAAAGCCGCCGATGTAGCCGACCCGACCGTCGATGACCGTAATTTTCCGATGGTTGCGGCGGTTGAGGCGGTAAATGAAAAACGGAAAGCGCGGCTTTCGGGCATAGGCGAACTCCACCCCGCTTTCCTCGAGCGAACGGATGAGCGCTTTCGGCAGTCCAAAGCTGCCGATCCAATCGGTCAACACTCGCACTTTCACGCCGGCAGCTGCTTTTTCCTTTAAAATCTGGAAAAATGGCGCGCTCGTTTCGTCATTTTTTATAATGTAAAACAAGACGTGAATATGATCGCGGGCGCGGCCTAGTTCAGCGAAGTAATCAGAAAATAAATGCCTGCCGTTGATATAGAGGGAAATATCGCTTCTCCGCTCCGGGTAGACGACTTTTTTGCGCCCATTGCGGAAGATGAACTGTCCAAGCTTGTCATCAAGATAAACGAGCAGCAATACGATGGCAATGACGGAAATGACGACCATATCTTCTCCTCCTATGTCGATTCGGTATTTATTAATGTGCCCGAGAACGCGCAAAACGTTTCAAATTGCATCTACCGTGAACATACCCAAACTCCAAATGAATAAAATTTCCATATTGATGAATTTTTTTCGTCATGGGAGTCTATAGAGGGCTGAACAAATCGATGATTCCCCCGCGACCGCTCCGTTGCAAAGGGAAAGTTTTCGCGGCTGGGATGAAAAAAAGGCTATTGACTGAATGCTCATTCATTTGTACAATAGACATAAAGCGAATTCTGAAAATTTCTTTTGTTATGGCAACACATTCGCTCGAAAAACGGGGGAAGGGGAGAGAAGATGAATGCCTTGTTGGTGGTGAACTGGCTCGCGTTTTTGCTTGTAACCGCTTACGCAATTTACTTGTTTGCATATGTCGTAAAAACGCGGGCGATGTACATCAAACTCGGCAAAAAATTCGAGTTTGACCACAAAGTAAAAGAGCGGCTGCGAAACATCTGGGTCAACGTGTTCGGCCAGAAAAAGCTGCTCAAGGACAAAAAAAGCGGACTGATCCACGTCGTCTTTTTCTATGGCTTTATTCTCGTCCAATTTGGCGCGATTGATTTCATCATCAAAGGGCTTGCGCCGGGGGCGCATTTGCCGCTTGGGCCGCTGTATGCGGGATTTACGTTTTTCCAAGAAATCGTC
>NZ_LDPD01000028.1:68243-75159 GCF_001026865.1 Geobacillus sp. ZGt-1 | reverse complement strand
GGTGCTCGCCGCCTTTTACCGCCGTTACATTGAAAAGCTCGTCCGTTTAAAGCGCGACTTGAAAGCTGGGCTTGTCCTCATCTTCATCGCCGGGCTCATGCTGTCGGTGTTGTTCGGCAACGGGATGAGCATCATTTGGCACGGCGAAGAAGCGACATGGAGCGAGCCGGTCGCCTCGCTTATTGCTGCCGCGTTTTCCTGGGTCGGCGAAACGGGGGCTGCGGTGCTCTTCTTTATCGCCTGGTGGGTGCATCTGTTGATTTTGCTCACGTTCCTCGTGTACGTGCCGCAATCAAAGCACGCCCATTTGATCGCTGCGCCGATCAACGTCTTTTTCAGCCGGCTGACGCGGCCGAAGCTTGCGCCGATCCATTTTGAAGACGAAAGCCAAGAATCGTTTGGCGTCGGCAAAATTGAGGATTTCACGCAAAAGCAATTGATCGACTTGTATGCCTGTGTCGAATGCGGCCGCTGCACAAGCATGTGTCCGGCGACCGGCACGGGGAAAATGTTGTCGCCAATGGATTTGATTTTAAAATTGCGCGACCATTTGACGGAGAAAGGGGCGGTCGTCACGTCACGCACGCCGTGGGTGCCCGCGTTCGCTTTCAAACATACAAGGGGCAATCAGCTCGCGTTCGCCGCGGCGTCGGAGCAGGCGGCGACGATCGAAATGCCAAGCTTAATCGGCGATGTCATCACCGAAGAAGAGATTTGGGCCTGTACGACGTGCCGCAACTGTGAGGACCAATGCCCGGTCATGAATGAGCATGTCGATAAAATCATCGACTTGCGCCGCTATCTTGTCCTGACGGAAGGACGGATGAACCCGGACGCGCAGCGGGCGATGACGAACATCGAACGCCAAGGCAATCCGTGGGGCTTGAACCGAAAAGAGCGGGAGAACTGGCGCGAGCTGCGCGATGATGTGCATGTGCCGACCGTCAAAGAGGCAGCGAAAGCGGGAGAGGAAATCGAGTACTTGTTCTGGGTCGGCTCGATGGGGTCGTATGACAGCCGGAGCCAAAAAATCGCCCTTGCGTTTGCCAAACTGCTGAACGAAGCGGGCGTCAAGTTTGCGATTTTAGGCAACAAGGAGAAAAACTCGGGCGATACGCCGCGCCGGTTAGGAAATGAGTTTTTGTTCCAAGAATTAGCGACGAACAACATCGCGGAATTTGAAAAAGCGGGCGTCAAGAAAATCGTGACGATCGACCCGCACGCTTACAATACGTTCAAAAATGAATACCCGGATTTTGGGTTCGAGGCCGAAGTGTATCATCATACCGAGCTGCTCGCCAAGCTCATCGAAGAAGGGCGGCTCGTGCCGAAACATCCAGTGAATGAACGCATTACGTTCCATGACTCGTGCTATTTAGGACGCTACAATGACGTCTATGACGCGCCGCGGAAAATTTTGCGCGCTATCCCGGGCGTCGAGCTTGTCGAAATGGAGCGCAACCGCGAACGCGCCATGTGTTGCGGCGCCGGCGGCGGCCTCATGTGGATGGAGGAGACGACCGGCAACCGGATCAACGTCGCCCGCACTGAGCAAGCGCTCGCTGTCAATCCGACGGTCATCAGCTCCGGCTGTCCGTACTGTCTGACCATGTTGTCAGACGGCACGAAGGCCAAGGAAGTGGAAGACCGCGTCTTTACGTACGATGTCGCCGAGATTTTGGCAAAATCAGTATTTGGTGAAGAAAAAGAAGAAGCGGCGTCGTAAAAATAGTTGCGAAGACAATTTCTATTTTTTAAAATAATAAGTATAATGAAAGAGAAGGTGTATGATCGTACACCTTCTCTTTCGCACCACGACCGAGCGAGCGTTCAGTCTGTGTTTTGTAATCGCTTTCTTATCCGATGAAAAGGGGAGAGGAATATGGGAAAAACAGTGATTGTCAGCGGGGCGCGCACCCCGTTCGGAAAACTCGGCGGTTCTTTGCAAGCGCTGTCAGCGTCAGAACTCGGCGGCATTGCCGTGAAAGAAGCGCTTGCCCGCGCGGATGTGAGCGTGGAACAAGTCGATCATGTCATTTTAGGCACCGTCTTGCAAGGCGGACAAGGACAGCTCCCATCACGGCAGGCGATGCGCCATGCCGGCATTCCGTGGCATGTTCGCACCGAGACGGTCAATAAAGTATGCGCATCGGGCATGCGCGCCGTGACGCTCGCGGATCAGCTCATCCGCTTAGGCGACGCCGATGTCGTTGTCGCGGGCGGGATGGAATCGATGAGCAACGCCCCGTACGTGCTGCCGAAAGCGCGCTGGGGGTTGCGAATGGGCGACAGCACGGTGAAGGATTTAATGGTGTATGATGGCTTGACATGCAGTTTTACCGGCGTCCATATGGGCGTTTATGGCGGGAATACAGCGCGTGAACTTGGCATTACACGCGAGGCGCAGGATGAGTGGGCGTACCGCAGCCATATGCGAGCCATTGCCGCCATCGAAGCCGGTCGGCTCGCGGAAGAGATCGTTCCGGTGACGATTCCGCAGCGCAAAGGAGAGCCGCTTGTCGTCGAACACGACGAGGCGCCGCGCAAAGACACGTCGCTTGAAGCGTTGGCGAAACTGCCGCCGGTGTTTGACCCGGAAGGAACGATCACTGCCGGCAACGCCCCGGGCGTCAACGACGGCGCCGCGGCGCTCGTCTTGATGAGCGAGGAGCGCGCCGCCCGCGAGGGGCTTGAGCCGCTCGCGACTGTTGTCGCCCACACCGCCATCGCCGTTGAGGCGAAAGATTTCCCAAAAACGCCGGGACTTGTCATCAACGAGCTGCTCCGCAAAACGGGAAAAACGGTCGACGACATTGCCTTGTTCGAAATAAACGAAGCGTTTGCCGCTGTTGCTCTTGCTGCGATCCAAATCGCCGGCCTTGACCCGGAAAAAGTGAACGTCAACGGCGGCGCTGTCGCCCTCGGCCACCCGATCGGCGCGAGCGGCGCACGCATCATCCTCACGCTCATTTATGAGCTGAAACGCCGCGGCGGCGGCCTCGGCATCGCCGCCATCTGCAGCGGCGGCGGCCAAGGCGACGCCATCTTGGTCGAGGTATAACGAGCGGGGCGCGGCGGGCAAGCGGCATGCCGCCGTCGCCTTCCAGTGTTGCGCCAAGGCATAGGATGCGGCGTGTGACCGTCTGCCCCAAGCGTTGCGTCATGAGGCATCGCGCCATATGGTGCGGCATGCCGCCGCTGTCTCTGCCGCAACGTGCGGCACGTTGCTCATTGCCGCAACAGCCGCGGTATCAACGGTTGACAGCAGGGGTTGTTGTGATGACGATGCAAAGACCGGTTGCCGTTGGCTGCTGGCGGCAGTGAGGCATATGAGTTTGAGCGCGGAACAGGAAACGCAAAGCGGACGATAGGGGGAACAGAAGATGGATGTGAAAACAATCATGGTCGTCGGCGCCGGACAGATGGGGTCAGGAATCGCTCAAGTGTGCGCCGTCGCCGGCTATCAAGTGTTTTTGTACGACATTAGCGAAGCGCAGTTGGACAAAGGAATCGCCAACATCGAAAAAGGGCTCGCCCGCCAAGTGGAAAAAGGGAAAATGACAGCGGTGGACAAAGACGCAGCGCTCGCGCGGCTTGCCCGCTCGACCGACTTGCATGCCGCCGCTGAAGCGGATCTTGTCATTGAAGCGGTCGTCGAAAACATGGACGTGAAAACAAAGCTGTTCGCCGAGCTCGATGCGCTCGCCCGCCCGGAGACGATTTTAGCGTCGAACACGTCGTCGCTGCCGATTACGGAAATTGCCGCCGCGACGAAACGGCCAGAGAAAGTGATCGGCATGCACTTTATGAACCCGGTGCCGGTGATGAAGCTCGTCGAAATTATCCGCGGATTGGCGACGGCTGATGACGTGTATGAAACGATCGAAGCCGTTGCCCGCAAGCTCGGCAAAGTGCCGGTCGAAGTGAACGACTTTCCGGGCTTTATTTCGAACCGCGTTCTCATGCCGATGATCAACGAAGCGATTTACGCCTTATACGAAGGGGTGGCGACCAAAGAAGCCATCGATGAAGTGATGAAGCTCGGCATGAACCATCCGATGGGTCCGCTGACGCTCGCTGATTTTATCGGGCTCGATACGTGCTTATACATTATGGAAACGCTTCATGAGGGGTTCGGCGATGACAAATACCGCCCATGCCCGCTCTTGCGCAAATATGTGAAAGCCGGCTGGCTCGGCCGCAAGACGGGCCGCGGATTTTACACGTATGAATAAACCGCTTGGCGTCGCTCCAGGACAACGCCGAAGCGTGCCGCAATGTGCGTGGGGCGGCGCCCGCTATGCTGTCTGCCGACCGTAACGCCGCACGTTAGGTGCATGCGGGAACGCTGTTTTACAGCCTATAAGGCAAATCTATAGAATCGTTCAGTTGCCTGCTGGCTGCCCCATGGAGCGGAGGAGCGCCTGAAAACACCATTGTGTCAGCGACATCGGAAGGAGGCCATTTCATGGAATTTCGCTTCACCGAAGAGCAGGAAATGATGCGGCAAATGGTGCGCGAGTTCGCCGCGGCGGAGATCGCCCCATTTGTCGAGCGCATGGAACAAGGGGAGTTTCCGCGCCCGATTTTAGCGAAAATGGCCGAACTCGGCCTAATGGGCATCACTGTCCCGGAGCAATATGGCGGCGCGGGTATGGACTTTGTTTCGTACATCATCGCCATTCATGAAATTTCTAAAGTGAGCCCGACCGTCGGTGTCATCTTATCAGTGCACACGTCGGTCGGCACGAATCCGATCTTGTATTTCGGCACCGAAGAACAGAAACAAAAATACGTGACAAAGCTCGCCCGAGGTGAGTACTTGGGGGCGTTTTGCCTTACTGAACCGAGCGCCGGCTCGGATGCGAAAAGCTTGAAGACGAAAGCGGTGCGCCGTGGAGATCGTTATGTGCTAAACGGCTCAAAAATATTCATCACCAACGGCGGGGAGGCAGATACGTACATCGTCTTCGCCCGCACGAATCCGGAAGAAGCCGGAAGCCGCGGCATTTCCGCGTTCATTGTGGAAAAAGGGACGCCAGGGATGTCGATTGGCAAAGATGAGAAGAAGATGGGGCTGCACGGGTCGCGGACGGTGACCATTACGTTTGAAGACGCCGAAGTGCCGGCGGAAAACTTGCTCGGTCAGGAAGGGGAAGGATTTAAAATCGCGATGGCCAACCTTGACGTCGGTCGGATTGGCATCGCCGCCCAAGCGCTCGGCATCGCGGAGGCGGCAGTCGAACATGCCGTCGCCTACGCGAAAGAGCGGGTGCAGTTTGGCAAACCGATCATTGAGCAGCAAGGCGTCGCTTTCAAGCTTGCCGATATGGCGACGGCGGCGGAAGCGGCGAAATGGCTCGTCTATCGCGCCGCTTGGCTGCGCGCGCAAGGGCTGCCGTGCGGAAAAGAGGCGTCGATGGCGAAGCTCTTCGCTTCACAAACAGCGATGGACAATGCCATCGAGGCGGTGCAAATTTTCGGCGGCAACGGCTACACGAAAGACTACCCGGTCGAGCGGCTGTTCCGTGACGCGAAAATTACGCAAATTTACGAAGGAACGAGCGAAATTCAGCGCATCGTCATCAGCAAACATTTGTAACCAGGCATGTTGATGAACCAATCCAAACCAGATGAGAAGGCTCTGTTCCTAGCTTTTCTGCCGTAGTCGGCAAGCCGTTCGCTTGCCGACTGGGCATGCGACAGCATGCCCTCCTCGAACAATGAACGTTTTGCGGGCAAATGGCATTTGCCCGTCGGCGTTCTTGTTCGAGGGANNNNGCAGAAAAGCTTGTGTTCAGTCAGCTCATGATTGGCAACCGAATGAAATGGTGGAATGAGCCGCAAACCGTCGGGTCTTCGGAAGGCTGAACAACGCCGCTTTCAGGGATGGAGGCATAAACACGGGGCTCTGTCATTTGCTGCGTTTTGTTGTGCAGCCGGAGCGATCCTATTCTCTTTTCCCAACAACGATTCGTTGTCTGTCTTTGGAAAACCCGGAATGGGCGGCGAACTGGATGGCAACGTCGCGGCACAACGATTCATTGTCTGTTTTTGGAAAACGGTGATCACGCTGGCACGGGGGACGAGGATTTCGGATATATAGGAAAACGGGGGAATGAAACGATGAACTTTCGATTGAGCGAAGAACATGAAATGCTGCGAAAAATGGTGCGCGAATTTGCCGAAAATGAGGTAGCGCCGACTGCCGCTGAGCGCGACGAAGAAGAGCGGTTTGACCGCGGCATTTTCAACAAAATGGCTGAACTCGGTTTAACAGGCATTCCGTGGCCGGAAGAATACGGCGGCATTGGCAGCGATTATTTGGCCTATGTCATTGCCGTTGAGGAGCTGTCGCGCGTCTGCGCCTCGACCGGGGTGACGCTTTCCGCGCATATATCGCTCGCCAGCTGGCCGATTTACAAGTTCGGCAACGAAGAACAAAAGCAAAAGTATTTGCGCGCCTTAGCGACTGGGGAAAAACTGGGGGCATACGCTCTGTCCGAGCCGGGGGCGGGGTCGGATGTCGCCTCGATGAAAACGCGTGCGGTAAAAGACGGGGACCACTACATTTTAAACGGCTCGAAAGTATGGATCACCAACGGCGGCGAAGCGGAAATTTACGTCGTATTTGCCGTCACCGATCCGGAAAAGCGGCATAAAGGGATCAGCGCCTTTATCGTGGAAAAAGGAACGCCGGGCTTTTCGTTCGGCAAAAAGGAAAAGAAACTCGGCATTCGTTCGTCGCCGACGACGGAGCTCATTTTTGAAGACTGCCGCATTCCGAAAGAAAACTTGCTCGGTCAAGAAGGAGAAGGGTTTAAAATCGCCATGATGACGCTCGATGGCGGCCGCAACGGCATCGCCGCCCAAGCGGTCGGCATTGCCCAGGGCGCGCTGGATGCGGCGGTGGACT
>NZ_LDPD01000028.1:68019-68227 GCF_001026865.1 Geobacillus sp. ZGt-1 | reverse complement strand
CCAGTTCGGCAAACCGATCATCGAGCAGCAAGGGGTCGCTTTCAAGCTCGCTGACATGGCGACGGCCATTGAAGCGGCGCGGCTCTTGACCTATCAAGCGGCATGGTTGGAGTCGAATGGCTTGCCGTACGGCAAAGCATCCGCCATGGCGAAACTGTTTGCCGGCGACACGGCGATGAAAGTGACGGTCGAGGCGGTGCAAATTTTC
>NZ_LDPD01000028.1:67861-68013 GCF_001026865.1 Geobacillus sp. ZGt-1 | reverse complement strand
AACGGCTACACGAAGGACTACCCGGTCGAGCGGTTTATGCGCGACGCGAAGATTACGCAAATTTACGAAGGAACGCAAGAAATCCAACGCCTTGTCATTTCGCGCATGTTGACACGCAATTAAACATTGCGTGTCCACTCATTCGTGTTGAC
>NZ_LDPD01000028.1:48746-67805 GCF_001026865.1 Geobacillus sp. ZGt-1 | reverse complement strand
GCGTCCACTCATTCGTGTTGGCGCGCGATTGAAACATTGTGCGTCATTTCAATGGTTTTGGATCTGAACGGCGGCTTGGCGCTTTGGGGAAGGGCGCACGGATAGGCATGGGGCGGGGCGGCGCCCCGCCGTCAAATGGGAATGGGGGAGAGACAACGAACATGAAAAAACGGGAAGTGATTGCATCGGTCAAAGACGAAAAGCTCGTGAAAAAACGGCGCAATGAGATGATCAAAGGCGCGATTTCCTTGTTTAAACAAAAAGGTTTCCACCAAACGACGACAAGGGAGATCGCCAAAGCGTCCGGCTTCAGCATCGGCACGTTGTACGAGTACATCCGCAAGAAAGAAGACGTCCTCTATCTCGTGTGCGACCGCATTTACGACGAAGTGCGGGAGCGGACGGAACAAGACCTCGGTGCCCACCATGGCACGATCGAAGGGTTAAGGCGCGCCATTGCCCACTATTTCCGCGTTGTTGATGAACTCGATGATGAAGTGCTCGTCATGTATCAAGAAGTGAAAGCGCTAAGCAAAGAATCGCTGCCGTATGTGTTGAATAAAGAACTCGATATGGCGGCGATTTTCGAACATATTTTGCGCGCATGCGTTGAGAGCGGGGCGCTGCAGCTTTCTGAAAGCGAAATCCGCCTGTTCGCCCACAACATCGTCGTTCTTGGGCAAATGTGGGCGTTCCGCCGTTGGGTGCTGCGGAAAATGTATACACTCGATGAATATATCGAACTGCAAACCGAGTTTTTATTAAAGGGGATTATGGAGAAACAGCGAGTCTAAAAGGGGGAGAAGAAACGATGGCGCACATTTACCGTCCGAAGCATCACGTCCGCTTTGTGACTGCATCGAGCTTGTTTGACGGCCATGACGCCTCAATCAACATTATGCGCCGCATTTTGCAGGCGAGCGGCGCCGAGGTCATCCATTTAGGCCATAACCGATCGGTGGAGGAAATCGTCAATGCCGCCATTCAGGAAGATGTGCAAGGCATTGCCGTCTCCTCGTATCAAGGCGGGCATATGGAATTTTTTAAATATATGTACGACCTGCTCCAAGAGCGGGGGGCGTCCCATATCCGCATTTACGGCGGCGGGGGCGGCGTCATCATCCCGCGGGAAATCAAAGAGCTGCACGAATATGGCATCGCCCGCATTTTCTCGCCGGAAGACGGCCGACGCCTCGGCTTGCAAGGGATGATCAACGTCATGCTTGAAGAGTGCGATTTTCCGACCGTGACGGTGGTGACCGATGAACTGGAGCGGCTTCCGTCCGGCGATGTGCAGGCGATCGCCCGGCTCATCACGCTGTGCGAATATCGCGCCGAGGGGGAAAACAAAGAGGCGGCCGCGGCGGCGGAAGCCGCCATTGAACAAGTGAAGGCGCTCGAGAAGCGCGTGCCGGTGCTCGGCATCACCGGCACAGGCGGAGCTGGGAAAAGCTCGCTCACCGATGAGCTCGTCCGCCGCTTTTTAAACGAAATTCCTGATATCAAAATCGCGATCTTGTCAGTCGACCCGACGAAGCAAAAAACGGGCGGGGCGCTGTTGGGCGACCGCATCCGGATGAACTCGATCAACTCGCCGCGCGTTTACATGAGAAGCTTGGCGACGCGCCATTCCCGCACGGAACTGTCGCCGGCGATTCGCGACGCCATTTCGGTTGTCAAAGCGGCCGGATTTGATCTTGTCATCATTGAAACGAGCGGGATCGGCCAAGGCGACGCCGCCATTACCGAAGTGTGCGACGTGTCGATGTACGTCATGACAAGCGAGTTCGGCGCGCCGACGCAGCTTGAGAAAATCGACATGATCGATTATGCCGATTTGATTGTCATTAATAAATTCGAGCGCAAAGGGTCAGAAGACGCAAAACGGCAAGTGCAAAAACAATATCAGCGCAGCCACCAGCTGTTTGACCGCGATGTTTCGGAAATGCCGGTGTACGGCACGATCGCCAGCCAGTTTAACGACCCAGGCACGAATACGCTCTTTGTCGCGCTTGTGGATACGATCAATAAAAAAGCAGGAACGAATTGGAAAACAAGCTTAAAAACGGTCGCCAATGTCGAAAAGCATAATGTCATCATCCCGAACGAGCGCCGCTACTATTTGCGTGAAATCGCGGAAACGGTCCGCTCGTACCACCGCCGCGCCGAGCAGCAAGTCGAAGTGGCAAGACGCCTGTTCCAAATTGAAGGGGCCATCGAAGCGGCGAAGGAACGGGGCGAAGCGGAAGACGTGATCCGCGCGCTCGAGACGCTCAAAGCGGATTATGAGGCGAAATTGACGCCGGAATCGAAGCGCATTTTGGCGACATGGGAAGAAACGAAAGCGAAATATGCGGCAAAACAATTTGTTACGAAAGTGCGAGACAAAGAAATTGTCACCGAACTGACGACGAAAACGTTGTCCGGTTTGGACATTCCGAAAGTCGTCTTGCCGAAATTCAAAGACTACGGAGAGATTTTGCGCTGGGTGTATAAAGAAAATGTCCCTGGCTCGTTCCCGTATACGGCCGGCGTCTTTCCGTTCAAGCGCCAAGGCGAAGACCCGAAACGGCAGTTTGCCGGCGAAGGGACGCCGGAGCGCACGAACCGCCGCTTCCATTACTTGTGCAAAGAAGACAAGGCGAAGCGGCTCAGCACCGCGTTCGACTCCGTGACGCTCTATGGCGAAGACCCGGACTACCGGCCGGACATTTTCGGCAAAGTCGGGGAAAGCGGTGTCAGCGTCTGTACACTTGATGATATGAAAAAGCTGTACAAAGGGTTTGACTTGTGCGACCCGCTCACATCCGTGTCGATGACGATCAACGGTCCGGCTCCGATTTTGCTGGCGATGTTTATGAATACGGCGATTGACCAGCAAGTCGAGAAAAAGGAAGCCGAGCTTGGCCGCCCGCTCACGCCGGAAGAGTACGAACAAGTGAAGGAATGGACGCTGCAAACGGTGCGCGGCACGGTTCAAGCCGATATTTTGAAGGAAGACCAAGGGCAAAACACGTGCATTTTCTCGACCGATTTCGCCTTAAAAATGATGGGCGACATTCAAGAGTATTTCATCAAGCACCGCGTCCGCAACTACTACTCGGTGTCGATCTCCGGCTACCATATCGCCGAGGCGGGGGCGAACCCGATCACGCAGCTGGCGTTTACGCTTGCGAACGGCTTTACGTATGTCGAGTATTACTTGAGTCGCGGCATGCACATTGACGATTTTGCGCCGAACTTGTCGTTTTTCTTCAGCAACGGCCTCGATCCGGAGTATTCGGTCATCGGCCGCGTCGCCCGCCGCATTTGGGCGATCGTCATGCGCGAAAAATACGGCGCCAACGAACGGAGCCAGAAACTGAAATACCATATCCAAACGTCCGGCCGTTCATTGCACGCGCAGGAGATCGATTTCAACGACATCCGCACGACGCTGCAGGCGCTTCTGGCGATTTATGACAACTGCAACTCGCTGCATACGAATGCCTATGACGAAGCGATCACGACACCGACCGAAGAGTCGGTCCGTCGGGCGATGGCGATCCAACTCATTATCACGAAAGAGTTTGGCCTGACCAAAAACGAAAACCCGCTCCAAGGGTCGTTCATCATTGAAGAGCTGACCGATTTGGTTGAAGAAGCGGTGTTGCAAGAGTTTGAACGGCTCAACGACCGCGGCGGCGTGCTCGGGGCGATGGAGATGCAATACCAGCGCGGCAAAATTCAAGACGAATCACTTTACTATGAAACGAAAAAACATACCGGCGAACTGCCGATCATCGGCGTCAACACGTTCTTGAACCCGAATCCGCCGTCAGAGGACGAACTGAACAACATCCAGCTCGCCCGGGCGACGTATGAAGAAAAAGAGACGCAAATCCGCAACTTGCGCGAATTCCAAGAGCGGAACAAAGACAAAGCCGGCCCGGCGCTCGAACGGCTGAAGCAAGTGGCGACAAGCGGCGGCAACATTTTCGAAGAATTGATGGAAACGGTGAAAGTCGCCAGCCTTGGACAAATCACCCGCGCCTTGTACGAAGTCGGCGGACAATACCGGCGGAATATGTAATTCGAGGGAGTTTCGTTGTTTTCTGCTTTCGATGGGCGCCCTTGATCACAATGGACAACGGCCCGTTGAACTTTAGCAGATCGGTAGAATGATGGGCAGCGGCTGTTGGCGTACTGGCCCGCCGGAGGCGAAACGAACGGAACGCGGATTGGGCCAAAAGATCAAGACGAATGGGCTTCGTAAGGAAAAAGTGGAGCGGTGTGAACAAAGGTGATTGTGACAACGGATATGTCGGAATCGGAAGGAGGGCCGCCCTCGCCGCAGGGCTGCCCTCCTTTGCTTTTTTCGGCAAATGGGTAGCATAAACCCCGACAATTTGTTTATAATGAATGGTATGTATTCCACTTGCATTCATTTGTTTCATTAATATAGAAGGGGAGTGCTGAACTTGAGCCTGCAGCAGCAATACTCGCCGGAGGAATTGCAGGAGATGTCGTTCGTCGAGCTGGCGAACCTCATTTTGCTTGACAAGCGGGAGGCGCTGCCGTTTGATCAACTCGTTCGTGAAGCAGCAGCGCTGGCCGGCATATCGGAAGAAGAGATGGAGGCGCGGCTGGCCCAATATTACACCGATTTAAACATCGACGGCCGGTTTATTTGCGTTGGGGAAAACGTCTGGGGATTGCGCGCATGGTATCCGTTTGACCAGACAGAAGACGAAACGGTGACGATCGTCAAGCCGAAGAAGAAGAAAAAAGCGCTTGACGATGAATACGATGAATACGATGAGTTGCTTGAAGATGAAGATCTCGATTACGACGATTTGGATGAATATGATGGGGAAGAGCTCGAGCTTGATGAAGACGAGCTCTTGGAAGATGAAGAATTCGATCTGGACGAAGACGTCGCGTTTGACGATGACATTCTCGGCGATGAAGAGTTTGAGCTGGACGATGCGCCGCTTGATGAAGAGCTTGATCTCGAAGAGCCGGACGAAGACGAATAACCGCTTGACTTTGCCAGGGGAACCCGGTACAATGTGTGTTGGGCTCTTGAAAACGAACAAATCGATCGCTCCCTTACGTACGGTAAGCGGAGCGTTTTTTATTTGCGCCTTTCGCAAACACTGAAACTGTTACCGCAATTTCGGCAAGGGGGAAGACAAAATGACGAAATACATTTTTGTGACGGGCGGCGTTGTTTCCTCACTCGGGAAAGGGATTACGGCGGCTTCGCTTGGACGTTTGTTGAAAAACCGCGGGTTGAACGTGACGATCCAAAAGTTTGACCCGTACATTAACGTCGACCCAGGGACGATGAGCCCGTATCAGCACGGCGAGGTGTTCGTCACGGACGACGGTGCAGAGACGGATTTGGATTTAGGGCATTATGAACGGTTCATCGATATTAATTTAAACAAATACAGCAACGTGACGACAGGAAAAATTTATTCCGCCGTCATCCGCAAAGAGCGCCGCGGCGATTACCTAGGCGGCACGGTGCAAGTCATTCCGCACATTACCAACGAAATTAAAGAGCGCGTCTTCCGGGCCGGAAGAGAGACGAACGCCGATGTCGTCATTACGGAGATCGGCGGCACGGTCGGCGATATTGAATCGCTTCCGTTTTTAGAAGCGATCCGCCAAATCAAAAGCGATGTTGGACGAGAAAACGTCATGTACATCCACTGCACGCTCGTGCCGTACATCAAGGCGGCTGGGGAAATGAAAACGAAGCCGACGCAGCACAGCGTGAAAGAATTGCGCAGCCTCGGCATTCAGCCGAACGTCATCGTCGTGCGCACGGAAATGCCGATGCCGCAGGAAATGAAAGAGAAAATCGCCCTCTTTTGCGACATCGATCCGAAAGCGGTCATCGAGGCGCGCGATGCCGACACGCTGTATGCGGTCCCGCTTATGCTTCAAGAACAAAAACTGGACCAAATCGTGTGCGAACATTTGCGCCTCAACTGCCGCGAAGCGGATATGACCGAATGGAAGGCGCTCGTCGAGAAAGTGCGCAACTTATCGAAAACGACGAAAATCGCTTTGGTTGGCAAATACGTCGAGCTTCCGGACGCCTATATTTCTGTTGTTGAGGCGCTCCGTCATGCGGGGTATGCGTTTGACACCGACATTGATATTCAGTGGATCAATGCTGAGCATGTGACGCGTGACAATGTAGCCGACCTGTTGAAAGATGCGGACGGCATTTTGGTTCCGGGCGGGTTCGGCGACCGCGGGGTCGAAGGGAAGATTGAGGCGATCCGCTACGCCCGCGAGCAGCGCGTGCCGTTTTTGGGCATTTGCTTAGGAATGCAGCTCGCCTCGATTGAATTTGCTCGCCATGTTGTCGGGTTGTCCGGCGCCCATTCGTCCGAGTTTGACCCGAACACGCCGCATCCGATCATCGACTTGCTTCCGGAGCAGAAGGATGTCGAAGATTTAGGCGGCACGCTCCGCCTCGGCTTGTATCCGTGCAAGCTGCAGGAAGGGACGCTTGCCTACGCCGCCTACGGCGATGAAGTCATTTACGAGCGCCATCGCCATCGGTACGAATTCAACAACCAATACCGGCCGATCATGGAAGAGCACGGCTTCGTCTTTTCCGGCACGAGTCCGGACGGACGGTTGGTTGAAGTGATCGAACTCAAGGATCATCCGTGGTTCGTCGCCGCGCAATTCCATCCGGAATTCACCTCGCGCCCGACGCGGCCGCAGCCGCTGTTCCGCGAGTTTGTCAGAGCGTCGCTGAAAGAGTGACGAAAAAGGGGCTGTCCCAAAAAAGCCGTAGAACGGCCTTTTGGGTTCAGCCCCCTTTCTTTTTTGGATATTTTTCATCTTGTCAAGCACGATGCCCATTGATCAGGCGCTGTTTTTTGGGCGGTTTCTATACCTCTTTGCCTTTGGCCGGTCGGAGAGCGCTCGCTTTCATGGCGGCTGTTATTCATATTCCGCCAAAATTTCATCGAGCAAAACGCGCAGTCCGTAGTAGATGAATGAAGCGGTGATGATCGTCGGCATGCCGATGCGGCGGCCGTCTTCGGTCGGCACGAGCGGGCGGGAAAGTTTGCTGTCGATAAAGACGGTGGCCATATCGGCCAGTCCGGGTTCATCCTTGACGAGCGCCGCGACGGCCACTGCATCAACGCCGTGCGCCTGCAGCTGTTCGACGAGGCGAATGGCCTCAGGATCGGCGGAAAAGCGGGCAAATAGAAGCGCTCGGTCCGTTTCCTGCCAGTCATCGGTTGCTGTCGGCTCAAGCCGTTTGGCTTTCGGCAGCGGATCGGGGCCAAGAAGCGCGGCGGTGACGACCGCATCGAGTTCACCTATGCCATACAGCCAAATGCGTCCATCACCGATGGCGGCCTGAGCGAGCAGACGCGCCCCGTCTTCGAGCGCCAGCTCTTCATCCGCGGCGATTTTTTGCAACAATCCGATCGTTTGCGTCGTTAAAATTTTCACGGTTCGGCCTCCCTTCGCCGCTATTATACAAAATCGGCAAACAACAAGAAAAGCAAGCAGGAAAAGGGTTTGCCAAATGCGAAACATTAATAGGGAGAAAACAGGGAATAGAGGTGCATAACTGTGGGAAACAAAATTTTGATTGTCGACGACCAGTATGGCATCCGCATTTTGCTCAACGAAGTGTTTCAGCGGGAGGGGTATGTAACGTATCAGGCCGCCAACGGCATGCAGGCGCTCGAAATCGCCCGCAAACATCACCCCGATCTTGTGCTTCTTGATATGAAAATTCCTGGCATGGACGGCATTGAAATTTTAAAACGGTTGAAAGAGATTGATCCGGATATTAAGGTGATCATCATGACCGCCTACGGGGAGCTCGATATGATTCAAGAAACGAAAGAGCTCGGGGCGCTGATGCATTTTGCCAAGCCGTTTGATATTGACGATTTGCGCGTTGCCGTCAAAAAATACATTACCGCCTAGACAGCGCCATCGACGAGCGGCTTTCCTTTGGCAAAGAAAGCGCATCGATGGACATTGATGACGCTGTCGTCTTTAGGAGAATAAAGGGTGGAAATGTTGCCGTTTTGCCGGCAAGTTGGTATGCTTATAACGTAGATGGATTTTGCGCCTGTGGACCCAGTCACCGCCAGGGCGACAAAGACGACGATCAGCTAAGGAGGATGGAACCATGCCGTTAGTATCGATGAAAGAGATGCTCAACGAGGCGCTGCGCGGCAAATACGCGGTCGGTCAATTTAACATTAACAACTTGGAATGGACACAAGCCATTTTAGCGGCGGCCGAAGAGGAAAAATCGCCGGTCATTCTCGGCGTCTCCGAAGGGGCGGCCCGCTATATGAGCGGATTCAAAACGGTCGTCAATATGGTCAAAGGGTTAATGGAAGACATGAACATCACCGTTCCGGTCGCCATCCATCTCGACCATGGATCGAGCTTTGAAAAATGCAAAGCGGCGATTGACGCCGGGTTCACCTCGGTTATGATTGACGCCTCCCACCATCCATTTGAAGAAAACGTCCGCATCACCTCGCAAGTCGTTGAATATGCTCATGCGCGCGGCGTTTCGGTCGAAGCGGAGCTCGGCATCGTCGGCGGGCAGGAAGACGACGTCGTCGGAGAAGGGATCATTTACGCCGACCCGAAAGAGTGCGAAGAGCTTGTCAAACGGACAGGCGTCGACTGTCTCGCCCCGGCGCTCGGTTCTGTGCACGGCCCGTACAAAGGAGAGCCGAAGCTCGGATTTGCCGAAATGGAGCAAATCCGCGATTTAACCGGCGTTCCGCTTGTGCTCCACGGCGGCACCGGCATTCCGACCGAACAAATTCAACGCGCGATCTCCCTTGGCACATCGAAAATCAACGTCAATACCGAAAACCAAATGGCGTTTACCAAAGTCGTCCGCGAACTGCTCGCGAAAGACCCGAACGTCTATGATCCGCGCAAAATCATCGGCCCGGGCCGCGACGCCATCAAAGCGACGGTCATCGGCAAAATGCGCGAGTTTGGCTCGTCCGGAAAAGCGGCGCGATGAATCGGCTTCGCGGGCGGCGTTTGGCCGCCGCGCGGCTGCCTTTGCATGTGCAACGAATAACAAGGAGGGTTCAGCATGAAATTTTTTATCGACACTGCCAACTTGGAAGAAATCAAACACGCCCATGAACTCGGCATTTTGGCCGGCGTCACGACCAACCCAAGCCTCGTGGCGAAGGAGAACGTATCGTTCCATGATCGGTTGCGCGAAATTACATCGATCGTTTCTGGTTCGGTGAGCGCTGAAGTCATTTCGACCGACGCCGCTGGCATGATCGCGGAAGGCGAAGAGCTGGCGAAAATCGCCCCGAACATTACGATCAAAGTGCCGATGACGCCGGAAGGCTTAAAAGCAGTCAAGGCGTTCAGCGAAAAAGGGATTCAAACGAATGTGACGCTTGTGTTCACCGCCAACCAGGCGCTCTTGGCCGCACGCGCCGGCGCGACGTACGTCTCTCCGTTCCTCGGCCGCCTCGATGACATCGGCCATAACGGTTTAGAGCTCATTTCCACCATCGCTGAGATTTTCAACATTCATGGCATTGAAACGGAAATCATCGCCGCTTCGATCCGCCATCCGCACCATGTGACAGAAGCGGCGTTGCGCGGGGCGCATATTGCCACGGTTCCGTACAAGGTGCTTATGCAATTGTTCAACCATCCGCTGACCGATCAAGGAATTGAGAAGTTTCTCGCCGACTGGAATCGGCAAAAATGAAAGTAAGCCGTTTGCCTCTTGGGTGAAGCGGGCTCGCTCTGCCGCGTTCAGGCCGGACGTGATGAGCCCGCCCGGCTTTGCTTTTTCGTCCCAGGGGTGAAGCCAACTTCCGAGCAAAGAAGGGAGACGACGATGGATAAAATGAAAATTATCGGCGGAGATCGGCTGCGGGGAACGATCAAAGTGAGCGGTGCGAAAAACAGCGCGGTCGCTTTGATTCCTGCAGCGATTTTGGCCGATTCGCCGGTGACGATCGAGGGGTTGCCGGACATTTCCGACGTGCACATTTTAGGAAGCTTGATCGAAGAAATCGGCGGCTCGTTTTCGTTTGACGGCAAAGAGGCGGTCATCGACCCAACGAATATGGTGTCCATGCCGCTTCCAAATGGGAAGGTGAAAAAGCTGCGCGCCTCCTACTATTTGATGGGGGCGATGCTTGGCCGCTTCAAAAGAGCGGTTGTCGGCTTGCCGGGCGGATGTCATCTCGGTCCGCGCCCGATTGACCAGCATATCAAAGGGTTTGAGGCGCTGGGAGCCACCGTAACGAACGAGCAGGGCGCCATTTACTTGCGCGCGGAGGAACTGCGCGGAGCCCGCATTTTTTTGGACGTCGTCAGCGTCGGCGCGACGATCAACATCATGCTGGCGGCGGTGCGCGCCAAAGGGCGGACGATTATCGAAAATGCGGCGAAAGAGCCGGAAATCATCGATGTAGCGACATTGCTTTCGAATATGGGCGCGAAAATCAAAGGAGCCGGCACCGATGTGATCCGCATTGACGGCGTCGAAAAATTATCGGGCTGCCGCCATGCCATCATCCCGGATCGGATCGAAGCCGGGACGTACATGATCGCCGCCGCGGCCACCAATGGCGAAGTCGTCGTCGACAACGTCATCCCGCAGCACGTTGAATCGCTGACGGCCAAATTGCGCGAAATGGGGGTGCGCGTGGAGACGGGGGAAGATCAAATTCTCGTCTGCGGCACCGACGTTTTGAAAGCGGTTGACGTCAAGACGCTCGTCTATCCGGGCTTCCCAACTGATCTGCAGCAGCCGTTTACCGCGCTGCTGACAAAAGCCAACGGCACAAGCGTCGTCACCGACACGATTTACAGCGCCCGCTTCAAGCATGTCGATGAATTGCGGCGCATGAACGCCAATGTAAAAGTCGAAGGCCGCTCAGCCATCGTCACCGGCCCCGTCAAACTGCAAGGGGCGAAAGTGAAGGCGAGCGATTTGCGCGCCGGGGCGGCGCTTGTCATTGCCGGGCTGATGGCTGAAGGAGTGACGGAGATCACCGGCGTCGAGCATATCGACCGCGGCTACAGCAACCTCGTCGAAAAACTGTCTGACATCGGCGCCACCATTTGGCGCGAAAAAATGACCGATGAAGAAATCGAGCAAGTGAAAAACGCGTAACGTCCAGTCGACAAAGGGGAAGGGGAGAACGACGATGGAACGAAGCTTATCGATGGAACTCGTGCGCGTCACCGAAGCGGCGGCGCTTGCCGCCGCCCGCTGGATGGGGCGCGGGAAAAAGAATGAGGCTGATGACGCCGCGACGTCGGCGATGCGCGACGTGTTTGACACCGTGCCGATGAAAGGCACCGTCGTCATCGGCGAAGGGGAAATGGACGAAGCGCCGATGCTGTATATCGGGGAAAAGCTCGGCAACGGCTATGGCCCACGCGTCGATGTCGCTGTCGACCCGCTTGAAGGGACGAACATCGTCGCTTCCGGGGGATGGAACGCCTTGGCTGTCGTCGCTGTCGCTGACCACGGTCATCTGCTTCACGCGCCGGACATGTACATGGAGAAAATCGCCGTCGGGCCGGAAGCGGTCGGGATGATTGACATTGAGGCGCCGATCATCGACAATTTAAAGGCGGTGGCGAAGGCGAAAAACAAAGATATTGAAGACGTCGTCGCGGTTGTTCTCAACCGTCCGCGCCATGAGCGTCTCATTCATGAGCTGCGTGAAGCCGGCGCCCGCATTAAGCTCATCAATGACGGCGATGTCGCCGCCGCCATTAACACGGCGTTTGACCATACCGGCGTTGACATTTTGTTCGGCTCGGGCGGCGCGCCGGAAGGAGTGCTCGCGGCGGTCGCGTTGAAATGCCTTGGCGGCGAACTGCAAGGGAAGTTGCTGCCGCAAAACGACGATGAAGTCGAGCGGTGCAAACAAATGGGCATTGACGTCAACAAAGTGCTGCGCATGGACGATTTGGTGAAAGGAGACGACGCGATTTTTGCCGCCACCGGCGTCACCGACGGCGAGCTGTTGCGCGGCGTGCGGCTGAAAGGGGCGTACGGCCTCACCCACTCCGTCGTCATGCGGGCCAAGTCCGGCACGGTCCGCTTCATCGAAGGGCGGCACAGTTTGAAGAAAAAACCGAACTTAGTCATCAAATGATATCCTACCATCCGGCCGGGCGCCGGAGCCGCGCCTGGCTCGGAAAAACAAAAAAATATTGATTAAAAAGAAGAAAAAAGGGTAAAATAGTCGTGTTGCTTATGCAAAAATAAGCTCTGCCATTCTACTTCTTTATTTCATTTCAGCCTTCATCATCTTCGAAATGAATCCCTTCGCCTGTCGAATTGATGACCAATACGTCCGAACACGAACGATGGGAGAATAGGAAAATTTGCAAAGTGTGGTGTCAAGATGGAATTAACGTTAGCAGCACTAGAAAACATGAAATTGAAGGAGCTGTATGAGCTCGCCAAGCAATACAAAATTTCATACTACAGCAAGTTGACGAAAAAGGAGCTTATTTTTGCGATTTTGAAAGCGCGTGCCGAACAAGACGGCCTCTTTTTCATGGAAGGCATCCTCGAAATCATTCCGTCGGAAGGATTCGGCTTTTTGCGCCCGATCAACTATTCCCCGAGCTCGGAAGACATTTACATTTCCGCTTCCCAAATCCGCCGTTTTGATTTGCGCAACGGGGATAAAGTATCCGGCAAAGTGCGGCCGCCGAAAGAAAATGAACGCTACTTCGGCTTGCTTCATGTCGAAGCGGTCAACGGCGAAGACCCGGAAGTCGCCAAGGAGCGCGTTCACTTTCCAGCGTTGACGCCGCTTTACCCGAATCGGCAAATGAAGCTGGAGACAACGCCGGACAAGCTGTCGACCCGCATCATCGACTTGATCGCTCCCGTCGGCTTTGGCCAGCGCGGGTTGATCGTCGCGCCGCCGAAAGCTGGCAAGACGATGCTGCTGAAGGAAATTGCCAACAGCATCACCACAAACCACCCGGATGTCGAGTTGATCGTCTTGCTCATTGACGAACGGCCGGAAGAAGTGACCGACATCGAGCGGTCGGTGCAAGGCGATGTCGTCAGCTCGACGTTTGATGAGGTGCCGGAAAACCATATTAAAGTGGCCGAGCTTGTCTTAGAACGGGCGATGCGATTAGTTGAGCATAAGCGTGACGTCGTCATTTTAATGGACAGCATCACCCGCCTCGCCCGGGCGTACAACTTGGTCATTCCGCCGAGCGGACGCACGCTCTCAGGAGGGATCGACCCAGCGGCGTTTCATCGCCCGAAGCGGTTTTTCGGCGCGGCGCGCAACATCGAAGAAGGCGGCAGCTTGACGATTTTGGCGACCGCCCTCATTGACACCGGGTCGCGCATGGATGACGTCATTTACGAGGAATTTAAAGGCACCGGCAACATGGAGCTCCATCTTGACCGCTCGCTCGCCGAGCGCCGCATTTTTCCGGCGATTGACATTCGCCGCTCGGGAACGCGCAAAGAGGAGCTGCTCATCCCGAAAGAACATTTGGAAAAGCTGTGGGCGATCCGCAAAACGATGGCCGATTCGCCCGACTTTATCGAGCGGTTTTTGAACAAATTGCGCCGGACGAAGTCAAACGAAGAGTTTTTCGCCTTGCTCGATCAGGAGTGGAAACAGGGCGGCCCGCCCCGTCTGTAGGCAGTTGGCGGAATTTGCCGCGAATCGCCCGTTGCAAACTGACAGAAAAGCTGTTATAATCTTAACATGTGTGTTTTGGCTATCGCCTTTTGGTTTGTGCGATCCGTGATTTGCACCGGCTGGGTTCGCTTCGGTGGAGTCCCAGCTGTTCCATGCGCTGCGCCTTGCCAAACGGGCGGGCGCGCATAAGCATGAAGCGTTCCATGCTACGAATCACTCTGTTTCGATAAGATACAGGGCGGAAGGAGATGAAAACGATGAAACAAGGCATCCATCCAGAGTACAAAAAAGTCATCGTCCGTTGCGCATGCGGCAACGAATTCGAAAGCGGTTCGGTCAAAGACGAGCTGCGCGTGGAGATTTGCTCGGAATGCCATCCGTTCTTCACGGGCAAACAAAAATTTGTTACGGCAGCGGGCCGCGTGGATAAATTCAATAAAAAATACGGCCTTAAGTAACAAGGACGTGACGAAAGCAGGCAAGCGAAACTTGCCTGCTTTTTCGTGAGAGCAGATGGAAGGCCGGTTGCTTATCAAGCTGATCCCGCTGATCGTTGCGATGGCAGACGGCAAGGAGCGGCCGATGGTTTGAGGACAGTGTTGTGTGAAAGGAGAGGCCCCGATGTACGTGATGACGCAGTCCGGCTGGCTTGAGCTCATTTGTGGATGCATGTTTTCCGGCAAATCAGAAGAATTGATTCGCCGCGTCCGCCGCGCTCAGTTTGCCAAGCAGGAAGTGAAAGTGTTCAAACCGACGATCGACAATCGTTATAGCGAAGACGCAGTCGTGTCGCACAACGGCAATTCGGTGATCGCCATTCCGGTCGCGACGCCGGCGGAAATGTTCCGCTACATTTCCGCCGCCACCGACGTCGTCGCCATCGATGAAATACAGTTTTTTTCCGACGACATCATCGATGTGGTGCAAACGCTCGCTGATTGCGGCTACCGCGTCATCGCCGCGGGGCTCGACCAAGATTTTCGCGGCGAACCGTTTGGCCCCGTGCCGGCGCTGATGGCGATCGCGGAGTCGGTGACGAAGCTGCAGGCGGTTTGCACGGTATGCGGTTCCCCGGCCAGCCGGACGCAGCGGCTCATTAACGGGGCGCCCGCCTCTTATGACGATCCGGTGATTCTCGTCGGCGCCAGCGAGGCGTACGAGCCTCGCTGCCGCCATCACCATGAAGTGCCTGGCAAACCGAAAAAGCGATACAACCGCCCGCTTGCTGGACATACGGGTGAGTGATGGTGAGGCGGTCACGGATGTTGTTTGGCCGCTTTCATCGGCCAAGTGGCGAAGCGCAGCCATCGTTGATGGAAACGGTGCATATTCGTATGTTTCGCCGACCGAGAAGGGCGGAAGCGGCGCCATCATTCTCGCCCGTCTCGTGCGTCCATTCGCTATGGGAGGAAAAAGCGTTTGGCATGCGGCTCGTTCATCATTGATCGTTCGCTTGACTAGGCTGCCCCTTTTGTTCGTTCGCCGCAAAATAGACGAATGATGGCAGAAAGATTTATGGCTTGCCGTGTATCATTGACGGGCGATCATGGACATCCTAACAGCTAAGGAGGCGAAAAAGGATGAGACGCATCTGGCTGTTAGGAATGATCTTCCTGCTTTCGGCCTGTTCGCTCGCTCCGGATCATCCGTCCTACCGCCAGCAAAGCGAGGACAAAAACGGCGCGCGGCTGATGACGGACGGGCGGCCGAAGATCGACGCTGACAGAGACTTGTACAACAACTTCGACGATCCGGAAAACGTGCGGCAAAACCCGAATTTTATCAGCTTGACCGAAGGAAGCGAAAACCAGCGCGCCGATACGCGCAAGGCAGCACAACTCATCGAGCGGTACACCGATTACCACGCCGACTCCATCTGGTTTCACGGCGGCAATATGTATGTGACCGTTGATGCACCGGAAGAGCTGTCTGACGAGGAGCGGCAGCGCGAGGCGCAACGCATTGACAAGCTGCTGACAAAAGCGATCCCGACATACGAGGTCATCGTGCGCGTCAACTGAGAGCTCCCGCTTGCCAAAAGCGGGGGTTTTTGTTTGGCTTCATTTCATGCTATAATCTAAAATTAGACTGTGTGGGAAAAACAGAGGTGAATGATGTGTTTGATCGGTTGGAAGCTGTGGAGCAACGGTATGAAAAGCTCAATGAACTGTTGATGGACCCCGACGTCATCAACGATCCGAAAAAGCTGCGCGATTATTCGAAAGAGCAGGCGGATTTGGAAGAAACGGTGCAAACGTACCGCGAATACAAATCGGTTCGCGAGCAGCTGGCCGAAGCGAAAGCGATGCTCGAAGAAAAGCTGGAGCCGGAGCTGCGCGAGATGGTGAAAGAGGAAATCGGCGAGCTGGAAGAACGGGAAGAGGCGCTCGTTGAAAAGCTGAAAGTGTTGCTTTTGCCGAAAGATCCGAACGATGAGAAAAACGTCATTATGGAAATCCGCGCGGCCGCCGGCGGCGAAGAGGCGGCGCTGTTTGCCGGCGACTTGTACCGGATGTATACGCGCTATGCGGAATCGCAAGGGTGGAAGACGGAAGTGATCGAAGCGAGCCCGACCGGCCTCGGCGGCTATAAAGAAATCATTTTTATGATCAACGGCAAAGGGGCGTATTCAAAGCTGAAGTTTGAAAACGGCGCGCACCGCGTCCAGCGCGTCCCGGAAACGGAGTCAGGCGGGCGCATCCATACGTCGACGGCGACGGTCGCCTGCCTGCCGGAGATGGAAGAAATCGAAGTCGAAATCAATGAAAAAGACATTCGCGTCGACACGTTCGCCTCAAGCGGACCGGGTGGGCAAAGCGTCAACACGACGATGTCGGCCGTGCGCCTCACCCATATTCCGACCGGCATTGTCGTCACGTGCCAAGACGAAAAATCGCAAATCAAAAACAAAGAAAAAGCGATGAAAGTATTGCGCGCCCGCATTTACGACAAATACCAGCAAGAAGCGCGCGCTGAATACGACCAAACGCGCAAGCAAGCTGTCGGCACCGGCGATCGTTCTGAACGCATTCGCACGTACAACTTCCCGCAAAACCGCGTCACCGACCACCGCATCGGACTGACGATCCAAAAGCTCGATCAAGTGCTCGATGGGCATTTGGATGAAATCATCGAGGCGCTCATTTTGGACGACCAAGCGAAAAAATTGGAGCAAGCGAACGATGCGTCGTAACGTACATGAAGTCCTCGCCTGGGCTTCTTCTTTTTTGCGCGCCCACGGAAAAGAGGAGCGGGCGGCGGAGTGGCTATTGTGCCACCATTTGCGCACCGATCGGGCCGGGCTGTTCGCCCGTTGGCGCGAGCCGGTCGACGAAGCGGTATATGAACGATTTGCGGCCGATGTGCGCCGCCATGCGGTGGACCATGTGCCGATTCAATATTTGATCGGCTATGAATCGTTTTACGGCCGGTTGTTTCTTGTCAATCGCCATGTGTTAATCCCGCGCCCGGAAACGGAAGAACTGGTGCTTGGCGTCCTAAAGCGGGTGCCGCGTCTATTTGCTGGTCGGAAGCGGATCGATGTCGTTGACGTCGGCACTGGCAGCGGGGCGATCGCCGTGACATTGGCGCTGGAGAACAAAGCGTTGTCGGTGACCGCAACCGATATTTCCGAAGCGGCGCTCGCGGTCGCCCGTGAAAACGCCCGGCGGCTCGGGGCGAACGTTTCATTTTTGTGCGGCGATTTGCTGCAGCCGATCATGGCCATGGGGTGGACGGTCGATGTCGTCGTTTCCAATCCGCCGTACATTCCAGAGACGGACGCCGCTATGCTTTCCCCGGTCGTCAAAAACTATGAGCCGCACACGGCGCTCTTTGGCGGCCGCGATGGGCTCGATTTTTACCGCCGCTTCGCCCGCGAGCTGCCGCTTGTGCTCGGCGCGCCGGCGCTTGCCGCTTTTGAAGTCGGCGCCGGGCAAGGGGAAGCAGTGGCGGCGCTCTTGGCCGCAGCGTTTCCAGAAGCCGCAGTGGAAGTCGATTTTGACCTCAACGGCAAAGACCGGATGGTGTACATGACGAGGCAGAAAAACGGGAAAAAGTGTTAGATTGATAGGTTTAAAAACGAGCGGCGCCGTCCACAATGAAAGGTGAAAGGACGGTGCCGATGATGACCATCAAAGGAAATGCCATTGCCATATGTTTATATATCATTCTATTAACGACAGGCGTACTCGTCGAGCTGTACGGCCACAAGACGGACGCCGGGGCGAACGCGGCGGTCGCCATCCCTGATGAGGCAATCCGCTTGCGCATTTTAGCCAACAGCGACGCCGATGAAGACCAACAATTGAAGCGAAAAGTGCGTGATGCGGTCAATACGCAAATCAACGGCTGGGTGGCCGAACTCACTTCGTTTGAGGAAGCAAAGCGCGTCATCCGCTCTCACCTGCCGGACATCGAGCGGACGGTCGCCCGCGTGTTGCGCGATGAACAAAGCGATCAAACGTACAAAGTGGAGTTTGGCCCGGTTCATTTTCCGACGAAAGTGTACGGCAACTACGTATATCCGGCTGGCATCTATGATGCCGTGCTGATCACGCTTGGGGAAGGAAAAGGAGCAAACTGGTGGTGCGTTCTGTTCCCGCCGCTTTGTTTTCTCGATTTTTCCAACAGCGATGCCGTCATGATGGCGGCGAACCGATCGCCTGCAGGAACGAATGAACCGGTGTCGGCTGAGAGCGTCCGGTCAATGGAAGCCGGGTCGAAGCAAAACAGCGAGTCGGCCGAAGCGGAAGCTGAGGCGATGCGAAGCGGCGAGCAGGCCATCGAGCGGGACGAACCGAAAGAGGAGAGGGGTGCGATGGCGGAAACCGAAGATCGCGCTGCTTCGTCCATCCATGCGGATGGCGAGAAGGACAAAGGGCACACTGATGATCAAGACTCGTCCTTCGTCGTCATGGCCGAGCCGGAACAGCCGGTGGAAGTAAAATTTTTCTTCAAAGAGTGGCTCAGCCATCTCATTCCATAAGCATCTATCCACAAAGTTATCCACAAAAATAACAAGTTTATTCACAATTTGTGTATAACTGTGGAAAGGCATCGGGCGGCGATCTGACGCTTGTAAAAAAAGCCGCCATTTTCAAGGCGAATCACGGCGATGGAGAAGGTGAAACGATTGAAAACGCGTGTTTGGGTTGTGGATAATATTGTTGATAAACAGCAAGTTTATCCACAAATACGAGAGGCGGTTGAATGGCTGCGGGCCGGGGAAGTCATCGCATTCCCGACGGAAACGGTGTACGGGTTGGGGGCCGATGCGGCCAATACAGCCGCGGTGGAAAAAATTTTCGCCGCCAAAGGGCGGCCGAGCGACAATCCGCTCATCGTTCATGTCGCCAGCATGGCC
>NZ_LDPD01000028.1:47857-48735 GCF_001026865.1 Geobacillus sp. ZGt-1 | reverse complement strand
GGTAGCCGCCTCGATCCCGCCGATGGCGAAAACGTTGATGGAGCGGTTTTGGCCGGGGCCGCTCACGTTAGTATTGCCAAAACGGGCCAAAGCGGTGTCTGAACGGGTGACGGCTGGGCTGCCGACGGTGGCGGTGCGCATGCCGGATCACCCGCTGGCGCTGGCGTTGATCGAGGCGAGCGGCTTGGCGTTGGCCGCCCCGAGCGCGAATCGGTCAGGAAGGCCGAGTCCGACGACGGCGGCGCACGTGCTTGCCGATTTAGACGGGCGGATCGCCGGGGTGATCGACGGCGGGCCGACCGGCGTGGGCGTTGAATCGACGGTGCTCGATTGTAGTGGGGGCGTGCCGACGATTTTGCGCCCGGGAGGGGTGACGAAAGAGGCGCTTATTGAAGCGATCGGCCGCGTTGAAGAGGCCGCTGCTGTGGACGACGAGGCGGCGCCGAAAGCGCCGGGGATGAAATATACGCATTATGCGCCGAAAGCGCCGCTTTGGATCGTCGCCGGCCCGCCCGCGTTTTTGCAGCGGCTTGTCGATGAAAGCCGGGCGGAAGGGAAAACGGTCGGCGTGTTGACGACCGAGGAGAACCGGGATCAGTATGCGGCCGATGTCGTGCTGCCGTGCGGAACGCGCCAGGCGCTTGAGACGGTCGCGAGCCGGCTGTACGACACGCTGCGCCGATTTGATGAAACGAACGTCGATCTCATTTACAGCGAGGCGTTTCCGGAAGAAGGAATCGGCGCGGCGATCATGAACCGGCTCCGCAAAGCAGCCGGCGGACGCGCCATCAGCGAACAGCGGAAATGAAAGGACGTCCGTCTGTATAGATGCAGCGAACAAGTTTCACATATCCTGGTCGAAAAAGCAGCTTGTCTAT
>NZ_LDPD01000028.1:46887-47812 GCF_001026865.1 Geobacillus sp. ZGt-1 | reverse complement strand
GGCGTGACGGAAGACCGAACGGAAACGCGCTTCACAGATCCATGTATGGGTTTGGAAGCGGCGTTGTTCGGTCGTGCGACAGTCGAGAAAACGGCTCTGCAAACGGTAAGGTTCAAATTGCAACTAGAGGATTTGGGGGATGCCGTTTCCAAGCGCTAAACCGGTCTGTTGTGGACCGGTTTTTTCTTTTCCGTCCGCCCGTCAATCAGGCGGCGCCCATTGGCTGCCCGCTCTGCTTCTAAACTGCCCTGGACGTGCATATGTTTAGCAATAAGGCCGGTCCGGGAGGGAAGAAACATGGGCGCATTCATCGGCGAAATCATCGCGCTGTCAATGATGGCGCTGGCGCTGGGCATGGACGCGTTTTCAGTCGCTTTAGGAATGGGGCTGTTGCGCCTCCGGCTGCGGCAAATGTTTTATATCGGGTTGACGATCGGCTTGTTTCATATTCTCATGCCGCTTGCTGGCATGGCGGTCGGCCGCCTGCTGTCGCGCGAGTTCGGAAGTGTCGCGACATACGCGGGCGGGGCGCTGCTGTTATGGCTTGGCGGGCAAATGATCATCGCCTCGTTCCGGAGGGACGATGGCTCACCGCTGTTTCCTCGTGGGGTGGGGTTGCTTTTTTTTGCGTTCAGCGTCAGCCTAGACAGCTTTTCCGTCGGGCTGAGCCTCGGCATTTTCGGAGCGCGGACGATGGTGACGATTTTGCTGTTTGGTCTGTTCAGCATGGTGCTGACATGGGTTGGGCTTTTTGTCGGCCGCCATTTTCAGCAATGGCTCGGTTCTTACAGCGAAGCGCTCGGCGGCAGCATTTTGCTGGCGTTCGGGCTCAAGCTGCTTTTTCTATAAACGGCGGCAGGCGGTTTTCCTTCAGTGGAAAAAAGCGGACTGCCTGCTTTTTTTGCGGCTCTTCACCAAAAGTTGT
>NZ_LDPD01000028.1:44261-46791 GCF_001026865.1 Geobacillus sp. ZGt-1 | reverse complement strand
ACATGTTGTGGTGAAGAGCCTTTTTTTGCTCTTTTCCCTATGGTATATTGATGGTAAGTCATTGATGTGAAGAGGTGGTTGTATGCCATACCGCATTTTGTTCGTCTGCACGGGCAATACGTGCCGAAGCCCGATGGCCGCTGCATTGTTGGAGAATAAGCAGCTGCCAGGCGTCGAGGTGAAATCGGCCGGCGTGTTTGCGGCGGAAGGGAGCGAGGCGTCGGTTCACGCCAAGACGGTGTTGAAGGAAAAAGGAATCGAAGCGGCCCACCGCTCCTCGCAGCTGAAAAAAGAGCATATCGACTGGGCGACGCACGTGCTGGCGATGACATCCGGCCATAAAGAAATGATCGTCGAGCGTTTCCCAGAAGCGAAGGACAAAACGTTTACGTTGAAGCAGTTCGTCTCGGGAACAGACGGCGACATCGCCGATCCGTTCGGCGGGCCGATTGAAGTGTACCGGGCGGCGCGCGATGAGCTGGAGACGCTCATTGACCGCTTGGCGGAAAAGTTGCAAACAGAACAATGAGGTTGAGAAGTGAGGGGGAACACAAATGGGGGGGACAAGTCATCGGTTCGGTTTGCGCCTGAAGCTCGTCGTCTTTACGACAGCGTTGGCGCTGATCACGTATTCAACGAGCGCCTTTTTCTTGTACGTTTTGTATGATCAGTGGTTCGCCTCATGGAACAAAAGCGTGTTCACGATGATCGTGTTGCTCCTTGGCATCTTTTGGTCCGGAGTGCTTGCCTATTTGGCCGCTGGCTGGATTACAAGGCCGCTGCAACGGCTCGAGGAAGCGGCGGCAAAGGCGACGGAAGGGCATATCGATGAGGATGTTCCGCTGCCCTCTTCCCATGACGAAATTCGCTCGCTGGCTGTCGCGTTCAACCGGATGCTCGGCCATTTGCGCGCAGTCGTCGCCAATGTGGAAGAGAGCGCAGCGCGCACGACTGAAAAGACGGCGGAAATGAGGCAGGCGTCCGAAACAGCGTCAAACCGTGCACGCGATATTGCAGCGACCATTGACGACATTTCCAAAGGGGCGGCGTCTTCGGCCGAGGCGATCCAAGAAGCGGCTGCGGCGGCCGAGGATGTGCTCGCCATCGCAGTACAAGTAAAAGAAACAGCCGAGCGTGCGGAACAGTCGGTATATGGGATGGCCGAAACGCTGAAGGCAAGCCGCGATATCACCCATTCGCTTGTCAGCGGCATCGATCAGCTGGCTGACGATCAAGAACTGTCGCGGGCGGCTGTCAAGCAGCTCGAAGCACACGCCAATCAAATCGGCAACATTACGTTGCTTGTCGCGGACATCGCTGAACAGACGAACTTGCTTGCGCTCAATGCTTCCATTGAGGCAGCCCGCGCCGGCGAGCACGGCCGGGGGTTTGCCGTCGTCGCTGAGGAAGTGCGCAAGCTGGCTGATGAGAGCGCCAAGGCGGTCAAGAAAATCGCGGAACTGGTCGGCAACATTCAAAATGAAGTCGCCCGTGTGGTGGCGCAAATGGACAAGCAGGTGGCCGCCGCAAACGCTGAGGCGGCGAAAGGGGAGCGCACGAATGAGGCCATTGCGGCCATGGCGGCCTCAGCTGATGAAGTGATCCGCGCCGTCCATGACATCGCTGAGTTGGCGAAGCGTCAAATGGGGCATATGAAGCGGGCCGCGGCGCAGACGCAAGAAGTGGCGGCGATTGCTGAGCAGACGTCCGCCGGCGCGCTCGAAGTTGCGGCGGCGACCGAGGAGCNNGCCGCATCGATCAACGATGTGCATAAACTGGCTGGCGAGTTGGTTGAACAGGCCGAACAATTGCAGGCGGCTGTCGCCCGGTTCCGCACCCGTTGATGCACATGCAAATATGATTCATCGAAAGGAGGAAGGGCGATTCCTCCCTGGCTTTCGCTATCACTGCGAAGCCTAGGGCTCCCCGCCCGAACGTGATGAAAGTCGCTATTGCTTCTGACCATGGTGGAATTCGCATTCGTGAGGAAATTAAAGCACTGTTGGATGAAATGGGAATCGAGTACACCGATTTTGGCTGCGATTGTGAAACATCGGTCGATTACCCGGATTACGCGCTTCCCGTCGCTGAAAAAGTGGCGCGCGGCGAATTTGATCGCGGCATTTTGATCTGCGGCACCGGCATCGGCATGACGATCGCCGCCAACAAAGTGAAAGGGGTGCGCTGCGCCCTTTGCCACGACGTCTACAGCGCCAAGCTGACGCGCATGCATAACGACAGCAACATTCTCGCGATGGGGGAGCGCGTCATCGGCCCCGGCCTGGCGCGCGAAATCGCCAAGGCATGGCTTGAGACCGAATTTGAAGGCGGACGCCATGCGCGGCGAATCGGCAAAATCGCCGAGTATGAAAATAAGCATTTGTAGGCGGAACCAGGGCCGCATCGGAGCGGATGCGGCCTGCGAGCCATAAGCGGGAGACGCCGTGCAGCCCCATGCCGGCCGTGGGCGTCTTGCTTCATGAGAATGGCGGCAGCAAGGGAGTGTATAGAGATGCAACGAAATCGTTTA
>NZ_LDPD01000028.1:44003-44094 GCF_001026865.1 Geobacillus sp. ZGt-1 | reverse complement strand
AAATGATCGGTAAAAACGAAGAATGTAAAAGCTTTCAATTGCATTTATATAATTTTGCTGTTTTGGTAAGACAGCTGAACCGTGGGACGCA
>NZ_LDPD01000028.1:40773-43932 GCF_001026865.1 Geobacillus sp. ZGt-1 | reverse complement strand
GTAGGTGGGAGAGCGTTCAAAAAGTCAGGCGTGTTGATTAATCAATAAAAACCTGTTGAGAAGGCTCTGTTCCCAGCTTTTCTGCTGTAGTCGGCAAGCGTTTCGTTCTCTTCACTTGAGAACTGTCGATTCAGGGGAAACGGTTGTTTTTTCATCAGCCTTCTAGGAAAACTCCATATTCGTGAGTATCGCAGGCATCCCCGGAGCCGGACCCGGTTTTGACGAATCACCGTCGAAAGTGCCAGTGTTCGTCAACGGCAGCGTGGATAAAAACGAACGAAGGAGGGGAAGAGGACATGGACGCACGATTGACCGAATGGCGGCAGCAATGGCAAGCCATCTTGCATGAGTTTCGCAAACAGGCTCCGCTTGGCCGCGGCGATGTCGTTGTGATCGGCTGCAGTACGAGCGAGGTGCTTGGCGAGCGGATCGGCACGGCTGGATCGATGGACGTTGCCGCCATGCTGTTTGCCGAGCTTGACGCGTGGCGGCGCGAAACCGGCATTGCGCTCGCGTTTCAATGTTGTGAACATTTAAATCGGGCGCTTGTTGTCGAACGGGAAACCGCCAAAACTCACGGGCTGGAGATCGTTTCGGTCGTTCCGGTGCCGAAAGCGGGTGGGGCGATGGCCGCCTACGCCTATCGAAAGTTCGCTGACCCGGTCGTTGTCGAGGCGATTCGCGCCGATGCCGGCATTGACATCGGCCATACGCTCATCGGTATGCATTTGAAGCCGGTTGCCGTTCCCGTGCGCGTTTCGGTGAAGCACATTGGATCGGCGTGCGTGACGCTGGCGAAAACGCGGCCGAAGCTGATCGGCGGCGCCCGAGCGGTCTACTCGTTGGAAAATCCGAATGATTCCTGTTCTTTCTAGCGGTTTCATTCATTTTTTCTTTGAATTTGCCTAGCTGAAGCTGATAAAATAAAAACGAATATTCACTGATTTCGCATAAGGGGGAGCTATTGATGAATTACTTGCCACAACAAGATCCGCAAGTGTTCGCCGCTATTGAGCAAGAGCGGAAGCGGCAACATGCGAAAATTGAACTGATCGCCTCGGAAAACTTTGTCAGCCGCGCGGTCATGGAAGCGCAAGGGTCGGTGCTGACGAACAAATATGCGGAAGGCTATCCGGGACGCCGCTACTACGGCGGTTGTGAATATGTCGACATCGTCGAAGATTTGGCGCGCGAGCGAGCGAAGCAGTTGTTTGGAGCGGAGCATGTGAACGTCCAGCCGCACTCCGGGGCGCAGGCGAACATGGCCGTTTATTTCACCGTTCTTGAGCACGGCGACACGGTGCTTGGCATGAACTTGTCGCACGGCGGCCATTTGACGCACGGCAGCCCGGTCAATTTCAGCGGCATTCAGTACAATTTTGTCGAATACGGCGTCGATCCGGAAACGCATGTCATTGACTATGACGACGTGCGCGAAAAAGCGCGCCTTCACCGGCCGAAGTTGATCGTCGCCGGCGCGAGCGCCTATCCGCGCATCATCGACTTCGCCAAGTTCCGCGAGATTGCCGATGAAGTCGGCGCCTATTTAATGGTTGACATGGCCCATATTGCCGGTCTTGTTGCGGCAGGTGTTCATCCGAATCCAGTGCCGTACGCCCATTTCGTTACGACGACGACGCACAAAACGCTGCGCGGTCCGCGCGGCGGGATGATTTTATGCCAGGAGCAGTTCGCCAAACAGATCGACAAAGCCATTTTCCCTGGCATTCAAGGCGGCCCGCTCATGCATGTCATTGCCGCCAAAGCCGTCGCGCTCGGCGAAGCGTTGCAAGACGACTTTAAAGTCTACGCGAAGCGCGTCGTGGAGAATGCCAAACGGCTCGCAGCCGCCTTGCAAAACGAAGGATTCACTCTCATTTCCGGCGGCACGGACAACCATTTGCTGCTTGTCGATTTGCGCCCGCAGCAGCTGACCGGGAAAACGGCGGAGAAAGTGCTCGATGAGGTCGGGATTACGGTCAACAAAAACACGATTCCGTACGATCCGGAAAGCCCGTTTGTCACAAGCGGCATCCGCATCGGCACGGCCGCGGTCACGACGCGCGGCTTCGGATTGGAAGAGATGGACGAAATCGCCGCCATCATCGGCCTTGTGCTGAAAAACGTCGGCAGCGAACAAGCGCTTGAGGAAGCGCGCCAACGCGTCGCCGCTTTGACGGAAAAGTTTCCGCTCTATCAAGACTAAGCGCCGCCGCTTCGTCCGAAACCGTACGGTGCACCGCCTCCGGATTTGGCGGTGCGCCTTTTTCCGTTCGTTCGGCAGTTGAATAGGCGCTCGTTTTCCAGTAGAATGTATAGAAGTGCAGCGCATACATACGGAAGAGGAGAGTTGACCCATGGGAAAAGTGTACGTCTTTGATCATCCGCTCATCCAGCATAAATTGACCTACATTCGCGACAAGAATACGGGCACGAAAGAATTTCGCGAGCTTGTCGACGAAGTGGCGACGTTGATGGCGTTTGAAATTACACGCGATCTGCCGCTTGAGGAAGTCGAGATCGAAACCCCCGTCAGTAAAGCTAGAGCGAAAGTGATCGCCGGCAAAAAACTGGGCGTCATTCCGATTTTGCGCGCCGGCATCGGCATGGTTGACGGCATCCTGAAGCTCATCCCGGCGGCGAAAGTCGGCCATATCGGCTTGTACCGCGATCCCCAAACATTAAAGCCGGTCGAATATTACGTCAAGCTGCCGAGCGATGTCGAAGAGCGCGATTTTATCATCGTCGACCCGATGCTCGCAACCGGCGGATCAGCGGTGGCGGCGATCGATGCGCTGAAAAAGCGGGGAGCGAAAAGCATTAAATTTATGTGCCTGATCGCGGCGCCGGAAGGAGTCAAAGCGGTGGAAACGGCCCACCCGGATGTGGACATTTACATCGCTGCCCTTGATGAGCGGTTGAACGACCACGGCTATATTGTCCCTGGTCTCGGCGACGCCGGCGACCGGCTGTTTGGCACAAAATAACAGTTGCAAGGCGCTCCGCGCCGCGCGGGGTTCGCATTCCATCGAGCGGCGGAGAGGGTGCCTTGCCCATGCGTCAGTTAAGCGCTTGCATCGAATAGGCCGCGGCAGAAAGATGGCGCTGAGAAACCGCTCCGTTTGCAAAGCCAAGTATATATATAGATGCAACGAAGAA
>NZ_LDPD01000028.1:33859-40572 GCF_001026865.1 Geobacillus sp. ZGt-1 | reverse complement strand
TTCAAATTGCATCTATATAGAATCATGAAAAGGAAAATAGGCTAAAAATAAAATATATCATTATACATCATCATTGTGAGAAGAAAATGAGAAATTGTCACAAATTATTAATATTTGCCCTATGTGAATGAGGTTTTACGTGGAAACACATTGACATTGACCAGGCCGTATTGTATCCTTTACAAGGGGTAGATTGAGAAGGTTTTCATTATGTTAAAGGGTGTGTTGGCATGTCCCCAAAACAGCGCCACCCGTTTCAAGCCATGGCGTTGATGTCCGCCATCGTCTCCCAACTTGTCGGTTCGATTTTGGTCGGCGTTTTCGGCGGGAGATGGATCGATGATCGATTTGGCACCGAGCCGATCTTTTTGATCGTCGGCCTTTTGCTCGGACTGGCGGCCGGCGTGTATGCCATGTTGCGCTTGATCCGCCAATATTTCTCTGAGGAGTAATAAAATGGGAAGTCTTCAAACGGTGTTTTTGCGGCAAGTTAGGTACATATTGTATTTGCTCGCCATCTATACGCTCGGCTTTGGATTTACGCCGTATAAAACCGTTTTTCTCAGCTTGATTCTCGGCACATCGATCAGCCTCCTCATGGTTTGGAACTTAACCTGGAAAATCGAAAAATTCGGACAAGCGGTGGCGGCGCGCAAAAAAGTGCGCACATTAGGCACCTTATCGCGTTTGGCGCTTGCCGCGTTGGCTGCTGTCATTGTTCTGACGTATCCGCAATATTTCCATATCGTGCCAACCGTTTTGGGATTAATGACATCCTACATTGTCATTATAATAGATTTCTTCTTTCACAAATGGAAAAACGACAAGCTGCAGGTATGAAAGCGAGGTGAGAGAGGATGGAGCATAAAGCGCCGCTTGTCGAATTTTTAGGCCTTACGTTTAATTTATCTGATATGTTGATGATTACGATCACGAGCTTGATCGTTTTCATCATTGCTGTTGCGGCTACTCGCTCGCTTCAGCTGCGCCCGACGGGGATGCAAAACTTTATGGAGTGGGTCTTTGACTTTGTCAGAGGCATCATTAACAGCACGATGGATTGGCAAACGGGCGGCCGCTTTTTGACGCTGGGCGTCACGCTCATCATGTATGTGTTTGTGGCCAATATGCTTGGACTGCCGTTTTCCGTCCACGTAAACGGTGAACTTTGGTGGAAATCGCCGACCGCGGATGCGACCGTTACGTTGACGCTGGCGGTGATGGTCGTCGGCCTCACCCACTACTATGGCGTCAAAATGAAAGGGGCGTCCGACTATTTGCGCGATTACACCCGTCCAGTCGCCTGGTTGTTCCCGCTTAAAATCATCGAAGAGTTTGCCAACACGCTGACGCTCGGTTTGCGTCTTTTCGGGAACATTTACGCTGGGGAAATTTTGCTTGGCTTGCTCGCCAGCCTTGGCACGCATTACGGTGTGCTTGGCGCTGTTGGCGCAGCCATCCCGATGATGGTGTGGCAAGCGTTCAGTATTTTTGTCGGAACGATTCAGGCGTTCATTTTTACGATGTTAACAATGGTTTATATGGCTCATAAGGTCAGTCATGACCATTGAGCATTCCTTTTCATTAGAGCAAGACTTGAATGAAACATTACTTTAAACATTGCGAAGGAGGATCTATCAACATGAGTTTGGGTGTACTTGCAGCTGCGATTGCGGTAGGTTTGGGGGCGTTAGGCGCCGGCATCGGCAACGGGTTGATCGTCAGCCGTACCATCGAAGGGATTGCTCGTCAACCAGAATTGCGTCCGGTTTTGCAAACGACGATGTTCATCGGGGTCGCGTTGGTTGAGGCGCTTCCGATCATCGGTGTCGTCTTCTCGTTCATTTACTTAGGTCGATAAGAAATCGATATGGAAAGTGATGGCGAAGTTCGTGTCAACGACCACCTTCGCCATTCCTTTATGTGCGGTTTTGCGAGATCGCGTCGGTGCGATAGCTGTCGAAAGGAGTGAAACGCGGTGTTGTGGAAGGCAAACGTATGGGTGCTCGGCGAAGCGGCGCATGGCATCAGCGGCGGCACGATTATTTACCAATTGCTGATGTTCATCATTTTGCTGGCCTTGTTGCGCAAATTCGCTTGGCAGCCGTTAATGAATATCATGAAACAACGTGAAGAACATATCGCGAACGAAATCGACCAGGCGGAAAAACGCCGTCAAGAAGCAGAAAAACTTCTTGAAGAACAGCGCGAACTGATGAAGCAGTCGCGCCAAGAAGCGCAAGCGCTCATTGAAAACGCGCGCAAGCTGGCTGAAGAGCAGAAAGAACAAATTGTCGCCTCGGCCCGTGCGGAAGCGGAACGGGTGAAAGAAGTAGCGAAAAAAGAAATCGAGCGTGAAAAAGAACAGGCGATGGCCGCGCTCCGCGAACAAGTGGCCTCGTTGTCTGTCTTGATCGCCTCAAAAGTGATTGAAAAAGAGCTGACCGAGCAAGATCAACGCAAGCTGATCGAAGCGTACATCAAAGACGTTCAAGAGGCAGGAGGAGCGCGATGAACCAAGAAGTGATCGCCAAACGGTACGCGTCCGCTTTGTTCCAAATCGCGCTCGAACAAGGACAGCTTGATCGAATCGAAGAAGATGTTCGCGCCGTGCGCCAGGCGTTGGCGGAAAACGGCGAGTTTTTATCGCTTCTTTCGTATCCGAAACTTTCCTTGGATCAGAAAAAAGCGCTCATCCGCGAAGCGTTCGCCGGTGTGTCCACCCCGGTGCAAAACACGCTTCTCCTTCTTCTGGAGCGCCATCGCTTCGGCCTTGTGCCCGAGCTGGCGGAACAGTTTCTCGCCCTAGTCGACGATGCGCGTGGCATCGCCAAGGCGGTCGCCTATTCGGCGCGGCCGTTGACGGACGAAGAACTGCGGGCGCTTTCCGACGTCTTTGCCCAAAAAGTCGGCAAACAGACGCTTGAGATTGAAAATATCATTGATCCGGAACTCATCGGCGGCGTGAAGCTGCGCATCGGCAACCGCATTTACGACGGCAGCGTCAGCGGGCAGCTTGAACGGATTCGGCGGCAGCTGATCGGCTAACATTTGAAGACAGGGGTGAAAGGCATGAGCATTCGAGCGGAAGAAATCAGCGCGCTCATTAAGCAGCAGATTGAAAACTATGAATCGCAAATCCAAGTGAGCGACGTCGGCACCGTCATCCAAGTCGGCGACGGGATCGCGCGCGCTCATGGGCTCGATAACGTCATGTCCGGCGAGCTCGTCGAGTTTGCCAACGGCGTGATGGGCATGGCGTTGAACTTGGAAGAAAACAACGTCGGTATCGTTATTTTAGGACCGTACACCGGCATTAAAGAAGGGGACGAAGTGCGCCGTACGGGCCGGATCATGGAAGTGCCCGTTGGGGAAGCGCTCATCGGCCGCGTCGTCAACCCACTCGGTCAGCCTGTTGACGGATTAGGGCCGGTGGAAACGACGGAAACGCGCCCGATCGAGAGCCCGGCGCCGGGCGTTATGGACCGGAGATCGGTGCATGAGCCGCTGCAAACCGGGATTAAAGCGATCGACGCGCTCGTGCCGATCGGCCGCGGCCAGCGCGAACTCATCATCGGCGACCGGCAAACGGGGAAAACGTCCGTCGCCATTGACACGATCATCAACCAAAAAGACCAAAACATGATTTGTATTTATGTCGCCATCGGGCAAAAAGAATCGACGGTCCGCACCGTTGTCGAAACGCTCCGCAAACACGGCGCGCTCGACTATACGATCGTCGTCACCGCTTCGGCGTCGCAGCCGGCTCCGCTTTTGTTCTTGGCGCCGTATGCCGGTGTGGCGATGGGCGAGTATTTCATGTATAAAGGCCAACACGTGTTAGTGGTCTATGACGATTTATCGAAACAAGCCGCGGCATACCGTGAATTGTCGCTCTTGCTTCGCCGTCCGCCGGGCCGTGAAGCGTATCCGGGGGATATTTTCTACTTGCACTCCCGCCTGCTTGAGCGCGCAGCGAAATTGAGCGATGCCAAAGGCGGCGGTTCGTTGACTGCGCTTCCGTTCGTCGAAACGCAAGCGGGCGACATTTCCGCGTACATTCCGACGAACGTCATCTCGATTACGGACGGGCAAATTTTCTTGCAATCGGACTTGTTCTTCTCCGGCGTCCGCCCAGCGATCAACGCAGGGTTGTCCGTTTCGCGCGTCGGTGGGGCAGCGCAAATCAAAGCGATGAAAAAAGTAGCCGGGACGCTTCGTTTGGACTTGGCCGCTTACCGTGAGCTCGAAGCGTTCGCCCAATTCGGCTCCGACCTCGATAAAGCGACGCAGGCGAAGCTCGCCCGCGGGGCGCGCACGGTCGAAGTGCTGAAGCAAGATTTGCATCAGCCGATTCCGGTCGAAAAACAAGTGTTGATCATCTATGCATTGACGCGCGGCTTTTTGGACGACATTCCGGTTGAAGATGTGCGCCGTTTCGAGAAAGAGTTTTACTTGTGGCTCGACCAAAACGGCCAACACTTGCTTGAGCACATCCGCACGACGAAAGATCTTCCGAACGAAGACGATCTCAATAAAGCGATCGAAGCGTTCAAGAAAACGTTTGTCGTTTCACAATAAGACCGGCGGGGGCATATCGCCCCCTCACGCCTGTTAGAACCCGTGCAGCAAAAAGGTGGTGAAACCTTTGGCATCGTTACGCGATATTAAAACGCGCATCAATGCGACGAAGAAGACAAGCCAAATTACAAAAGCGATGGAAATGGTCTCGACGTCGAAGCTGAACCGAGCGGAGCAAAACGCGAAATCGTTCGTTCCATATATGGAGAAAATTCAAGAAGTCGTGGCTAATGTGGCGCTTGGCGCCGGGGGGGCTTCGCATCCGATGCTCGTTTCGCGCCCGGTGAAAAAGACCGGGTATCTCGTGATCACGTCGGATCGCGGTCTGGCTGGCGCGTACAACAGCAACGTGCTGCGCCTCGTGTACCAAACGATCCAAAAACGCCATGCTTCTCCGGACGAATATGCGATCATCGTCATCGGCCGCGTCGGGTTGAGCTTTTTCCGCAAGCGGAACATGCCGGTCATTCTCGACATCACCCGCTTGCCGGACCAGCCGTCGTTTGCCGATATTAAAGAAATCGCCCGCAAAACGGTTGGGTTATTCGCCGACGGTACGTTTGACGAGCTGTATATGTATTACAACCATTACGTGAGCGCGATCCAGCAAGAGGTGACGGAACGGAAGCTTCTGCCGCTCACTGACTTGGCGGAGAATAAGCAGCGCACGGTGTACGAATTTGAACCGTCGCAAGAAGAAATTTTGGACGTCTTATTGCCGCAGTATGCGGAAAGCCTCATTTACGGCGCATTGCTCGATGCAAAAGCAAGCGAACACGCCGCCCGCATGACGGCGATGAAGAACGCAACGGACAATGCGAACGAGCTCATTCGCACATTGACGCTTTCCTACAACCGCGCTCGCCAAGCGGCGATTACGCAAGAAATTACGGAAATTGTCGCCGGAGCAAACGCCTTGCAATAGCGGACTAGCAAGTTAGGAGGGAAAACGATGACAAGAGGACGCGTTATCCAAGTCATGGGTCCGGTTGTAGACGTCAAGTTTGAGAACGGCCACTTGCCGGCGATCTACAACGCCCTGAAAATTCAACATAAAGCGCGCAACGAAAACGAAGTCGACATCGACTTGACATTGGAAGTCGCCTTGCACCTTGGCGATGATACAGTACGGACGATCGCGATGGCGTCCACAGACGGCCTCATCCGCGGCATGGAAGTCATCGATACCGGTGCACCGATTTCGGTGCCGGTCGGCGAAGTCACGCTTGGCCGCGTGTTCAACGTCTTGGGCGAGCCGATCGACTTGGAAGGCGACATTCCGGCTGACGCCCGCCGCGACCCGATTCACCGTCCGGCGCCAAAATTCGAGGAATTGGCGACGGAAGTCGAAATTTTGGAAACGGGGATTAAAGTCGTTGACTTGCTTGCCCCGTATATTAAAGGCGGAAAAATCGGTTTGTTCGGCGGCGCTGGCGTAGGAAAAACGGTCTTGATTCAAGAGCTGATCCACAACATCGCCCAAGAGCACGGCGGGATTTCCGTCTTTGCTGGCGTCGGCGAACGGACGCGCGAAGGAAACGACTTGTACCATGAGATGAAAGATTCCGGCGTCATCAGCAAAACGGCCATGGTGTTCGGACAAATGAATGAGCCGCCGGGGGCGCGGATGCGCGTCGCCTTGACCGGCTTGACGATGGCCGAATACTTCCGTGATGAACAAGGCCAAGACGTGTTGCTCTTTATCGATAACATCTTCCGTTTCACGCAGGCCGGTTCGGAAGTGTCGGCGCTGTTAGGCCGCATGCCGTCGGCCGTTGGTTACCAACCGACATTGGCGACGGAGATGGGTCAATTGCAAGAGCGGATCACGTCGACGGCGAAAGGATCGATCACCTCGATTCAAGCGATTTACGTCCCGGCCGACGACTATACGGACCCGGCTCCGGCCACGACGTTCTCGCACTTGGATGCGACGACGAACCTGGAGCGGAAGCTCGCGGAGATGGGGATTTATCCGGCCGTTGACCCGCTCGCTTCGACATCGCGTGCGTTGGCGCCGGAAATCGTCGGCGAGGAGCACTACCAAGTCGCCCGCAAAGTGCAGCAAACGCTGCAACGTTATAAAGAATTGCAAGACATCATCGCCATCTTGGGGATGGATGAACTGTCGG
>NZ_LDPD01000028.1:31761-33837 GCF_001026865.1 Geobacillus sp. ZGt-1 | reverse complement strand
TCGCGCCCGCCGCATCCAGTTCTTCTTGTCGCAAAACTTCCACGTGGCGGAGCAGTTCACGGGCCAACCGGGCTCCTACGTGCCGGTGAAAGAAACAGTGCGCGGCTTTAAAGAAATTTTGGAAGGCAAATACGACCATCTTCCGGAAGATGCGTTCCGCTTAGTCGGCCGCATTGAAGAAGTCGTTGAAAAAGCGAAAGCGATGGGTGTCGAAGTGTGACCCGGGATAGGGGGATTGGACAATGAAAACGATCCACGTGAGCGTCGTTACTCCTGATGGCCCGGTGTACGAAGACGATGTTGAGATGGTCAGCGTCAAAGCGAAAAGCGGCGAGCTCGGCATTTTGCCGGGGCACATTCCGCTTGTCGCCCCGCTCGAGATCAGCGCGGCCCGGCTGAAAAAAGGCGGCAAAACGCAATACATTGCCGTCAGCGGCGGCTTTTTGGAAGTCCGCCCGGACAAAGTGACGATTTTGGCTCAAGCTGCTGAACGGGCGGAGGACATTGACGTCCTCCGCGCCAAAGCGGCGAAAGAGCGGGCGGAGCGCCGCCTGCAAAGCCAGCAGGATGACATCGACTTCAAGCGGGCTGAACTGGCGTTAAAACGCGCCATGAACCGTTTGAGTGTTGCGGAAATGAAGTAAAAAGCAGGGGAAAACTCCCCTGCTTTTTTTGATGAAAACAGAAGAATCGTCCGTCAAGGAGAGAGGCAAACGCTCTCTCTTTTTTCGTTCCTCGCATTCCGTCGTTTCAACAAAGATGAAGCGCTTACATGAATGGATACAGTGTTGACAGTGTTAACTTGAAGTTTTGCTGACACGGCTGGATATAAATGTTATAATGAAATCGAAGGAATTATTGAAAAATTTCATCATTAACACCATACGTATGTAGTAAACCGGAAGGGGGCGAGCTGGTTGAGCAACATCTATGCAAACAGTTATTTGATCATCTTCGTCTTCCTTTGCCTCGGTGTGTTGCTGCCGATCGGGGCGCTCACGGCCGGGCGGTGGCTGCGGCCGCACGTGCCGAGTGATGCAAAGGCGACAACGTATGAAAGCGGTAACAATCCCTTTCACGACTCGCGCGTTCAGTTCCAAGTTCGGTACTACCTATTTGCCTTGCTGTTTGTCATTTTCGATATCGAGACGGTGTTTTTGTACCCGTGGGCTGTTGTCTATGACCAACTCGGTTTGTTCGCGTTGGTGGAAATGATCATTTTCATCGTTTTGCTTGCCATTGGCCTTATCTATGCTTGGAAAAAGAAGGTGTTACGATGGATGTGAAATGGGAGGGTTTTTCTGGCGTCGAAATGGAAGAAGTGAAGCGAAACGTCTTTTTGACGACGTTGGAACAGTTGAAAGGATGGGCCCGAAGCAGTTCGCTTTGGCCGTTGACGTTCGGCCTTGCCTGTTGCGCTATCGAGATGATGGCGGTCGGCGGCGCCCATTACGACCTCGACCGGTTCGGTTCGTTTTTCCGCGCCTCGCCGCGGCAGGCGGACGTCATGATTGTCTCGGGCACGGTGACGAAAAAAATGGCGCCGCTCTTGCGCCGGTTGTATGACCAAATGCCCGAACCGAAATGGGTCATCGCCATGGGTTCGTGTGCGACAGCCGGCGGCCCGTACGTCAAATCGTACAGCGTCGTCAAAGGCGTCGACCAAATTGTCCCGGTGGACGTGTACATACCAGGCTGTCCGCCGAACCCGGCAGCGCTCATCTACGGTATTCATAAATTAAAAGAAAAAATCCGACTGGAAGCCAAAACGGGGAAGAAGGTGCTGTAACCGATGGATGAAGAAAAAGATTTGGCCCAGCGAAAAAAAGAAGCCGCTGAGCGGGCAAAACAGCTGGCGCGCGAACGGCTCGCGGCTAGGCAGGCAGATGAACAGGCCAAGTCAGCCGCCGAAACGGGCAGTTTGAAAACGCCCCCGAATTCGAATGGCAGCCAGCTCGAAACAACGAAGGGAGAGGCAACGGAACCGGCATCGGCCGACGATCTTGCATTGGCGAAAAAACGAGCAGCCGAGGAAGCGCGGGCGAGGGCCGCCGAACTGCGAAGACAGCGCGAGGC
>NZ_LDPD01000028.1:28416-31367 GCF_001026865.1 Geobacillus sp. ZGt-1 | reverse complement strand
GCGGAACTGCGGAGACAGCGCGAGGCGGCGGAAAGCGGTGCGGAGGATGATCTTGAGTTGGCGAAGAAAAAGGCAGCTGCGGCCGCGAAGGCGAGAGCTGCTGCATTAGCCAAACAAAAAGCCGCTGAAGCGTCGGGCGACGATGACGAGCTAGCCAAGCAAAAAGCGGCCGCCGCGGCGAAAGCGAAAGCTGCGGCCGCGGCAAAAGCGCGGGCGGCGGCCTTGGCGAAGCAACAAGGCAGCGCTGGCGATGAGGGGGCGAAACAAAAAGCGGCAGCGGCCGCCCGGACAAAGGCCGAAGAAACTGACGGAGGAACCGGACGGTATGCCGCTCCGTCGCCGAACGATCCGCTGCTTGAGAAATATGTCCGCATCATTCATGAGCATCTCGGTTCGGACGTGCTCGAGGATGCATACATCAACCGGCTGGCGAAAGATGTGCCGACGCTTGTCGTGAAAAAAGAGGCGTACTACAAAGTCGCCGAGTTGTTGAAAGGCCATGAACAGCTTCGGTTTGATTATTTATCCGAGCTGCACGGCACCGATTTTCAAACGCATATGGAAGTGTACGTCCATTTGTATTCCTATCCAAACCGGCAGCCGGTGGCGCTGAAAGTCAAAATCGAGCGCGACAACCCGGAAGTCGATTCGCTCGTTCCGCTTTGGCCGGGGGCGAACTGGCCGGAGTGCGAAGCGTACGATTTGCTTGGCATCCGTTTCCGCGGCCACCCGAACTTAATCCGCATCTTCCTAGGGGAGCAATGGGTCGGGCATCCGTTGCGCAAAGATTACGAGCCGTATGATGCGGAGGTGTAGATGATGCTGCGCACAGAAGAAATGATTTTAAACGTCGGCCCTCAACACCCGAGCACGCACGGGGTGTTCCGCCTCATTTTAAAAATTGACGGCGAGATCATTCAAGAAGCGACACCGGTCATCGGCTATTTGCATCGCGGAACGGAGAAAATTGCCGAAGGGCTGCAATATACGCAAATCATCCCGTACACCGACCGGATGGACTATTTATCAGCGATGACGAACAACTATGTGCTTTGCCATGCGGTCGAAACGATGATGGGCATTGAAGTGCCGGAGCGGGCCGAATATTTGCGCGTTCTCGCCATGGAGCTTGGGCGGATCGCCAGCCACCTTGTCTGGTGGGGGACGTACTTGCTTGACCTTGGCGCGACGAGCCCGTTTTTGTACGCGTTCCGCGAACGCGAAATGATTATTAATCTATTAAATGAGCTGTCTGGAGCGCGGTTGACGTTCAACTATATGCGCATCGGCGGGGTCAAATGGGATGCGCCGGACGGTTGGATTGACAAAGTGAAGCAGTTCGTTCCGTACATGCGGGAGAAACTTCACGGCTATCATGAGCTTGTCACCGGCAATGAAATTTTCCGCCAGCGCGTCACCGGCGTCGGGCGGTATACGAAAGAAGAGGCGATCAGCTATTCGCTGAGCGGCGTCAACTTGCGGTCGACCGGCGTCAAATGGGATTTGCGCAAAGATGAACCGTATTCGATCTATGACCGCTTTGATTTTGACGTGCCGGTGCGCGAGGGCGGCGATTGCCTCGCCCGCTATGAATGCCGGATGGCGGAAATCGAACAGTCGCTCCGCATCATCGAGCAGGCGTGCGAGCAATTTCCGCCTGAGGGGCCGATCATGGGAAAAGTGCCCCGCATCATTAAAGCGCCGCCGGGTGAGACATTTGTCCGCATCGAAGCGCCGCGCGGCGAGATCGGCTGCTATATTGCGAGCGACGGCAAAAAAGAGCCGTACCGCCTCAAATTCCGGCGCCCATCGTTTTACAACTTGCAAATACTCCCGAAGCTGCTCAAAGGGGAAAACTTGGCCAATGTCATCGCCATTCTTGGGTCGATTGACATTGTGCTTGGGGAGGTCGACGGATGATGGAACAATGGCTTGAATCCACGCCTGGCTGGTCGAACATCGCCCTGTTTTTCGGGCTTGGGGCGCTGCTTTTGGCGGTTGTGCTCGCCTTTGTCACATACGGCATTTTGGCCGAACGGAAAGTGATGGGGTTTATGCAAGGGCGCATCGGCCCGAACCAAGTCGGCGGCCGCTTCGGACTGCTGCAAACCGTTGCCGATGTGTTGAAGCTGCTTTTGAAAGAGGATACGATCCCGAAAGCGGCCGACCGTCCGCTCTACGTGCTGGCGCCGATCATCGCCTTTGTGCCGTCGTTTATGGTGTTGGCGGTATTGCCGTTTACCGATGCGTTCCGGTTCGCCGATATTGGCGTCGGCCTTCTGTATTATATCGCTGTCTCCGGCTTGACGACCGTCGGCGTTGTCGCCGGCGGCTGGGCGTCAAACAACAAATACGCTCTGCTTGGCGGCATGCGGGCAGCCGCGCAAATGATTTCCTATGAGATTCCGCTCGTCATGTCAGCGCTTGGCGTCGTGCTTTTGGCTGGAAGCATGAATTTAGTCGACATCGTTGCGGCGCAAAAAGACGTCTGGTTCATTTTCGCCCAGCCGTTGGCGTTTTTGATTTTCCTCATTGCCGCGGTGGCCGAGTTGAACCGGACGCCGTTTGACTTGCCGGAGGCGGAGTCCGAGTTGGTCGCCGGCTTTCATGTCGAATATTCCGGATTCCGTTGGGCGTTCTTTATGCTCGCCGAGTATGTGTATTTGTTCGCCATGGCGGCGCTTGTGACGATTTTGTTTCTCGGCGGCTGGCATCCGGTCGCCTTTCTCGGCTGGATTCCTGGCGCGGTCTGGTTTGCGCTGAAGTTTTGTGCGGTTGTTTTCGTCCTCATTTGGTTTCGCGCCACATTTCCGCGCGTGCGCGCCGACCAGCTGATGGAGTTCGCCTGGAAAGTGCTGCTTCCGCTTTCGCTCGTCAACATTGTGCTGACGGCGGTCGTTAAAGCGTGGTTTTTCTAAAAAAGCCGGTGATTTAGTGAAAAGTCGCGAAAA
>NZ_LDPD01000028.1:18739-28347 GCF_001026865.1 Geobacillus sp. ZGt-1 | reverse complement strand
GGCGAAATCGGTCGTTTTTCGCCAGTCCTCTAAAGAAACAAAGCAACTTGTCTTGCCAGGAAGGGGGCAGCCGCCCATGAGCATGGCCTCCTTCTTCGGGCAGAGGTCGTGTCGGAACGCCACTTTTCCCATGAGAGGGGTAGACGGATGATAGGGTTGATGAAAGGATTGGCGTATACGTTAAAAGAGTTGACGCGCGAAAAAGTGACGTACGATTACCCGCACGAACCGCTCCCGCTCCCGGATCGGTTTCGGGGCATCCAGAAATTTTATCCCGAAAAATGCATCGTGTGCAACCAGTGTGTCAACATTTGCCCGACCGAATGCATCCAGCTGACCGGGAAAAAACATCCCGATCCGACGAAAAAAGGGAAAGTGATTGAGACGTACAACATCAACTTTGAAATTTGCATTTTATGTGATTTGTGCACGGAAGTATGCCCAACGGAAGCGATTGTCATGACGAACAACTTTGAGCTCGCGGAATACAGCCGCGACGCTCTGTATAAAGATTTGGCCTGGCTTGATGAAAACGATACGAACATAAGAAGGGAGAATAAGCCGTGAGCGGAACGGACATCGCCTTTTTCTTGCTCGCCCTCGCGGCGATTGCCGGGGGAGTGACGATGCTCCAGCTGACGAACGTCGTCCATATGGTCATCGCCCTCGTCATGACATTTTTGGGCATTGCCGGGCTGTACGTGCTGTTGTCCGCCGAATTTGTCGCTGTTGTGCAAGTGCTCATCTATTCCGGAGCCATCACGATCATCATGCTGTTTGCGATCATGCTGACGCGCCATCACACAGACGAAAGGGAGCGCCAAACCACCGGCGGCGTCTGGCATAAAGCGGTTGCCGCCCTCTCCGTCATCGCCTTCGGCCTTGCCGTCTACTTCGGCATCCGCCAGCTCGACTTCGGCGCTGACGGCAGCGCGCTGGCGGGCGACAACGCTAAGGCGATCGGCAAGTTGCTTTACTCGTATTATACGATTCCGTTTGAAATCGTGTCTGTCATTTTGCTTGTCGCCTTAATTGGCGCGATCGTGTTGGCGAAAAAAGACGGCAAGGGGGCGGAAGACGAATGACATTATCGGCCTATTTAGCGTTGGCGCTGATCTTGTTTTGCATCGGGCTGTACGGGGCGCTCACGAAGAGGAATACGGTCATTGTGCTCATCTGCATTGAGCTGATGTTAAATGCGGTTAACATCAATTTCGTCGCGTTTGCCAAATACGGCGCCCATCCCAGCGTTCACGGGCATGTGTTCGCGCTGTTTGCGATCGCCGTGGCGGCGGCGGAAGCAGCCGTCGGCTTAGCTGCGCTCATCGCTTTTTACCGCAGCCGGAAGACGGTTCAAGTCGATGAAGCCAATTCGTTGAAACATTAGAGAAGGGGATGGGAACGATGATGAACCTAGCTTGGGTCGTGCCGCTGTTCCCGCTTGGTTCGTTCATTCTGTTGCTGCTGTTCGGACGGAGATGGAAACAAGCAAGCGCCTATGTCGGCATCGCCGCGGCGTTCTTGTCGCTGCTTTTGGCGCTCGCGGTGCTTGTGGACCGCCTCGGCGGGTCGACGTATGAGGCAAACTGGACATGGATGACGATAGGCGGCGTGACGTTGACGGTCGGGATTTCCGCCACCGCCCTAAACGCTTGGATGCTCGTCGTCGTCGCACTCGTCAGCTGGCTCGTCCATGTGTATTCGCAAGGGTACATGGCTGGCGATGAACGGTTTTCCACCTTTTACGCGTATTTGGGCCTGTTTACGTTTGCGATGCTCGGTCTTGTGCTGTCGCCGAATTTGCTGCAGGCGTACATCTTTTGGGAGCTCGTCGGGCTTGGATCGTTTTTGCTGATCGGTTTTTACTTCTATAAGGAAGAAGCAAAAGCGGCGGCGAAAAAAGCGTTCATCATGACGCGCATCGGCGACGTTGGCTTTTTCATCGGCATGATGTTGCTCTTTTGGCAAACGCACAGCTTTGATTACGACGACATTTTCCGCGCCGTCGGCGACGGGACGCTGTCGCCGGGGATGACGACGCTCGCGGCGATCTTGATTTTCATCGGCGCCATCGGCAAATCGGGGCAATTTCCGCTCCATACATGGCTTCCAGACGCGATGGAAGGCCCGACGCCGGTGTCGGCGCTCATCCACGCTGCGACGATGGTGGCGGCCGGTGTGTACCTTGTGGCGGCATTGTTTCCGCTGTATGAGGCAAGCCATGCAGCCATGATGACTGTGGCGACGATCGGCGGGGTGACGGCGATTTTCGCCGCGACGATCGGCTTGGTGCAGACGGACATTAAGCGCGTCCTCGCGTATTCGACGATCAGCCAGCTCGGTTATATGATGTTGGCGCTTGGCGCCGGCAGCTATGTCGCGGCCATCTTCCATTTGACGACGCATGCGTTCTTTAAAGCGCTCCTCTTTTTGGCCGCCGGGAGCGTCATTCATGCCGTCCGTACGCAAAACATCGAGGAAATGGGCGGGCTTTGGCGGCGGCTGCCATGGACCGCGCCGCTATTCCTCATTGGGGCGCTGTCGATCAGCGGGGTTCCGCTATTCGCCGGCTTTTTCAGCAAGGACGAAATTTTGGCCGCCGCCTGGACGAACGGGCCGCGCCTCCTCTTTTGGCTCGCGGTCGCTGCCGCGCTGTTGACGTCGTTTTATATGTTCCGGCTCTTTTTCCTCGTCTTTGCCGGCAAAGCGCGGCATCATGAGGATGCTCATGATGCGCCAGCCTCGATGGTGGCGCCAATGCTTGTGCTCGGCGTGCTGTCGATTGCATCCGGATACATGCAAACGCCATGGTTTGGCTCGTTCCTTGGCGAATGGTTGACGGATGGAGCGTATCGTCATGAAGCGGCGCCGGGATGGATCGCTGTTTTGGCGACGATCGTGTCGTTTGCAGGGATTTTTCTCGCTTGGCTGATGTACGGGGCGCAGAAAATGCCGCGCGATTGGCTGTCCGCGCGTGTTCCGTATGTTGATGAGCTGCTGCGCCGTCATTACTACATCGATGACATTTACCGTTTGACGGTCGTGTCGCTTGTGTCATGGATCAGCCGCCTGTTGACGTATGTCGACCGCTTCCTTGTTGAAGGGCTCGCCCGGCTTGCCGCCGGCATTGTCGGCGCGGCCGCCTCGGCTGGGTCGCGCGGGCAAAACGGGCAGGCGCAGACGTATGGGGCGGTGACGGTGGCCGGATTGGCGATTTTGGTCGTCATTTTCGCCTTAACAGGGGGGTACTGGCTATGATGTTTTTATCGCTGCTCGTCTTTTCGCCGCTGTTAGGCATCGTGTTGCTGATGTTTGTCCGCAAAACGGATGAACGAATGATTCAATGGCTCGGAACGGCTGCCACCGTACCGCCGCTCATTTTGGCGTTGTTTGCTTTCATTCAGTCCGGGCGCGGGTTTCGCCTCGAGCGGCTCGACGAAGCGCGGGACTGGGTGCGGCTTGCTGACCTGCCATTTTTGACGGACGCGGCGTATGTGATCCGCTATGAGCTCGGCATCGATGGGCTGTCGCTTGTCTTTATCGTTCTGACCGCGGTGTTGGCGACGTTGGCCGCTTTGGCGTCGATGCTTGTCAAAACGGAGAAAAAAGGGTATTTTCTCTGGCTGCTGGCGCTTGAGATTGGCATGCTCGGCGTATTTTCCGCCGCCAATTTCGTTTGGTTTTTCCTCTTCTTAGAAGTGACGTTGGTCGCTATGTTTTTGCTTGTCGGCAAGTGGGGCGGGTTTGAGCGCGAGCGGGCGGCGTACAGCTACTTGTTGTACAACGGGCTCGGCTCGGCTTTGTTGCTTGTTGTGATCGCGGTGCTGCTTGCCCGAACTGGAACAGCGAACTTTGCCTTGCTTCATGAAATGTTACATAATCCAGCGGCGGAAGGGCAACTGATTGCGCCGTTGACGGAGGAAGGGCGTCGCTGGCTGCTCGGCGGGCTGTTGTTGGCATTTGCCGTCAAGCTGCCGGCTGTTCCGTTCCACTGCTGGCTCATCCGCGTCCACGTCGAAGCGCCGCCGCCGGTGGTGATGCTTCATGCCGGGGTGTTGCTGAAAATCGCAGCGTATGGGATGATTCGCTTCGGGGTCGGCTTGTTTCCGGATGAGTTCCGCTCGTTTGCCGGCGTTCTCGCTCTATTTGGCGTCATCAACGTGCTGTACGGCGCGCTGTTGGCGCTTCGCCAGCGCGAATTGAAGCGCGTGCTCGCCTACTCAAGCGTGTCGCATATGGGGGTCGTGCTCATCGGACTCGGTGCGTTGAATGAGGCCGGCATTCAAGGAGCGGTCTTTCAATCGGTGGCTCACGGACTCATCTCGGCCTTGTCGTTTTTGCTTGTCGGCGTGCTCGCTCATCGAATGGGAACAACGGACATCAACCGGCTTGGTGGACTGACGAAAGCGATGCCGCTCTTTTCCGGGTATTTGCTCACAGCGGCGCTCGCCTTGCTCGGTCTGCCGGGGCTGGCGGGATTTGTCGGTGAATTCACGTCGTTTCTCGGGCTGTTTCAAACGAAGCCGGCCCTTGCCGCCGTGGGTGCGCTTGGATTGATCTTCGCCGCTGTCTATTCGCTGAAAGCCGTCCTTGATATCACGTTCGGCCGCCCCCGCGACCGGCGGGAAGCGGTCATGGGCTGGCGTGAGCCGCAAGCATCTGCGGCAAGCCTAGGTGAACCGCAAGGGGGCGTCGTTGACTTGCAAGGAAAAGAAGCTGTGCCGGCGTTCATCCTCGTCGCGTTGATCGTGGCCGTCGGCGTCTATCCACAGCTATTGGCCGCGCCGCTTACGGCCGTCGTCAAGACGATGATGAACGGGCTAGGGGGTTGATCACATGAACGATGTATGGCAATCCGATTGGAGCATGATGGCGCCCGAATGGATCGTCCTCGCGGCCGCCATAGCGCTGTTGGTGATTGACTTGGCGCTGCCGAGTGATCGAAGCCGCCGGCCGCTTGCTTGGGGCGCCGCGGCGGCGGCGGCGCTCGCCATGATCGCGACAGCGGCGATGATCCCGGCCGGGTCGGCATCGATTTTGCATGATACGTTCCGGCTCGATGCGTTCGCCAAAGCGTTCAAGTTCATTTTGCTGGCTGGCGGAGCGCTCGCTCTGCTTTTAGTGGCCGAATGGGCGCCGAAAGAAGGCAGTCCGCACCGCGGCGAATTTGTCTATATGATGTTGTTTGCGCTGCTTGGGGCGATGATGATGGCGTCTAGCGGCGATTTGCTTACATTATTTGTCAGCCTTGAGCTGCTTTCGGTGTCGTCCTACATTTTGGCCGGTTTGCGCAAAACGGCGCCGGCATCGAACGAGGCGGCGCTCAAATACGTCATCAATGGCGGCATCGCCACCGCCATCATGCTGTTTGGCATGAGTTATGTGTTCGGCTTGACCGGAACGACGAATCTCGGCGGCATCGCGCGCCGCTTGCAGGAGACGAACGAGCCGTACATGCTTGCTTTGGCGTTTCTGCTTTTGCTCATCGGCGTTTCGTTTAAGCTGGCGACTGTTCCGTTTCATATGTGGGCGCCGGACGTGTACGAAGGAGCGCCCGTTCCAGCGACCGCGTTTTTTGCCGTCGTGTCGAAAACGGCCGGCTTTGCCCTTCTTCTCCGTTTGCTGGTGACGATCTTTGCCGCGGCGCCGTCTGAAGGGCGTGACCCATCATCGCTTCTTTTGTCGATGCAGCCGATCATCACCGTGTTAGCTGGATTGACGATGATCATCGGCAGCGTCGTGGCGCTTCGGCAGCGGAGTTTAAAGCGGCTGCTCGCCTACTCAGGCATCGCCCACGCCGGCTACTTGCTCGCGGGGTTTGCCGCGATGTCATGGGCGATGATCGATTCGCTCTGGATGTATTTGCTCGTCTATACGTTGATGAACATCGGGGCGTTTGCCATTATTGCCCATATTGTCAATGAAACCGGATCCGATGATTTGGATGGGCTCGCCGGCTTATATCGGCACCGCCCATTTCTGGCTGCGGCGTTCGGGCTGTTTTTGCTCTCGCTCGCCGGCATCCCAGGAACAGCTGGCTTTATCGCCAAGCTGCATATTTTCATCGGCCTTGTCGTCACAGAGCCGGGCCATTATGTGCTCGCCGCCGTGATGGCGATCACGACCGTCATCTCGTACGTGTATTATTTCAATTTGATCGTCCAGCTCTTTTTCCGCCCGACGTTCACCGCGCCGCTTGGCCGGCTGCCGGCCGGGCTGTCGACCGCCGTCGTTCTTTGCGCGCTTGGAACGTTGGCGATCGGCTGGGCGCCGGGGCTTGCTTACGATATGCTTGCCCAGTTTGGGCATTTTGGCGATTTTTTGCCGTAACGGTAGAATAAAGGGAGAGGGAGAATGCCTCTCCTCTTTTTTTGCGCCGCCGGCTTCGTTTGGAAAGGAGGGGATGCGCTGCGTGCTTTGCGCAGGAAAGCTCCATCGAGCAATGTTTGCTTTCCACCTAGCATGAAAGTTTCAAGGCCTGCGCATTTTCATAGAAAGAGGGGAATGCNCATCCCGCTGGCTTTGTTTCGGGTCGAGGAGCACCTTGGATGTGCGGCCGGTGCTGTTTCGGGGGAGAAGAGCTTGTCATGCGACGCTTAATCTGTTTTCGAAACGCATGAAGTGCTTTGGCTGCACGCCGCGTTCCGAAAAAGAGGAAATGCTTCGTATGCGCCGTTTCACATATGCTTGAGAAAGAGGTGAAACTTGATGATGCTGGTCATCGGCCAACAAGCGTTGATTTCGATTATCGTTCATTTGGCGTTTCTAGCGGTGACGTGGTGGACGCTGCAGGCGGTGCGGCTCGAGGTGCTGCTTCGGCCGAACCGCGTCGTCCAAGGGCGGCTGCTGTACATTTTATTGACGATTGCCATCGGCTCGACGGTGGCGAACTTTTTCCTTGACTATTGGGCTTGGTCAACCGATTTGCCGTATTTGTTCCGCGAATAGGGAGGCCCGGGGCGCCGTGGTGCTTCGGCTCCCCCTCCAACTGTCCGCTTGCCCCGCCCTCTGTCCGGCCGATCCGTTCTTGCCGCCGCCTCTTTGCTCCCCGTCCCGTCCCCTTCTTCCATGGATTCTCGGCTGTTTGCCCTCCGCTTTGATGTTTATTTATGAAAGCGATTTCAAAAATCGCCGGTTGTCGATTTTTTTGACGTATGTTCCCTTGCCCGGTGGCAACAATAACAAGTAAGGAGAGGAAGGGAACGAAGATGAGAAAAAATCCAATCTGTTGGCTGATGGCGCTGGCCGCCGCGGTCTTGTTGTTGGCCGCAGGGCAATACCGGACGGAAGGCGCGCGGGGGAACGAATGGTCCGAACCGTTGGAAATGATGGCGCACACATTGGCGCAACACGGTGCCTCGCTCGGCCGCTGGGTCGTGTACACAAGAGAGTATGCCCACGATATTCAAAATGATGCGGACTTTTTCAAAAAAATGGCGGAGTTCAAACAAACATACCGCTCCTTCCGCTGGACGTTCCACCAAACTAGCCATTGGCAAAAAGTGATCGGCACGAATGAACATTCCTTTTTTCGTGAACAAATCCAGCTCGTGATGACCGTCACAAATGGAACGCCGCAAACGTATATCCTCTATGAAGCGACCGGCCCAACGTGGAGCCAAGCTGGGTGGAAAGAAGCAGCACAGCACATTCAAAAAACGACGAACGGACTATTTGTGAATCACTCTACATTTTTCGCTTGTATTGAAGGCGAGTTCAGTGGTAATATGGAAGGTGGTTTGTTCGATCAAGCTTCTCAATTGCTTCGCGATTTTCAAGCGACGCCTGTCGAGTGGCTGCGGGAAGAGTCACTCGTTTCCCTGTCTGCATATACTGGGCAGTGGAAGAACGTTCTCCCGGCCGCCAATCATCAGCCGATCAACCTGCAACTCGCCTTGAGAGAAAAATTGGGNGGCAAGACGCGCGTCGTTGCTGGAACCCCAATCATTACCATTGAATACTAATATAGAGAAATTGGACGCGGAGGGGAATACCTTGGAAAAGATCATCGTCCGTGGCGGAAACCGGTTGAGCGGCACCGTCAAAGTGGAAGGCGCAAAAAATGCCGTTTTGCCTGTCATCGCTGCCACTTTATTGGCTACGAAAGGAACAAGTACGATTCATGATGTGCCTGCTCTTTCCGATGTATATACAATCAGTGAAGTGCTCCGCTATTTAGGCGCCGATGTGCACATTGCCGACGAGACGGTCACCGTCGATGCCACCGGTCCGTTGACGGTGGAAGCGCCGTTTGAATATGTGCGAAAAATGCGCGCGTCGGTGCTTGTCATGGGGCCGCTGTTGGCGCGCAACGGCCGAGCCCGCGTGGCGCTGCCGGGCGGCTGTGCCATTGGCTCGCGCCCGATCGATCAACATTTAAAAGGATTTGAAGCGATGGGCGCGTCTGTGAAAGTCGGCAATGGCTTTATCGATGCGGAAGTGAACGGACGGCTCCGCGGCGCCAAAATTTATTTGGACTTTCCAAGCGTCGGGGCGACGGAAAACATTATGATGGCCGCCGTGCTCGCGGAAGGCACGACTGTGATCGAAAACTGTGCGAAAGAGCCGGAAATCGTCGATTTGGCGAACTTTTTGAACGCGATGGGCGCCAAAGTGCGCGGCGCCGGCACCGGAACGATTCGAATCGAGGGAGTTGACGAGCTCGTCGGCACAACGCATACGGTCATTCCGGACCGCATCGAAGCCGGCACGTTTATGGTGGCGGCGGCAATCACCGGCGGCAATGTCCTCGTGCAAGGAGCCGTTCCGGAACATTTAGGCTCGCTGATCGCTAAACTCGAAGAAATGGGCGTGACCGTCATTGAAGAGGAAAGCGGCTTGCGTGTCATCGGTCCGGAAAAGCTGAAAGCCGTCGACATTAAAACGATGCCATATCCGGGCTTTCCGACCGACATGCAGTCGCAAATGATGGCTCTCTTGTTGAAAGCGGAAGGCACGAGCATGATCACCGAGACGGTGTTTGAAAATCGCTTTATGCATGTGGAGGAATTCCGGCGCATGAACGCCGATATTAAAATTGAAGGGCGTTCCGTCATTATCAATGGCCCGTGCCAGCTGCAAGGCGCCGAAGTGGCGGCCACCGATTTGCGCGCAGCGGCGGCGTTGATTTTGGCTGGACTCGCGGCGGACGGCTACACGCGCGTGACCGAGCTTCGTCATCTCGACCGCGGGTATGTCCGCTTCCACGAAAAGTTGGCTGCGCTTGGGGCCGACATTGAACGCGTCCGCGAAGAAACAGAACAATTCGACCAAATTCAAACGATCCAATGGAACGGATAAAGAGCGAAAAACGACCGTGAACTGCCTTCGAGCAGGGAATGGTCGTTTTTTCTTGGAACACGGGCGACCGTCGAAGGACGGTAAAAAACAACCGTTCGTTCCTAACGGTCTGTTTTGAAGCTCAGAGAAAGACCGTCTGTATGAAATTTCACCATAAGCTTGATCGCATCGCGCGAAGCAAGTCGCGACGGTGGTGAAACATGTGCTTTCGAGAACCCCCTTGTTCCATCGCCCCCTATTCAGTCACCGACTTTTTTCAACGGCTTCATGTTTAGCAGGATGGCGATTTAAGGGGAAATGCTGTTCTC
>NZ_LDPD01000028.1:2648-18657 GCF_001026865.1 Geobacillus sp. ZGt-1 | reverse complement strand
GTTTTTCACCAGCCTTTTAGGCGGAGTGCGAAACGCGCTCATGGAGGTTTTGGCTGGAAAGAAAACTGTCATATATACTTGTCCGAGCCCATAACTATAGTAACGAACCGAAGCCAACGCAGGCATTCATTCGCGATGTCCGCTTGTGCTTGGAAAATGCATATTGGGGGCTCGGCTATGGTGAAACGACTGAAACCGGTGATGGCGCTCGCTCTCTCGCTGTTTGTCGCCATCCTCGTCATTCCGACGGCGCTCGTTCTTCCATTTTATGACGGGAAGGTGGCCAAATTGGCCGAACAACTGCACAAGCAAGAACAAGTCCAACGGTCGCAGGCAGCCGAAGGACCGTCCATCGACGTGGCGGTCTATCGAAGCAAAGAACAACGCGTCGAACATATTCCCCTCGAGCAATACGTCATCGGCGTCGTTGCGGCGGAAATGCCGGCCGAATTTGAACTCGAGGCATTAAAGGCGCAAGCGTTGACGGCAAGAACGTACATCGTGAAGCAATTGCTCGCCAACCAGCCGTTTCGCCTGCCAAAAGGAGCGAATGTGACCGACACGGTGGCTCATCAAGTCTATTACAGCGATGACGAACTGCGAAAACTATGGGGCAGCGACTACGATTGGAAAATGAAAAAAGTGACAAAAGCGGTGATGGACACGCAAGGGCAAATTTTGACATACAACAATGAGCCGATCGAGGCGCTGTTTTTTTCGACAAGCAACGGCTATACGGAAAATTCGGAAGCCTATTGGCAAAGCGATTTTCCGTATTTAAAAAGCGTCGCCAGCCCATGGGACAAACAATCCCCGAAGTTTTACCAGCGAAAAACGATGCCAGTGGCGGAATTCGAGCGAAGACTGGGGGTCGAACTGCCCGCTGACGGCTCAGTCGGCGTCATTGTATCGCGCACTCCCGGCCGCCGCGTCGGCGAAGTGAAGATTGGCGGCAAGACGTTTACGGGCCGCGATGTGCGCGAACGGCTCGGATTGCCGTCGAGTGATTTCACCTGGGTGCGCAACGGAGATGACATCATCATTACGACAAAAGGCTACGGCCATGGCGTCGGCATGAGCCAATACGGAGCCAACTTTATGGCCAAAGAAGGGAAAACGTACGCTGACATCGTCAAATATTATTACCGCGGCGTTCATATTTCGTCGGCGACGGCGTTTTTAAACAAATTGACCGCGAAAAATGGATGAACCGGGGTTCTGCCGCCCCGGTTTTCTGTCAAATGTTCGGGGCAAACGGCAGGGAGACGCCCCTCGCCATGCGCCCCTCATTTTTTTGCATAAAATCTAGTCGAATGTCAAAAAATAAGTGAAAAAATTATTTTCTATGTGTATATCTTTTCCTCTTTCTGTTCAAAATGGTTGCTGAGGTGATGAACATGAGAGAGGAACAAAAACAATCGTCGCTGAAGCGTCTGTTCCGCAAACGTTGGGTATTTCCGGCGATCTATTTATCGTCTGCCGCATTGATCGTCGCTGGTGCGCTTTGGTTCCAATTGGGCAAAGAGGAGAATACGGGCAGAGACAACGTGGCGAAAAACGGCACCGCCCAGCAAGAAAATCCGGCTGTTCCGGTCAATGAAACGGTCGAAACGATTGCGATGCCGGTGCTTGATCCAAATGCGGTGCAAGTGAAAACGCCATTCTACGATGACAAAGCATCGGAAGCAGAACAGGAAGCAGCCCTCGTCTTTTATGATCATACGTACCACCCGAACCAAGGCATCGATCTTGTGCGCCAAGACGGCAAAACGTTTGATGTCACCGCTTCCTTAAGCGGCACGGTGACGAAAGCGGAAAAAGACCCGATTTTGGGCTATGTTGTCGAAATCAATCATGAACAAGGGGTCACGACCGTCTATCAATCGCTCGCTGATGTGAAAGTCGAAGCCGGCGACACGGTGAAACAAGGTGAAGTGATCGGCAAGGCAGGGCAAAGCGAATTCAACAAAGAAGCCGGCATCCACGTCCATTTTGAAATTCGCAAAGACGGCCGGGCGGTCAACCCGATCGACTATGTCGACAAACCGTTGACGGCTTTGACCGACAAAGCGGCAGACAAAACGGGAACCGATCGCGCCGCCACGAGCAAAGAAAAAGAATTGATGCCAAGTGACGAAACAGCGCCGACAGACGAAAACCCAGCGAATGAACAACCATCGGCTGACGACCATTCGACGACGCCAAGCGACAACAATCAAGACGAAAACAACGACGCTTCATCCTACAAAACGCCAGACGCCTCGATCGGCATGGCAAGAGCGTAATCGACAAGGCGTCGAGCAAGAGGAAACGAAAAACGCGACGAAAAGGCCTGTCCGTTTGCCAAGACAAGCGGGCGGGTCTTTTTGCTTTGCCGCTTCTAAAGTCAGACGTGGGAAAAACGGCGGCCAAAAAAGCTCTTCACCATAAGATAAAAAACGTTTTTCATGATAGGTGCCCAAAAAGTCATGGCTATTTTTTGTTCGATCGGGAGGGACGATGTTATGTTTGTGTCTAAAAGTCAAGTACATCTTTCGGTGATGAACCGCCAAAAATTATGATTTGAATATTCTTTCATTTTTTGGGAACAAGGATGGAAATAACCCCCTCTTTCCTTTAAAATAAATGAAAACGGAAACAGTTTCGTTTGTGAAATGTTTTATTCTTCACTTAACGAAAGAAAGGGGATCGTGGCCATGGACTACCTATACCACCCATACCCATCGCAGCGGATGACGGTGTTCGCCAAAAACGGCGTTGTGGCGACATCGCAGCCGCTCGCGGCGCAGGCGGGGCTTGATGTGTTGAAAAAAGGCGGCAATGCCATCGATGCGGCGATCGCTGCGGCTGCTTGCTTAACGGTTGTCGAACCGACGTCGAACGGCATCGGCGGCGATGCGTTCGCCCTTGTTTGGACGGACGGGAAGCTGTACGGATTAAACGCGAGCGGCTATGCGCCAAAAGCGATCTCGATTGAAGCGCTGAAAGAGCGCGGCTATACGGAGATGCCGAAATACGGCTTTGCTCCGGTGACCGTTCCGGGGGCGCCGGCGGCGTGGGCGGCGCTGTCAAAGCGCTTCGGCCGCCTGCCGCTTGCCGAAACGCTCGCACCAGCGATCGCCTATGCGGAAAACGGCTATCCGGTTTCGCCAGTGCTCGGAAAGTATTGGGCTGCGGCGTTTCGTACATACAAAGAAGCGCTTCGCGGGCCGGAGTTCGCCTCGTGGTTTGCGACGTTTGCGCCGGGCGGCCGCGCGCCGAAGATCGGGGAAGTGTGGGCGTCTCCGGACCATGCGGCGACGCTCCGCTCCATTGCCGAAACGGAAGCGGAAAGCTTTTACCGCGGCGAGCTGGCGGAAAAAATCGCCGCCTTCTCGAAGCAATACGGCGGCTTTTTGGCGGCGGACGACCTCGCCGAGTATGAACCGGAATGGGTCGAGCCGATCTCCGTCTCCTACCGCGGCTATGAGGTGTGGGAAATTCCGCCGAACGGCCAAGGGATTGTCGCGTTGATGGCCATCAACATCATGAGCGGGTTTGACGTGCCGAGCGTGCCGGATGTCGAGACGCACCACCGGCAAATCGAGGCGATGAAGCTGGCCTTTGCCGATGGGAAAGCGTACATCGCCGACTGCCGCTATATGAACTGCAGCCCAGACGAGCTGTTGTCGGAATCGTTTGCCGCGATGCGCCGGGCGCAAATCGGCGAGGAGGCGCTGACGCCGGAGCCGGGGACGCCGCCAAAAGGCGGAACGGTCTATTTGGCCGCCGCGGACGGCGAAGGGAATATGGTGTCCTATATTCAAAGCAACTACATGGGCTTCGGCTCGGGCCTCGTCGTCCCAGGAACGGGCATTGCCTTGCACAATCGCGGCCATAACTTCGCCTTTGATGAAGGCCATCCGAACGGGTTGGCGCCGCGGAAAAAGCCGTACCATACGATCATCCCCGGCTTTTTGACCAAAGGCGGCGCGCCGGTCGGCCCGTTCGGCGTCATGGGTGGATTTATGCAGCCGCAAGGGCATTTGCAAGTGATCATGAACACGATCGATTTTGACTTGAACCCGCAAGCGGCGCTCGATGCTCCCCGCTGGCAGTGGATGGAAGGAAAAACGGTGCTCGTCGAGCCGCACTTCCCGCGCCATATCGCTGAAGCGCTCGCCCGCAAAGGGCATGACATCCGCTTGGCGTTGGACAGCGGACTGTTCGGCCGCGGGCAAATCATTTGGCGCGATCCTGACACCGGTGTGCTTGCCGCCGGGACGGAGCCGCGCACGGACGGTGCGGTGGCCGCTTGGTGAGACTCACGATAAAGGGATGATTTCGATGAACCAGTGGCATTTGTTTCTCGCTTTTTTCCGCGTCGGCATGCTTGGATATGGGGGCGGCCCGTCTTCGATCCCGCTTGTGCGCGCTGAAGTGGTGGCGAAATACCGCTGGATGGCGGATGAAGAATTCGCTGAAATTCTGGCCATCGCCAATGCTTTGCCCGGCCCGATCGCCACGAAGCTTGCCGGCTATATCGGCTACCGTGTCGGCGGCGCGCTCGGTTTAGTGAACGCCGTGTTGGCGACGACCGCCCCGACGGTCGTGTTGATGATCGTGCTGTTGGCCGCCTTATCCTCGTTTAAAGACACACCATGGGTCGCTGGGATGACCAAAGCGGTCGTGCCGGTCGTGGCCGTCATGCTTGCCGAGATGACGTGGCAGTTCGCCAAACAGGCGCGCGCCGCCCTCGGCTGGCGGCCGGCCGCCCTGCTCCTTCTTGCCTGCTTTTTGGCCTTGCAGTGGCTCGGCCTTCATCCGGCGCTTGTGGTCGCAGTGTTGCTTGCGGCCGCGTTTGTCGGCCGAAGCAAGCCCAAGGCGGCGGATAGAGACAAAGGCGGAGAAAGGAGGGCGTCGTCATGATCTACTGGCAGCTGTTTCTCGCCTTTTTTTGGCCCGGCATTCTCGGCTACGGCGGCGGCCCGGCTTCCATCCCACTCATCGAGCACGAGGTCGTTGACCGCTACGGCTGGATGACGGTCAACGAATTCAGCGAGGTGCTGGCGCTTGGCAACTCTCTTCCCGGCCCCATTGCGACGAAAATGGCAGGTTATATCGGATACGAACAAGCCGGCGTCCTTGGCGCTGCCATCGGAGTGTTTGCCAGCGTCGCTCCGTCGCTCGTTTTGCTGTTGGCGCTGCTTGGGCTCTTGTACAAATGGAAAGACGCGCCGCAAGTGAAGCGGCTCACCGCCTACATCCGCCCAGCGATCGCCGTGATGCTCGGGATTATGGCGATCGACCTTTTCCGCGAATCGTACGAAGGGGCCGGGCTCGGCCAAACGGCGTTTCTCACCGCCGCGAGCGCTTTTTTGCTGCTGGGCAAATGGCGCATCCACCCAGCGTACGTCATCGTCTTGGCGCTTGTGTATGGGGCTTTCTTTTTGTCGTAATGCAGGGAAAATCTTTTCAGCGCTGCAACGGGATGCTTCATCCATGGGTGAGCATCCCTCTTTTTGTGGCAGCGCGGGCAAAAAAGAACATCGATGCAGAAATTCCTGTTGGAAAAGGCCGCAAAAAGCGCTCGGGACAGGAGCGTTTTCCTAATTTAGACGCCGGATGGCGAGCGCGGCAACAGCCGCGAAGGCAAACCGGCAGCGCCTTCACTCGACCGTAAATGTCGCCTTCGCCCGCGCGTTCGGCCAGTTTGGATCAGCGAGCCACCACTCAAGCGTATACGTCCCCGGCTCTAGGCCGCGGAACGTTTCCTGAAACGACAGCTCTTCCCCCTGTTTTAACGGCCGTTCCTCATAAATTTGCGCAAACATCTTCCCTTCGCTGAACTGCTTCATCTTTTGTCCATCGCGGTATAAAACGTAGTCATACTTTTTCGAGCTCGTAAACGTCACCGTTTGCACGCGTTCGGTTTGGTTTTTCACCGTGAAGGTAAACACGTATGCCCCGTTTTGTTTTTCATATGTCAGCGATGGCTCAAGCGTCCCGGCGATGATGCCTTTTCCGCCCGCGGGCGCCGGTTTGCCTGATGGAGCGGGGCCAAGCAAATCATCTTTCGCCTGCGGGCGCTCGTTGCCGCTATTATACATAAACAGCGCACTCGCCGCCGCCACCCCGGCCAACACGGCTGCGACGCCGATCATTTTTCCTTTGCCCATGCCAGCTCCTCCTTTTTTCCTCTCTATACATATAGTCGTTTCCCATTTCGCTTCCGTTACAAACCGCAAAAAAATTGTGAAAAAACCGTTGTCCGCCTTGATATTTCTGGTATATATGCCCGATTTGTCTAATAAAATGTTACAAATTGAACAGCAATGAGAGTGGTTGAGGTGGGGATCGTTCACAACCGGCAAGCGACGCGGCGAAGACGCTTCTAAGACATCCAACGAAAGCGGCGCCCATCATTGGCAAGACGAGTCTCATTTCACACTTCTCACTTCTCACATCCAACCTAGGGAGGGCGAGTGGTGTGCACGATTACATCAAAGAGCGTACGATCAAGATTGGCAAGTATATCGTGGAGACAAGGAAAACCGTTCGCGTCATTGCGAAAGAATTTGGCGTATCCAAAAGCACCGTGCATAAAGACTTGACCGAGCGGCTGCCGGAAATCAACCCGGAACTGGCCCAAGAAGTGAAGCAAATCCTCGATTACCATAAATCGATCCGCCATTTGCGCGGCGGGGAAGCAACGAAGAAAAAGTATAAAAAGCAAGCAGTGAAAAACAACTGACTTTTTCCTTGCCATCTGCCGTTTGCAGTATCATTCCGGGAGGCAAATATGGTAGAATGAACAATTAGGAATGATTTTAGGGCAGAGGCAAGGAGGAGCAAGTCATATGTTTTCACGAGACATCGGCATCGACCTAGGCACGGCGAACGTCCTCATTTTCGTCAAAGGCAAAGGCATCGTGCTCAATGAGCCGTCCGTCGTGGCGATTGATAAACACACGAACAAAGTGCTCGCAGTCGGCGAAGAAGCACGACGAATGGTCGGACGTACTCCTGGGAATATTGTTGCCATTCGGCCGCTCAAAGACGGCGTCATCGCGGATTTTGACATTACCGAAGCCATGCTGAAGCATTTCTTAAGCAAGCTCGACCTAAAAGGCTTTTTCGCCAAACCGCGCATTTTGATTTGTTGCCCGACGAACACAACATCCGTGGAACGGAAAGCGATCAAAGAGGCAGCAGAAAAAAGCGGCGGCAAAAAAGTGTACTTGGAGGAAGAGCCGAAAGTCGCAGCCATTGGCGCCGGAATGGACATTTTTCAGCCGTGCGGAAACATGGTCGTTGATATTGGCGGTGGCACGACTGACGTCGCGGTTCTCTCGATGGGAGACATCGTCACCGCCTCTTCCATTAAAATGGCCGGGGACAAGTTCGATATGGAGATTTTAAACTACATCAAGCGCGAATATAAGCTGCTCATCGGGGAACGAACGGCCGAGGAAATCAAGATTAAGGTCGCAACGGTATTCCCAGGCGCACGGTCCGAAGAAATCGACGTCCGCGGCCGCGATCTCGTCACCGGACTGCCGCGCACGATCACCGTTCGATCGGAGGAGATCGAACAGGCGCTTCGCGAGCCGGTGTCCTTGATTGTACAAGCCGCCAAAAGCGTGCTCGAGCGCACCCCGCCGGAACTGTCGGCGGATATTATCGACCGCGGCGTCATTTTAACGGGTGGCGGTGCATTGCTTCATGGCATCGATTTATTGCTGTCAGAAGAGCTGAAGCTTCCGGTGTTCGTCGCGGAGAATCCGATGGACTGCGTCGCCCTTGGCACCGGGATTATGCTGGAAAACATCGATCGGGCGCCAAAATCGCAATTGATTTAAAAAGCCGTCATGCCCTTTGGCCAAGAGATGGTTCATCTGGATCAACCTTATAGAGTCAACCTTTTGCGTCATTCAGGCGCAGACCGCTTTGGAAGGACGTTTTTCTCATGGCTTGATCAAAATGGATACAACCGCCGCCGGGACAAGCGAGGCGGGCAAAAAAGGAATGGGTGTGAGTAAAATATTTCAAAGTCTTGACTGACTCAAGGAATGGCGGGGGATGCCGCGGCTGCCCTTGCCCGCTTATAATGAAAGATGGAATGGAAAGGAGCGGAGCGGCAGGGCAACGCGCCGCCCGCTTGACCATAGGGAACACCCCATCCGCCGCTGCCCAAAGAGCGGCCGCGGCTTTTTCTGATCGATCGGACAAGCGAGGTGCTGGTCATGTTGAGAGGGTTGTACACCGCCGCGAGCGGCATGCTCGCCCAGGAGCGGCGCGTTGAGATGCTGACCAACAACTTGGCGAACGCCGAAACGCCGGGATACAAAGCTGATGCAGGAGCGATGAGAGCGTTTCCGGAACTGTTGATGAGCCGCCTCGAGGACGAGCCGATCCCGACCGCCTCAAGGCGCGCCATCCCGACGCAAACCGTCATTGGGCCGCTCGTTACGGGCGTCTATATGCAAGAACTCATCCCGAACTTCCGCCAAGGGGATGTGAAAGAAACCGGCTTGGCGACCGATATCGCCCTTGTGGACGGACAAGTCCCCGTCGACCGGGCGAGCGGCCAGCGAGGCGCGCTGTTTTTTGCCGTCGCCAACGGTCAAGGGGAGGTCCGCTACACAAGAAACGGTCATTTCACCTTGAGCCCGGACGGCTACTTGACGACGCAAGAGGGCTGGTATGTGCTTGATGCCAATGGCGAGCGCATTCCGCTCTCAAGCGAGCGGTTTGCCGTCCGCGACGATGGAACGATCATCGATGAGAATGGGACGGCCACCCGTCTCGGCGTTGCATTCGCCGCCAATCCGCAAACGTTGATCAAGGAAGGAAACGGCTTATTCCGCAGCACGACAGGGCCGTTGCCGCAGGCGCCCGGCAATGTGACGTATACGGTGAAACAGCGTTTTCTCGAGCGGTCGAACGTCGACATTGAGCGGACGATGACCGATTTGCTCGCTGCCTACCGCGCATTTGAAGCAAACCAAAAAATCATCCAAGCGTACGACCGCAGCTTGGACAAGGCCGTCAACGAAGTCGGCCGCCTGAAATGATGAAAGGGGGACAAGCCCGTGCTCCGTTCGATGCTCACCGCCGCCAACACGATGAACGCCTTGCAAGAGCGGCTCGATACGATCAGCCACAACATCGCCAACAGCAACACCGTCGGCTTTAAACGGCGCGAAGCGAGCTTTGCCGAGCTCTTGACCCAACAAATCGACCGCCTGCCGAACGACGAAGCGCCCCGGCAAACGCCAGAGGGCGTGCGCTACGGCAACGGGGCGCGTCTCGCTTCGACGATGCTCATCACCAAGCAAGGTGCGCTGGTGGAAACCGGCCGCCGCCTGGATTTTGCCTTGACGGACGAAAACCAATGGTTCCGCGTCCGTCTGGCCGATCAAAACGGTGCGGAAACGATCGGCTACACCCGCGCCGGCAACTTTTCGCTTGCGCCCATGAACGGCCAGCTTGCTTTGACGACAAGCGACGGCCTGTTTGTGCTTGATGAAAGGAACGCGCCGATTGTGCTTCCCGCCGATGCGCATGACGTACAGATGTCCCCGACTGGGACGTTGACGGCAACCAATACCGACGGCCGCGTTGTCGCCCGCGTCAATTTGGGCGTCACCATGATCCGCCGTCCGCAGCTTCTGGAAGCCCGCGGCGGCAATGTCTATGCGCTTCCCAACGTCCCAGGCGCGGCCGAAGAACTGAACGGCAGCTTGCGCGGCCAAATCAGCGTCAAGCAAGGCGCGCTCGAACAAGCGAACGTCGACCTTGGCGAGGAAATGGTCGGCCTGATGGCGACAAGCCGAGCGTATCAGCTCAACGCCCGCGCCGTTTCCATCTCCGAACAAATGCTCGGGCTGATTAACGGCATGCGCTCCTCATAAGGAGGATCGCGATGAGTGACGAGAGGCATCAAGAACCTATGCGCTCGCCGTCTTCCCGGATGGCGAGGCGGAAAGGCCGAGTAAGAAAGAGCCCGCCGACTCCCGCCGAACCGGAAGCCAAAGCCCTTCCGCCGGAAGGGGAGGCGGCCGCGCCGCGCCGGTTCGTCCGCACCCGGCTCATCCCGATCTGGCTTCGGCTGATCATCGTGATCGTCTTGATGGCCGCAAGCCTCGCCGCCGGCGCGGTCGTCGGCTACAGCGCCATCGGCGATGGGAAGCCGCTCGATGTATTCCGCCCGTCCACGTGGAAGCACATCATCGATATCGTCGAGAAAGGAACGGATCGCGGCTGATGAAGCCGCCAAACGAGAGAAAGGAGTTTGTCCATGCTTGACATCCAGCAAATCCAGTCCATCATCCCGCACCGCTATCCGTTTTTGCTTGTCGACCGCATTCTGGAAATCGAAGAAGGCAAGCGCGCCGTCGGCATCAAAAACGTCAGCGCCAACGAATCATTTTTCGCCGGCCATTTCCCGGAATACCCGGTCATGCCCGGCGTGTTGATCGTCGAGGCGCTCGCCCAAGTCGGCGCCGTCGTCCTCCTGCAAAGCGAGGAAAACCGCGGCCGCCTCGCCTTCTTCGCCGGCATCGACAACTGCCGTTTTAAAAAGCAAGTCAAGCCGGGCGACCAGCTCCGCTTGGAAGTCGAAATCCTCCGCGCCCGCGGCGCCATCGGCAAAGGCAAAGGCATCGCCACCGTCGACGGCGAGCTTGTCTGCGAAACGGAGTTGATGTTCGCTCTTGGCGACAAACGAGCTGACTGAACAAAACGCGTTCCTTCGGGGAGCGCGTTTTTTTGTCGGCTGCGCTATATAGCGTGCGAATGAAAAGTTTCTTTCTGGGAAAGATAAACAAGGACCGGCCTTACATAAGGTCACCACAACCAATAGAAAGGAGCAGATAGGATGAAGAAAAAAGCGTTGCTGATCCGGCTGTTCAGCGCCCTTGTCGCCCTCTTTTTAGCGGCTGGATGCAATATGAACCGCGACAACAACAATCCTCCGCCGCCAAACAACCAAAACGATGTCAACGACCAAGACGTAAACCCGGCTGATGACATCAACCAAAACGATAACGTCGACAACGACAAAGACAATGACGGCATCCCGGACAACCGCGATACCGATTTGAACGACAACCAAAACAATCAACTCCCGCCGGGAGACGACACGAACAACGGACCGGGCGACGATGAGCGCGATACGGTTCCGGACCGCGAAGACCCGATTGAAGATCCGCGGGATGCGAATGACAAAGACAATAAAGACGAATAGCGCAAACAAAGGCTGCCTGTCGGGCGGCCTTTTCATTTGGCCAAAATTAGTACCGATTTCGGCTAGATATGTCTGTTGATATCCGCTATAATGGGGATGTCCATCGATTGTCGAAAAATGCGGACAGGAGAATCATAGGGGGGGACACAATGGAAGAAACAATCAGCCTGCGCGAGCTGTTCGATACATTGCGCAAACGGCTTTGGCTCATCGTCCTGATCACCGCGCTTGCTACCGTTGTAAGCGGTGTGGTCAGCTACTTTATATTGACGCCGATTTACGAGGCGTCGACGCAAATTCTCGTCAACCAGGCGAAATCCGAGCAGCAGCTCTACAACTTCAACGAAATCCAAACGAACGTGCAGCTCATTAACACGTACAGCGTCATCATTAAAAGCCCGACGATTTTGGAAAAAGTGAAAGACGAGCTCCACCTTGACCGGACGCTTGACGAACTGAACGAACAAATTCAAGTCTCAAGCGAAAAAGACTCACAAGTGTTCTCTGTCACCGTCCAAGACCCAGATCCAGCTATGGCGGCCAAGATCGCCAACAAAACGGCGGAAGTGTTCAAAAACGAAATCGTCAAAATCATGAACATCGACAACGTCACCATTCTCTCGAAAGCGGAAGTGAAAGAACATCAAGCCCCGGTCAAGCCGAAGCCGCTTCTCAATATGGCCATCGCCTTCGTCGTCGGCCTCATGACTGGCGTCGGACTTGCCTTCCTGCTTGAGTATTTGGACAACACGATCAAAACGGAAGAAGACGTCGAAAAACATCTCGGCCTGCCGGTGCTCGGCGCGGTCAGTTTAATCACGGCGGAAGGCGGCCAAAAAGCGAGACGCGAATCCGCCATTCCACAAACAAGAGGTGAAACCATTGGCTCGTAAACCAGCAACATCGATCCGCAAAGCGGAGCGGAGACTGATCACGGTCGACAACCCAAAATCCCCCATCGCGGAGCAATACCGAACGATCCGAACGAATATCCAATTTTCATTCATTGATGCGCCGCTCCGCTCCCTAATTGTCACGTCAACCGGCCCTGGCGAGGGAAAATCGACCACCGCGGCGAACTTGGCTGTCGTCTTCGCTCAACAAGGGAAAAAGACATTGCTCATTGATGCCGACTTGCGCAAGCCGACCGTCCATTACACGTTCCGCTTAAACAACTACAAGGGATTGACCAACGTCTTGACGGGCTCGGCGCCGCTTTTGCCGACGTGTCAAGCGACCGAAATCGACCACTTATCAATCTTAACGTCTGGCCCGATTCCGCCGAACCCTGCCGAGCTCCTCAGCTCGAACGCGATGGCGCAATGCCTCGAACAGTTGTATGAGACGTTTGATCTTGTCATCTTCGATACCCCGCCCGTCCTCGCCGTGACGGATGCACAAATTTTAGCCAACCAATGCGACGGCACGGTGCTGGTCATCGAAAGCGGCGGCACCGAAATCGAAGCGGCGGTCAAGGCGAAAGAACTGCTCGAAGCGGCCAACGCCAAACTGCTCGGCGTTGTCTTGAACAAGCGGAAGCACCGTGACGGCGGGTACTATTACTACTATCAATACAAGTAACCACAAACGGCTTCCCGACCGCGGGAAGCCGTTCTGATAGAGAAAAGGGGAGAGAACCGTTGAGAAACTTCGTCTTCATCCTTTTGCTCACCGCCGCTTGCCTTGCCTTTCTGATCACCGGTCACTTGTACTGGGAGCGAAAAATCGAAGCCACGGTGCAAGCGGCGCGGGCGAAAGTCGAAACATCCGCCAAGCAAGAAACGGAGACGAGCCAAACGGAAGTGATCCTCGCCCGCGCCAAGCAGCTGCCAGCGGCCGCGCAAGCTGCCATCAAGCGGGCGGTGGAGGAACACCGTCCGATCCGCCTCGTCATCGCCGGCTCCGAATCAACGCCAGAGAACGGCGGCTGGCCTGAGCGGTTGAAACAAGCGCTCGATGACGCCTACGGGAAAGGCGTGTTTCACATCACCGTCCACGAATACGACGGCTTGACCACCGCCGACGCCGACCGACAGCGCATCGCCGCCGACTGGGCCAAGGACAAGCCGGATCTTGTCCTGCTTGAACCGTTTTTGTTAAACGACAACGGTGTCGTGACGATCGACGACACTCTTGCCCATATCAAATCGATCATCGACGAGCTCAAATCGGCGGCCCCGAATGCGGTCGTGATCTTGCAGCCGCCGAACCCGATTTACAACGCGACCTACTACCCGCGCCAAGTCCAACAGCTCGAAGCGTTTGCCAAAGAGAACGGCTATCCTTACCTCAACCATTGGCCCGCCTGGCCTGACGATCAAAGCGAAGAGCTGAACCGCTACGTCGACCCGCAAACCGACTTGCCGACCGAGGAAGGAGCCGCGCTTTGGGCCGATGCGCTCGCCAAGCGCTTCATCGCCCAATGAAAACGCGCACCTCTTAAGGTGCGCGTCTCATTTACTTCGCCGCCGTCGCTTTCAGCTCCAGATGCTCTTTCAACTCATTCGAAATCGCCAGCCGTTCGCTCTCTGGCACGATCAAGTAATAAATGCCATTGATTTTCGTCCCTTGTCCCGTAATATGCAGCTGCTTAATTTGCTTGCGGGCGTCTTTGTAATTCGCTTGAATTTCTTTCATTTCCTCAAACGTCAAGTTCGTTTTCACGTTTTTCCCGATCGCTGCGAGCACATCGCTGTAATTCGTGAGCGACGAGAAGCTGGCGCCTTTCTCAATAATCGCTTGAATGATCTGCTTTTGCCGGTCCTGGCGCCCGAAATCGCCGCGCGGGTCCTCTTTCCGCATGCGGGAGTATTTCAGCGCTTCGTCCCCGTTTAACGTAATCTCGCCTTTCGGGAAGTGCGTTCCTTCATACGTAAAAGCGAACGGGTTGTTCACCGTCACTCCGCCGACCGCATCGACGATGTCGCGGAAGCTTTCCATGTTGACCTTAATGTAGTAGTCAATGGGAATATCTAAAAAGTGTTCCACCGTCGCCATCGTCATCTCCACTCCGCCAAAGGCGTACGAGTGGTTGATTTTATCTTTCGTCCCTTTTCCGATAATCTCCGTTCTCGTATCGCGCGGCACGCTCACCATGTCAATCGACTGCTTGTTCGGATTCACCGTCATCACAATCAGCGTATCCGCGCGCCCGCGATCCCCTTTGCGTTCATCAACGCCGATCAACAAAATGGAAATCGGCGTCTTCCGTTCAAACGAAACGTTTTCTTTCCGCTTCTCCGACTTCCAGTTGACGTTCTCGTGCATTTGGTTCGCCGTCTGTTTCACATGATGATAAATGGAATAGGCGAATATTCCTGCTCCAGCGAATAACACGACGAGCAATCCCGTCACCCAGCGGAGCCATGTTTTCTTCTTTTTTCGACGTTCTGCTCTCATGGGCACTCTTCCTTTTCTATTCAGAAATTTTCGTGCATACCATTTCGATTATAGACCGTTTTCGAAAAGAAGACAACTGACAGCCGCATTGGCGGGCGTTCCAGCTTGCCCCCTAATCAGTGGAATTTGCCTTCCATTTCGACAATGTTCGACAAACCTCACCCATTGATAGCCTGTTTTTCCTATGTTACCATAATAGGGGTTTAGTAGAGCGAAAAAAGGAGGAGTGGACGATGATCGACATTCATAGCCATATTTTGCCTGGCGTTGACGACGGAGCGGCGGCGATGGAGAACGCCATCGCCATGGCGCAAGCCGCAGCCAAGGAGGGGATTACAACGATCATTGCCACTCCCCATCATCAAAATGGAACGTATGACAACCCAAGACCAGCCGTCCTTTCCTTGGCGGCGGAACTAAATGACGAATTGAAACGGCGCGGCATCGCCTTGAACGTGTTTCCAGGCCAAGAAGTGCGCATCCACGGCGACTTGCTTGACGGCCTTGCCCGAGGCGAGGTGATGACGCTTGCCGATACATCATACATGTTGATCGAATTTCCGCCCGATCATGTGCCGAAATATGCGGAGCAACTCCTCTTTGATGCCCAAGTGAAAGGGTTTATCCCGATCATCGCCCATCCGGAGCGAAACGCCGAGATCATCGAAACCCCCGAGCGGCTCTACCAGCTCGTCAAACGCGGCGCCTTGTCCCAGCTGACGACATCAAGCATTACGGGCCATTTCGGCAAGAAAATCAAAACGTTCTCGTTTCAGCTGATCGAAGCGAACTTGGCCCATTTCATCGCCTCGGACGCCCACAACACGAAAACGCGGCCGTTTCGCCTCCGCGAGGCGTACGAGGTGATCCGGAAAGAATACGGGACAGACATGGTGTACTACTTCCAAGAGAACGCCGAGCTGCTCGTTCGCGGCCAAGCCGTGTTCCGCGACGAACCACAGCGGGTGAAAAAGAAAAAGTTCCTTGGCCTCTTTTAGAAATAGTTGGCAGTATGATATAAAATAATTTAGAAATACTTCTTTTCTTTTGCCCGTTCGTTGTCGAAACATGGCTTGTTTCTTGTAGAACGATTCAGAATGATGTCGACCGACATCCAATAGCGGCGGCTCTTTCTTTAAGACAGTTTGGCTCGCGCAGCAAGAGATTCATAGCGGCGGCTTCTTTGTCTTAAAGACAGGCCGTTTTCTTCGTTGATGCCGTTTCGTTCGGTGATGTCTCCTTACCGTTATCAATGGAGGCACTCGGCCATGCCGTGGGTGGGGACGATGACGGTCCTGGCACCTTAGACGCCCGTCGTCGAGGGTGTGGCGTGAGGGCGGGTTAGATGCCCGATCTAACTTAACCCGTGGTGCTAGTTGA
>NZ_LDPD01000028.1:1690-2053 GCF_001026865.1 Geobacillus sp. ZGt-1 | reverse complement strand
TTATCTAGCACCACGGGTTAACTTATTTTGTTTCTATGTGCTTCACTGGCCATGCTATAATCAGAGCAAGGAGGTGAAGCCATGAGCCAAGAGCTGAAAGAATTGCTTCGTTCCGTCTTGCAAGAAGAACTGAAACCAGTCCACGACAGGCTTGAGCGGTTGGAAGGCACAGTCGGACACATTCGCCAAGACGTATCCCAGCTTCAGAAGGAAGTCACCCAACTGCAAGAAGGTCAANNNCAACTGCAAGAAGGTCAACGGACATTAGAAACCACGGTTTCCCAAATTCAAAAGGATGTTGCCCAGCTCCAAGAAGGGCAGAAGGCGTTGCAGCGTGATGTCGCCCAACTGCAAGAAGGTCAA
>NZ_LDPD01000028.1:0-1603 GCF_001026865.1 Geobacillus sp. ZGt-1 | reverse complement strand
CAACTGCAAGAAGGTCAACGAACATTGGAAACGACGGTTTCCCAAATCCAAAAAGACATCACTCAGCTGCAACAAGGCCAACAAAAATTAGAAAACGAGATGGCCGGCATGAAGCAGACGCAAGAACGAATCCTCGAAGAGCTGCGCGTTTCCAAACACAATCAAGCACTCATTTTAAACGATGTCACCAGCATAAGAAAATCCGTCGATGTCACCGTCTCGTACTTGCAGCGCCGATCCGATGTGATGTTCGACAAACTGATCGATCATGAAAAAGAGATTTTAAATCTGAAATCAAAAATGCCAAACTAAGTCCCAAAAAGGGGCTGTTTTTTATGCCCATATGCATCGGCGCATCGGCGCAGCCAGCGTTGCACCGATGCGCGGGGGCATATGGGCCAAAATACATAGGGGGTTCCATCAATTGAAAAAAGTGCGCAAAGCGATGGTCTCGGCGGCGAAATCCAGCTCACCGACGCGATTCAAAAATTAAACGAAATCCAGCGAGTCTTTGCTTACGAATTCGAAGGCAAGCGCTACGACGTCGGAGAAAAGATCGGATTTATCCAAACGACGATTGAGTTTGCGTTGCAGAATGAGGAGTTAAGAGACGATTTACTCGCATTTATGGAGAAAATCGTTGCGGAAACAAAACAAAATACGAATGCATCATAACGAGCCATCGCGAACATGGCTCGTTATCTATTATACGAAGGGAGACGCAGTGCGTTGGCATATCGAAAACGATTGACGTTTTTAATAATATTGGATTCATTAATCGTGCTAATGGCGATTTACGTCAGCTTGTTTACGCTTCATCCAGGAATACAAATATGGAAGTATGAATCCGTTCTTTTATCGGCGCTGACGCTGCTTGTCAGCCATCATTTCTTTGCGTTTATATACCGTTTGTATCAAAAAGCGTGGGAGTACGCGAGCATTGGCGAATTAACGGCGATTATCAAGGCGGTTACCTTTTCGATTATTACAACGGCTATCGTGCAGTTTGCTGTCTTTCAAGATATTTACGTTCGCGCGTTGATGATTACATGGATGATCCATATTATTCTCATCGGCGGATCGCGGTTTGTCTGGAGAGTGTTCCGCGACCGTTACATAAAACCAAACGCGAATAAACGGCGGACGCTGATTATCGGAGCGGGATCCGCAGGAATGATGGTAGCGCGGCAGTTAGTGAACAATCCGGATGCGGAGCTGAGACCGATTGCCTTTATTGACGATGATCTGAACAAGCAAAAACTGCAGTTTTTCAACATTCCGGTTGTCGGAACGACAAAAGACATTGAAGATGTTGTGCGCGCGTTACGCATTGAGCACATTATTATCGCGATTCCATCGTTAACGAAAAAACAGCTGAACCGGATTTTTGAACAGTGCGCGAAAACAAACGCGAAAACACAAATCGTCCCAAAACTTGAAGATATCGTGACAGGGAAAGTGTCTGTCAGCCAATTCCGTGATGTGCAAGTGGAAGACTTGCTCGGCCGCGAACCGGTCGAACTCGATATCGAAAGCATTTCCAGCTACATCGAAAACAAAGTCATTTTAGTCACCGGAGCCGGCGGTTCGATCGGCTCGGAAA
>NZ_LDPD01000027.1:9411-9638 GCF_001026865.1 Geobacillus sp. ZGt-1 | reverse complement strand
TTTCTTTGCGTAGCTGTTTGTTTTCTTTCAACAGTTGCTCAATGACTTGTTGCTGGTGAGTAATGAGCTGCTTTTGTTGTTGGACTTTGCCGATTAAGCTCTCAACTGTAAATACAGCTTGTTGTACCGTCAACATGTGATTCACCTCCTTGTCTATCAGTATTCACATCATAGACAAGGAAAGAAGAAAATATTCAGCTCACTTTATGATGTGGCTGAATAGTTAC
>NZ_LDPD01000027.1:0-87 GCF_001026865.1 Geobacillus sp. ZGt-1 | reverse complement strand
CCGATCTGTTTTTGCCAGCGATGATGCCGGTTGTAGCCATGCGTGATCCGCAGGGCCTCTGACGAGACCGATTCATACGCGCCGTAA
>NZ_LDPD01000026.1:173931-180277 GCF_001026865.1 Geobacillus sp. ZGt-1 | reverse complement strand
ATTGTTAGAAAGTATGATTATAAACCCCTCTAATGCAAAGATACAAGTGATTTCAAACCTTTTGCGTATCTTGAAAGAAAAAGGTTACACTATGGAACAGATCCGAGGAAAAGTGGTAGAACAACTCATTTTAACTGGGACACTACAGGAAATTGAGGATTTAACATTTGTTGTTGAGAATGGGGTAATCAAAAAAGTGTGCCTCCAAGGTTATCGTCCAAAATATTACGCAAATGTGGAACCAACAAAAATAGAAATCAATGAATCAGTAAATATTTAAAAAATAGTTTCCAATCATATTGTCCTTTTTTGGTTTTTGATGACCGAAATTTTAAATCGTTACGCCGTAATTTTATGATGAATGATAAATTTGCATCATTTAGTGTTAAAATACATAGTAAGATTGTACGAAAAAGGAACGATTAGCATTGTTGAGAGATGTCAGTAAGTGGGAACGAGTCGGGTATGGTAGAAAAAGTACACTGGAGAAAGAGGAATTGATATCTCCAGAGAAAATACATTATCTTATAAAATACCCGCGGCAGTTTAAAGAAGGAGTTTCTTGGGAGGATATTACAGAACTAATTGCCGCTGAAATTGGAGCTATATTTGGTTTAGAAATGATGAGTGTTGAGATTGTAACCAGAAACGGTAGAAGAGGATGTCTTCTACGAAATTTTGTAAAGGAATATGATGCAAAAATGACTGAAGAAGGTGGAGTTTTATTATCAGCGCTAGTCGACGATTATAAGGAGCTCCAAGAATCCTCGTTGAAGGACATGGAACTCATTGATGCTGGATTCAAAATAATGAAGAAATTTGTGTATTGGGAGACCATAAAATCAGAGTTTATAGATATGCAATTGTTTGATATTCTTATTGGCAATCAAGATAGGCACCCATTTAATTGGCAATTGCTATTTCTTGAAACAGGAGCAAAATTCTCTCCCATTTATGATAACGGTGCTTCTTTAGGGTTTCGATTTGAAGATGAAAAGCTGATACAAATGGTCTCGAATCCCCAAGAAATGAACAAATATACGGAAAAAACAAGTGTTAAGGCGGGTATATTTGAAAAGAAAAAGGTCAAAGCTAAAGACTTGTTAACATATATTAGTAAAAACTTTACAGATGAGTTTAATCAAAGTATCCAAAAGTTAGTTGAATTTGATTTAATAAGGTATTCTGATTTTATTCAATCATTAGATATTTTAAGCGAGGCACAAAAAGACTGGTTATTGAATATAGTGCCTTTTCGAAGAAAGAAAATATTGGAGTGGATTGGAAGGGATGATCAATAACATGAAAAAAGTTCATACACTTTTAGTGGTTTGGCAAAATCCTAAAACCCGTTCTTTTTATCATATAGGAACTCTTTCTCATTATGATGGCTATTATGAGTTCACTTACACCTATAATGCCTCTGGTCACGGAAAACTGAAAGATGCATTGAATAACGGGTATATGTTGCATCCGGCTTTCCCAGACCCAACTAAAATATATCGATCAAAGGAGCTGTTTCCGGCGTTTGAACGCCGATTGCCGTCACCAGATCGTGCGGATTTTAAAGCCATTTTGTCCGATTTAGGTCTGGATGAGAATTCCACTAAGATGGACTTGCTTCAACAAACACGTGGGCGGTTAGCCAGCGACACTTATTCTTTTGAGCAACCGCTGCGTCTTGAAGACGATGGAAAGCTGTGTGTCAGCTTTTTTGTTCATGGCATGCGCTATCAAAATCTTCCTCAAAATTGGGCAACATGGCTAGCCATTAACGAAACGTTGAAATTAGTACAAGAACCAACAAACACTTATGATCCCCATGCTGTTGCTATCTATACTCACGGAGGGAAGAAGCTTGGATATGTTCCAGCCTTTTATAGTAAGGCCGTCTTTTCCTTGTTAGAAAATGGAGCGAACCCTTCTGTTCGTGTTGTGTATATGAATGAAAAATCAACTCCTCATTGGTGGCTGAAAGTAGCCTTTGAGTGCGAGATTCCTTCTTTCCAAGGTGCAACATTGGATGAATTAGCCCCTGTTATGGGATAATACCTGCCGTGCTTCGAAGTTTGTCAAAGATTTAACATTAGCAGGGATGGCTTGATCCATTGCCATGGCTATTTATAACCCTCGGCAACGGCTTAGGCTATTCCGCCAACGAAGTCGTTGAAACAGATGAAAAAGGGACCAGTCGCAAAGCCGTCATGGAATCCAACGACTGACTGAGCGCTCCGACGTGCTTTGTCGCCTCATCGGAGAAGATGGATAAGGAAACTGGACTGAGAAGCGGAATATTCGCTTGAAGAAATTATTGCAAGCGCATAGAAATGGCATAGTGGAAAGGTGAAGGAAATACAAAGGCCTCCTGCTGAATGAGTGTTGTCAGCGGGAGGCTGAATTGCCCGTCTTCATCAATCAATCATTGTTAAAATCTAATCTTTTAGATCAATAATGCGCAAATGTTTTGGGGACGAATCGGTGCCAGTTATAATCATCGGCACTAGCGAATCTTGTTTATGAAGCCCCCCGTGGCTTGCTCCTCCAACATGAGTTGGAGAGCCTTCACCGATAAATTCAAATCCCGGTTTAGCACTTGCAACAAGATAATTTCCTCCATGAGAAGTCAGCGAGCTGTACAATCGGGCCAGTGCATCCGGATATTCATCATAAAAAATCTTATTGTTCTTTACCGTAAGATTCAAAACGCCTGCATCTCCTGCTAGATCCCACGATTGTTCATACTCATCCACCAATGGCCCATTCGGTTTAAAAATGAGTCTTCCCGGCCGAACTCCAGATATGACGTGCACGGATTCTTTTTCCATCCAGGCAATGACATCCACTCTGTCGTCTTTTTGCAGCGTTTTCGCGATATCCGGAAGTGGCGCTCACCACCCGAAATTTGTCGAAATATTGGTAATTGAAAGATAAAGGGGAGGGTATTACAATGATGGGTGAGAACTAATGTTCTGTGATTGGGAGGGATGGATGAGTGACGGTGAAGATTTTAAGCATTGGGTTGAGGGGGTTAGAAGGGTATCGGGTGCAGGTGGAGGTGCAGGAGGTGCCTGGGATTGCGGCGATGGTGATTGTTGGGTTGCCGGATGCGTCGGTGAAAGAGGCAAAGGAACGTGTTCTTGCTTCGCTTTATGCTTTCGGATGCGACTTTTTTGATAAAAGGCTTGTTGTTCATTTGTCTCCGCCGGAGCGGAAAAAGCATAGCCCGATGTTTGATTTGGCGATGGCGATTGGGATTTTGAAGGCAATGGGCAAGCTGACAGCGCCGGTTTCCCCGGATGCAGCGTTTTTAGGTTCGTTATCGTTGGATGGAGCGATTCAGCCGGTGGATGGCATGCTTCCAGCGATATTGGCAGCAAAGAAGCTCGGTTTTCAAAAAGTATACCTTCCGTATGATCCCGCACTTCCGCTTCATCATTTGAAAGATCTCGATTGTATCTTTGTTCAGACATTGGAAGAAGCGGTGCAATATCTGCAAGGACAACGTGTTCTTTCGTTACCCCCAGCTTTTCGCACTCCTGAAATCATAGACTCCCCGCGAAAGCATCATCGGGATTTTCAATCGATTATTGGCCATCATCAAGCAAAGCGAGCATTGGAGATCGCAGCGGCAGGCGGACATAACGTGTTAATGGTTGGACCGCCTGGGTGCGGGAAAAGTTTGTTGGCGGAAACGTTTCCGACGATTTTGCCGAGCCTTACTCATGATGCACAGTTAGAGGTGATCAGTTTGTACCAGCTGGCAGGGGAAAAAATCGAGAGTGGCCATCCGCCTTTTCGTCATCCGCATCATTCCGCTTCATCGGTTTCTTTAATTGGCGGGGGAACGCACCCAAAGCCTGGCGAGGTGTCGCTGGCACATCGCGGTGTTTTGTTTCTCGATGAAATGGCGGAATTTGCGAAAAAGACGCTGGATATGCTTCGCCAGCCGTTAGAGACGGGGAAAGTGACGATTAGCCGTATTTCGTCGACGGTGACATATCCCGCGGACTTTATTTTGCTTGGGGCGATGAATCCGTGTCCGTGTGGATATTTAGGCTCAAGAACGCGCTATTGCACATGCAGTCCGAAACAAATTCAAGCGTATCGAAATCGTGTTTCCGGGCCGATTTATGACCGGATGGATGTTTTATTATCATTGGAAGTCATTGATTTCACCAAAGAAACGAGGGTTTCGGAATCTTCGGAAACCATAAGGAAAAGAGTAGAAGAAGCAAGAAGAAAGCAATATGAACGTTACGGAAAAGAAATAACGAATGGGCGTGTTTCTTTTGAGTTATTAATGGAAAAAAGCCCGCTTGCCAACAGGCAGCAACTTCTGTTGCAGCAATGGGCATCCCAACATCAATGGAGCAATCGTGTACAAACGAAAATCATTCGGTTGGCAAGGACCATTTCCGATTTAAAGGGAACCGAAAAGATAGCGGATGAATCGCTTTGGGAAGCGATGACGCTGAGATGGATGAAAACATATACGAAGCAACAGGCAACAGCGAGGTAAAAAGAATGGGACGGCAAAAGCGGATCTGGGTGCCCCATCGGTTTTATCATATCGTTTGCCGCGGCAATCGGCGTGATCCCCTATTCAAGGAAACAAATGATTTTCTCGCTTTTCTTCATATCCTCCACCAGCTTCACGAAAAAATCCCATTTGAAGTAGCCGCATATTGCCTTATGACGAATCACTTTCACCTGCAGCTGCGCTCAAAACAGGAGCCGATTTCGAAAGTCATGGCGCTCATGAACAAACGGTATGCGAATTATTATAATACTCGCTATCGTTTGACGGGACATGTATTTGAAAAACGTTATTATGGTAAATGGATTGACAATGACAGTGGAATGTTGGAAGTGAGTCGATATATTCATCTCAATCCTGTAGAAGCTCATATTGTAAATTAGCACATTAATAAAGTGATAATTTACACTCATATGGTGCATGCGCCGGAACATTACCGATGGAGAGTTTATTTGTATATGCATCCAAAATCGCTGCCCCCGAAATTTATGAATATGGATGCATGATTAGATTACTTTTCAGGCACAAAAACAGAGTGGAAGAAAAAATATGCTGAATTTGTGAGGGGGTGAGGGTGCCTGTCACTTGTCAGCCATCGAAAGCGCGTGGAAATGGCATCAGCGGAAAGGACGATGATTAGGCCGCCCCTTGGTGGGGCGGTTTATTTATAGGCATTTTCTATATACAGCGGTTTCCCTAATGAAATGAGTGCAAGAAAATTCTTTAAGGTATAAAATATAATTACAATACCGTTTTAAAAGGGAGAGGAAAGGTATATGGAAGGGAATATGGAAAAGAGGCCCTTCAATGTTTATTGTAATTCCATTAGTTTAAGTATGAGTCTTCATGATATCATCCTTAATCTTCAACAGCAATCGCCCGATGAGAATATATACCTCGGAAAGGTTACTATGAGCCCACAACACGCCAAACAATTTGCCTATTTGTTATTGAATTACATTAAGCAGTATGAAGAGATATTCGGCGAAATCCCTTCCCCGCCAAGCGAGGAAAAGATTCAGGAACTTTCGCAATTAGGTATTATTGGTGTGAAGAGTGAGCAATAATGGAAGGTAACAAGATCAATACAGACTACATATTTATAACTGAGGACCCTCTAGGCAGAGAGGTGCGGCTTAAAAGCACAACGTGGAATTATCATATTGTTGGTGGGGATCATACAAGGGAAGAGTTTATAGGCCAAGAAGATATGGTCAAGAGCGTCATTCAAGATCCTTGTGTTATATTACCAAATAATCCGGACGATCAGCATGATACAAGACAAAAATATATAGATCTTGTGCAATTGCCTAAGTTTAAGTCGCTAAAGGCATTGGTCGTTATTGTCGACCATAAAGACGAAGCGTATGGTGACGTTGTTACCGTCATCGCCAAAAGCAGGTTAAACCAAGAGACAGGAGGTGCGATTTATGTTCGTCCAAAATTTACAGGAAAACGTTAAATACTCCTATGACTATGATCACGATGTTCTTTATATTTATTTGGGCGAACCAAAAGTGTCGTACGATGACGAAGCAGCTCCTGGTGTGTTTATCCGGTTTTCTGAAGAGGATGAGGTCATTACTGGCATTGTGATTATGGACTACAAGAAGCGGGATATTGAGAGTATAAAGAAGTTTATACCGGTGAATATTAATTTTCATATGATTAACGAACAAATCCATTAGTTTTGGCCGATTTTGCCTCTGGCATGGACTCAACTATATCATCCTTCGCTACTTTAATGCGGATGGGGCGCACGAGTCGGGGGCAAAGCGGTTTTATTTTCTAGAGGGCTGGTGAAAAACG
>NZ_LDPD01000026.1:170231-173860 GCF_001026865.1 Geobacillus sp. ZGt-1 | reverse complement strand
AAGAGATTCCGTTTTCCGCGATTTTTCACGAAATCACCAGCCTTCCAGTTTCGAACATACTCGTTTTTAGTTAAGGGTATAGAGAGCGAAACAGCGGAGGAAAAAAGGTTTTTCCAAGGGCTCTCCCTCCTTTCCCGCCATGCGGGTGGGAGGAGGATCAAATGTATTTCATCATGGCCGTTTCATCGCAACAGTCCAGTTTCGGGCAGTTGACACAGTCAATCCACACTTTTTCCGGCAGCGTTGATTTGTCTACGATCTCAAACCCGCATTTTCGAAAAAACTCGACTTGGTAAGTAAAGGATATTAACCGCTTCACCCCGAGTCTGGCCGCCTCGTCGGCAATATGGTGGACGAGCAGGCGGCCGATTCCTTTCCCCATATGGTCAGGAGATACGACGAGCGAACGCACTTCCCCGAGATCGTGCCCCAGGATATGCAACCCAGCGGTGCCGACGATTTGGCCGTTCTCCCTGGCGACATACATGCATTGCAAGTGCTGATAGATGGATAGCAGCGAGCGGGGCAACACGAGTCCTTTTTTTGCATAGTGTTGGATGAGCGCGTGCATGTCTTTGACATCGCTCGTGACGGCATGGTCGATTTGCATTGGGATCCCTCGCGATCAATCGTCATTGTATATTTATAAATATACAATATTTTGTTTTTATATTCAACTACGGATTTTCGTTGGCTGGGGGATGTTTCTGCCAAACGCTTCGCGGCAGGAAGAGGAAAAAGAATGCCATTGTCGAAAGAATAAAGTGTTTTTTGGAAAGCAACAGGAATATGCATTGGATGATGGAATATTGGTCGATTGAATCGTATGGAAGTGTAGGGTTTTTCATGAAACGAGGGGGAAGGATATGAGCACGATTACCACGTTTGACAGTACGGTCGAAAGTTTGCTTGATTTGCTTGAAAGCATTCAGGAATGTCGAACACAGCTTCCTGATTTTCAGAGAGGCTGGGTTTGGGATGACGAGCGGATTCGGAATTTGTTGATCAGTGTTTCTCTCTCTTATCCGATCGGTGCGGTGATGATGCTCCAGACGGGAAATCCGAATGTTCGTTTTGCCTCAAGGCCGATCGAAGGGGTCGATAACGTGAACCAAGTGGAACCGGAACGGCTGATTCTTGACGGTCAACAGCGGCTGACGGCGTTGTTTCAATCATTGAAATTGAAAGCGCCTGTAGCGACAAGAGACAAGAGAGACAAGGCAATCAAACGGTTCTACTATATTGACATTGACAAAATGTTAGATCCGAACGTCGACCGAGAAGAGACGATCGTCAGTGTTCCGGAAGACCGGATCATTCGCGGACCGGGAGGGAGGGTTGTTCTTGATTGTTCTGACTTGGAGAAAGAATGCGAAGCGGGAATGCTTCCGGTGAATTTGCTTTTCGATCCTGCGGGGTTGTTGGCGTGGCAGACGCGCTATTNTTCGGATTCAACGAAAATTGCGGAACGGTCATTGAAGTGGCAAAAGTTGATGACGGACGTATTTCCCCGTTTTCAGCAATATCAAGTGCCTGTTATTATGCTTCGGAAGCCGACTCCGAAAGAGGCGGTTTGCCAAGTTTTTGAGAATGTAAACACGGGGGGCGTCTCTCTGACCGTCTTCGAGCTTCTTACCGCCACATTTGCGGCGGAAGATTTCAAGCTGAGGGATGATTGGGAAGAGAAGGAAGCAAAATTAAAGAGATCTGGAGAAATTTACAACAAAGTGTTGGCCGATATCAGCAGCACCGACTTCCTGCAGGCAGTTGCGTTGTTGGCCACGTACAATCGACGAAAAGCGGGGGACGGCGTGGCGGTCAGCTGCAAGCGGCGCGACATCTTGCAGTTGACGTTGGCGGATTACCAAAGATGGGCGGATCGGGTGACGGAAGGGTTTATTCAGGCGGCTCAATTTTTGCATGAGCAACATGTGTTTTCCGCGCGCGACTTGCCGTACGGCACCCAGTTGATCCCGCTGGCGGCCATTTTTGTCGAGCTGGGAAAAGAGGCGCACAATGTTTGTGTCCGTGACCGAATCGCCCGTTGGTATTGGTGCGGTGTATTGGGTGAATTGTATGGAGGAGCGACGGAGACGCGGATTGCCCGTGACGTGGTGGAAGTCGTCGAATGGATTCGCGGCGGTGCGGAGCCGACGACGGTGTGGGATGCCCATTTCGCCGCTGATCGCCTCTTCACGCTGCGCACGCGAAACAGCGCCGCTTATAAAGGGTTGCACGCATTGCTCATGAGGGAAGGGGCGCGGGATTTCTTATCTGGGGTGCCGATCGATATTCAGACGTATTACGGCGAATCGATTGATATTCACCATATTTTCCCTCGTGACTATTGCGAAAAACGGGGGATTGAGAAAGCGAAGTACGATTGCATTATGAATAAAACCCCATTGTCCTATAAAACGAATCGGATGATTGGCCGTGATGCTCCAAGTGTATATTTGAAGAAACTAGAGGAGAGGAAAGGCGTTTCGGCAGCGGTGTTGGATGACATCCTGCAAACGCATGTCATTGATGTGGCATCGATAAGAGCGGATGATTTTGACCAGTTTTTTGAAAAAAGAAGGCTGGCTCTGCTTGCGATGATCGAGCGGGTGATGGGTAAGAAAGTGGAGTGAGCGGGACGGGAGGATGTTGTAGGGGAGAGGTTTTGGTTTATATTTCAAGTTTCAAGGAAAAGGAACAAATGCCTTGGAACGACGTATTCGCAGGGAGATCAAAGGGGGAAAACTTGGTGGAAAAACCGGAACAGATACATTGGCTGCTGGACAGCAGACAAATGGAAATAGAATATTTATGAATTGGAAAAACTGGCGGTGCAACTGGCCGATATGCGAAGTTCGTTTGGATCGGAAGCTGTGCAGGGGTAGGGGGACGGAAAAAGGCACTTGTTATCGTTGGGGAGAGGGCATGAACCAACAGCTATTTGCGGAGGAAATGTGGAAGTCGTTGCTGGATAAGCTTTACGAAGGAAAAATGGTATCGACGTTCAAAGGGAAGGAAGCGTTTCGCGTTGTTTCGTTTTCCGATGAGGGGGTTATTGTGCGATTGAGTTCGAAGGAGAAGGAGGTGTTTCTAAGCAAGAGGGAGATGCTTAACGTGATTGAGAAGCTCATCGCCCATGAAGATGGCGTGCGGAAAAAAATGGTGGACCCGGAATTCCGTCTAAAGTTAGGGCTGTTTTTGCTTCACCCGTGGACGGAGAAAGTGGTGCGCCAGGAGGAGGGGAAACGCCGTCCGTATTTGTTGTTAACGGATGAAGCCCGTCAGCGATTGGCAAGCAGCGAGTAGAGGGATTGACACACTGGGAAGTGCGCTCGCTTTGGCGGCCAAAGGCCAAGGGAAAAGTCCGACTGTTGCTTGTTCCACACGCCAAGAGCCATAGGGAAAAGACCAGTGATAAGAGCCGCGCGGTTGCGGCTCTTTTGTGCTGCCTATTTGTCCATTTCCTTTGCAAGGTCGGCGACTTCGGCGACGGTCAGGCCGGTTCGTTTGGCGATCTCGTGAATGGGAAGAACATCAAGCAAATTTTTGGCGATTTCGATGGCCTTCCGTTTTTCCGTTTGCTTGATCGCCTGCTCCTTTTCTTGCATGACTCTTTGCACTGCTTGTTC
>NZ_LDPD01000026.1:167387-170113 GCF_001026865.1 Geobacillus sp. ZGt-1 | reverse complement strand
TGCACTGCTTGTTCTTTTTCCTGCATCACTTTCTTCAACATTTCTTCTTTTTCTTGTTCAAGTTCTTCGACTAACAGGCGAAACACTTTGTTCATTTTGATCCACTCCTTTACTTTTTCGGCGTATGACCGGTCGATGAATTTGTCTGTGGCGGTCAGAACGCCAGCGATGATGTGCAGCTGTTTCGGTTCGTCGCCGATCGCTTTCGCCAGCTCGATCGTTTTTTCGATCATCGTTTGCCGGTCGAAGCGGGTGTGCATGAGCGGCACGAGGATGAGTTTCATCGTTTCTTCCGGAGTGAGCGGTTCGCCGTTGTGGACTTTTTCTTCAATGGCATGGAAAATCGCATCGCCGTTGAATTCGCCAAGCAACACCGCTTTGGATGAAAGAAACACATCGCCGGCGTCAAGCCGTTCGCGGGCGGTCGTGACATCGCTTGTGTAGATCACAACGATGCGAATCGGGCGTATTCGTTTTTCCTGTTGATAGTATGTGTGAAGGATGCGGCAGGCATAATCAAGATACTTTAAATGGTTGTCGAGAAATCGTTCATTGCTTTCGTACTCCAGAAGCAAAATGGAATCGTCTTCGAGAAGAAACACGGTGTCGGCGCGCCGTTCATCCGCCCGTACAGACGGAAATTCGTTTGGAAGCAGTGCTTTGATCCGTGGGAGTCCGTGAAGTCCGTATACATCGAGGGCTTGGTTTTGGTACAATGCGCTCAGCGACTTGAACAAAATGTCTTTGGCGTGATGCGAGATCCCGCCTGGCATCGTCTTCACTCCATTCGCTTTTGACCTAATTATACTACTTGCCCGATCGATTGTCAGCTGCCATCGTGAGCGGAAACACGGTGTTCGTTCGGTGGGAGTGAATGACATCTTCTTGAAAAATAAAACGGGTTGCGACCCGGAACAGACGGATGAATGACGCTGTTTTGCCCTCACGGCCGGATAAACACTTCCGTTCCGTTCGGAACGATGGAGGCGAGTTCGAGCACGTCTTTGTTGTGCATGCGGATGCAGCCTTTGGATACGTATTTGCCGATCGAGGACGGGTCGTTCGTGCCGTGGATGCCGTAATGGACTTTGGATAAGCTGAGCCACATGGCGCCGAACGGACCGCCCGGGTTCGGCTGGCGGTTGACGATGACAAAATCGCCGACAGGCGTGGCGGTGACCATTTTGCCGACGCCGATCGGATACGTGCGGATCGTTCGTCCCCGGTGTTTTAACGTCAGCTGGCGGCGGCTGATCGAGATGTGGATCGTGTAGGGAATCGATCCTTTCGGCGGAAGGTGGGGGATGACGATCTCCTGCCCGGGAAAGATGACGGACGCGGCGGTCAAACCATTGGCGCGAAGGAGCGCCTCAACAGATGTGCGGTAGTCGCGGGCGATGGAGGCGATCGTTTCCCCGTGTTTGACGATATGTTTGTACATGGCATTTCGCTCCTTTTTTTCGCTGGATGGAGAAAATAGCTCCGATTGATGATACATTAGTGTATGAGAAGATTCGAATAAGGTTGCTCAAATGGGAAGAGAGTCTCATGCGCATGGCATGCGGCCGCCAATGCCGTATGAACGCGCTGTGCGTTAGTCTATACTTGATAGGGAGCGTTGCCTAACGGGTGTTTCTTGTCAAAACGTGTAGGTGAAAAAGGAGGATGGCGCGAATGAGAACGTTTGTCCTAAAACCGGAAGGACAGAAGGTTGATTATGAGCTGTATGCCGAGCTCTCCCCTGTCCCGCTTGAGATCATTGACGGCGATCTCTTTTTTACGAAAGAGGAGCGGGAAAACTTGCTTAAGCTGTTGATATACAATGTCGGCATTAATCGGACGCTTGAGATCATCGAGGAATGGAAGGAGCGGTGAAAGCGGCGCCCGGTCGATATCGGGGCCGCATCGATGTTGGGGGTTACGGGCGGTAAGGGAACAAAATGTTCTTTTCCCCTTTTTCTTTGGCGACGAAGACGTCTTGATGGATTTCGAACACGCCAAAAGCGCTATGGAACGTCTGAATGACGCGGACGCGATACACGTCGTGAAGCGGTTTGTTCTCATCAGACATCGACCATGACGACAGTTTTTCCACCTCATCGATGCGGTAGTCGAACGTCTCGACGCCGAAGTCTTGCATAAAGACGTGGGCGCGGCGCTGGATGTAGACGTCTTTTGGGAATTTCTTTTTCATAAGCGGGTGAAACAGCTCCCAAGAGCTGCCAAAATCCCCTGCCTGCTCGTAGCGGTAAAACGTGTCAACGATTTCCTTTGCCTCGTTCCGTTCGTTCGAAAGAAACAGAGACAAGATCGCCACCAACACGGCGACGGCAGTGAGAACCGCCACCCCAGTCCTGGCTCGGATCGTCTTTTGGCGGTAGCGTGGGAACATGGGGTCTCCTCTCCTCTCTGTTATACCATATGCACGATGGGCGGCGGATATGGGCAGGGAAAGGGCGGAAGCGCCGTGGCATGTGTCACAGGATAGACATACGGCCGCATTTTTTAGTCAAAAAATTCATCAGAGTGTAGTAAAATGGATGGCAGAAGTTGTTGGAAATGATGCACTAGCGTGAGAAACGGTGGTTTGTCCTATTTGGAGGCGGGTGAAAAGGCGGAGCGTTTAGGGCTCCGTTTTTCCTTTGCCGTTCCGCTGAAAACAGAGATGCAGGAGAGGTAGAGAGCGATGCGGAAATCATTTATTTATTTGGTTTGATCAGTCTTGC
>NZ_LDPD01000026.1:163568-166750 GCF_001026865.1 Geobacillus sp. ZGt-1 | reverse complement strand
TTAAGTGGGGGTAGTTCACAACCAGGCTGTTCAACATCTTGGCCCCGCTGAGTCGGCGGTGTTCATCAACCTCAATCCGCTCTTTTCGTTGCTTGGGGCGCACTGGTTGCTTGGTGAGCCGATTTCATGGATGCAGCTGGCTGGTTTTCTCTTCATCGTCGCGGGCGTGATGTTCGGTAGCGGGGGGATGGATGACGTGATCGCCCGTTTCCGCCGGGCGAAGGCGGTGGAGGGCGGAAGGAAGGCGGGGATGTAGTAGCCTTGGAATCCCCCACTTCTAGGCCTTGCGTGCAAGTGACGAAACATTCATATCCAGGAATGGAGGGGGCTTCACATTGCGGTCGGCGTCTTGGCTGTCTCTTCTCGAAAAGGGACAGCCATTTTTGTGCCATCGGCAGGATTTTGCTTGATGATGTCGAAAAAGAGAATACGAAACGTATTCGTGTGAGGTGAATGTATGGCGATCGATCACGACCGGTTGTTCAAGGAGTTGTTGCAGACGTTTTTTGAGGAATTTGTGCTTCTCTTCTTTCCGGATATGCACGAGCATATTGATTTCAACCATTTGTCGTTTTTGTCCGAAGAGCTGTTTACGGACGTAACGGCTGGGGAGAAGTACCGCGTTGACCTGCTCGTCGAGACGAAGTTCAAAGGAAAAGACGGATTGATCATTGTTCACGTAGAAAACCAAGCGTACGTTCAATCGTCATTTCCAGAAAGAATGTTTCTTTACTTCAGCCGCTTGTTTGAAAAATACCGCACTCCGATCATTCCGATTGCCGTCTTCAGCTATGATGCCATCCGAGATGAACCCTCTTCGTTCACGCTCTCCTTTCCGTTTGGCGATGTGCTTGACTTTCGCTTTTTCCATGTGGAGTTGCGCAAGCAAAACTGGCGCCAATTCATCCGCACCGACAACCCGGTGGCGGCTGCGCTGCTTAGCAAAATGGGGTATACTGAAAGTGAACGAGTGGAACTGAAAAAGCAATTTTTGCGCATGTTGGTGCGTCTTGAGCTAGACGAGGCAAGACAGCGTTTGTTGATGGGCTTTTTTGAAACGTATGTGAAGCTGTCCGATGAAGAAGAACAACAGCTTCGAAGCGAGGTGGAACAAATGGAGACGAAAGAAAAAGAACGCGTGCTGGAATTGATCATTTCGTACGAGCAAAAGGGAAAAATTCAAGGCCGAAAGGAAGGACGGGAGGAAGGGCGCAAAGAGGGAGCGGAACAAGAAAAACGGCACATTGCGAAACGGATGTTGATGAAAGGGTTTGATGCGCAGACGATTCACGAACTGACCGGATTGCCTGTGACGGAGATTGAGGAAATGAAACAAAGCGGCTTCAAGTGAATGGAAATCAAACAGGCGGGGCAAAAGGCCAGCCCCGCCCTAGCGCGTTGGTTTTGCTGCTGTGGATTCCCGTTTGATCAGTTTCGTAGACAATAGCACTTCCTGAAAAGGTTCGTTCGGGTTGTCCCACCGCCATCGCAACAATTCCACCGCTCGTTTGCCGTAGCGCTTCAGGTCGATGTCGACGGTCGTGATTTTCGGCGTCGCGATTTGCGACAGCTGTCCGTTGTCAAAGCTGCAGACGGAAACGTCATCGGGCACTTTTAGCCCGTACTGCTGCAGGCCGGTGCTGACGAAAAAGCCAAGCCCGTCATTGACGCAAAACCAGGCGGTCGGCTGCCGCTTCAGCTCGCGGATGTAGCCTGCGATGACCGTTTCGTCCTCTTGCGCCTGGCAGAACATCCACTCCTCGTTCGGTTTCACTCCATAGTCTTTCAGCGCCAATAAGTACCCTTCATACCGCTCTTGATAGCTCGGCGAATAGTTGACGTCGCCGACAAACGCGATGTCAGTATGGTTGAGCTCCAACAAATGCTGGACGGCCACATACGCCCCGAACCGATTGTTTGTCAGCACCGCATCGGCTGGAATGTTCGGATGGTGATGGTCGACCAGGACGGTCGGAATGCCGGTGGCGACGATTTGTTGGATGTACTCGGTGCTGATGTGGGAAAGGACGATCACGCCGTCGACTTGTTTTTCCTCGATGAACGAAGGCAAAAGAAGCCGTTCTTTTTGTTCTTTGTTCACCGATTGGATGTGCAGCTTCATGCCGTGTGACAGCGCTTCCTGTTCAATGCTTAAGTAGATTTCGCCAAAAAATTTCAGCGAAAACGTGCGGTCGGAGGCGATGAGGGCGATTTGCCTCGGCGGTTTGCCGCGCGACTTCGCGCGGGAGGCGGGATATTCATACCCCATTTCTTTGGCTACACGCTTCACAAGCTCCCTCGTTTCTTCGCTGACCCCTTCTTTGCCGCGCAGCGCTTGAGAGACCGAGTTTTTGGAAATGTTCAGTCGATCGGCGATGTCTTGCATGGTGACGCGTTTTTTCATTCGCTACCTCCACTTGTTCGCTATTTTGCCTTTCGGTGATTTGAGGTGCCGACAAGGACGGCCGTTGCGATTTTTCGTTTTCCATCATTACAAGTATACATCGAAATCTTGAAGATTGGCTCCGCTTTCGCAGCGTTTGCTTGCTTTCTCTAGTTCAAGTATATCCCTTATGAAAACGAAAGACATTCAACACCTCGGAACAAATATATACGAAATGGTATTGTAACGTTACAATTTCTGATTGTCAAGTTGATGAATTGCGTCTAAACTCACGGTTTTTTCTTGTCTTTTCCGCAAGAAAGAAGTTGACTATTTCGTTGAATCATGAAATAATGTCATTGTAATGTTATAAAATACCGTTACATAAATTTGTTTTTAGCTAACAAGATTGTTCGTCTCCATGATTTGTCACGGGAAGGAGAGGGGTTGTCTGAAGCGGTTGTTTATGTAAGCGTTTTAATCACCTGCTCATCAATACAAGGGGGGAATGGACGATGAAAAAGCGCAAGTGGTTCAAACTGGCTTCGTTGTTGCTTGCCGCTGCGGTGGCGGGAACAGGCTGTCAAGGACAGACCGGGAATGAACAGGGGCAGAAGAAGGAAGGATCAACCGTGCAAATTGAGTTTTGGGCGGCGCCGAATCCGACGCAGCAGGCATTCTGGAAGAAGATGGCGGATCGCTATATGGAAGAGCATCAAAACGTGAAAATCAAAGTATCGCCGATGCCGGAAAGCCCTTCTTCGGAGGCGGGCATTCAGTCGGCGATTGCGGCGGGAAA
>NZ_LDPD01000026.1:154326-163553 GCF_001026865.1 Geobacillus sp. ZGt-1 | reverse complement strand
CGAAAACATCTCCCGCGGGTTTGCCGCACAGCTGGCGGACAGCCGGGCGATTGTGCCGCTGGATCAATTTGAAGGGTTTGATGATGTAATCGGCAAACGGCAAATGAAAAGCACGATTTCAACATGGAAGTTCGCCGATGGGCATCAATATGTGCTGCCGATTTACTCCAACGCCATGCTGTTCGGTTGGCGAATCGATATTCTGAAAGAGTTGGGGTATAACGCTCCGCCGAAGACGTACAGCGAAGTCATGGAAGTCGGCAAAAAGCTGAAAGAAAAATATCCGAACAAGTTTCTATGGGCGAGAGCCGACTTGGTCAAACCGACGTGGTGGGCGAGATGGTTTGACTTCTTCATGATTTACAATGCGGCGTCGAATGGGACGCATTTCATCGATGGAAACAAGTTGAGTGCGGATCGTGACGCGGGTGTGAAGACGCTCCAGTTCTTCGCTGATTTAAGCAAAAATCAGCTCGTGTTGACGAAAGAGACGAAAGATCCGTTTGAAAGCGGTACATCCTTGATGTCCGATTTAGGGCCGTGGACGTTCCCGTATTGGGCTGAGAAGTTTCCGGAAATGAAGTTTAACGAGAAATACGTGTTGTCGATGCCGCCTGTGCCTGATGGCATGGACCCGTCGCAGGCGAAAACGTTCGCCGATACAAAAGGGCTGGTCATTTACGCTTCGGCGACGAAAGAACAGCAACAAGCCGCGTTCGATTTCGTCAAATGGGTGTATTCCGATCCGCAAAACGATTTGGAATGGCTGAAAGAAACGAACTTGCCGCCGGCGCGGGACGACTTGTCGACGAACGAGGCGTTTGTCTCCTATTTTGAACAAAATCCGCAGCTGAAACTGTATGCGGAAAACGTTCCGAATGCCATACCGCCTATGGATAACGCCAAAATGGTTGAGCTTCAAGAGCTGATCGGCAAAGAGGCGTTGAATCCGGTCNTCAAAGGCGAGAAAACCCCAGAAAAAGCGTGGGAGGACATGGAAAAGGCGATCAATGGGGTGTTAAAATAACATGAATAAACATGCGGCAAAAGTGGGTTGGCTGCTCGCCAGCCCATACCTTATCTATTCCGCTATTTTCTTTTTGATCCCCCTGTTTTGGGCGTTATATCTCGCTTTTACGAACTGGAATTTAATTTCTCCCGAATATGAGACGGTGGGAATGCAAAACTTCCTTGACGCCTTCTCGAGTCCGAGCGTGCGGGCGGCGTTTTGGGTGACGTACAAGTTTATGTTGATGTTTGTGCCGATCGTCATCGCCGGCTCGCTGTTTTTGGCGCTGATTCTTCACCATCTGCCTCGGTGGAAAGGATTGTTTGCCGTCGGATATTTTCTGCCGTATTTGGCGTCGGGGGTGGCGTCGTCGATTGTCGTCAAAGGCGTCATTTCCTACAACAGCCCGTTGAATCAATTTTTGCGGGACGCGTTGGGCTGGGATATTGACTGGCTCGGCTCGCCCATCTTAGCTCCGCTTGTCATTGCGCTCATGATGGCGTGGAAGTTTGTCGGATATTATGCGCTATTGTTTTTGTCCGGCTTGGAAAGCATCCCGAAAGAAGTGTATGAAGCGGCGGAAATTGACGGAGCGATTGGCTGGAAGCGGGTTTGGCACGTGACGATTCCGATGCTGTACCCTTCGTTTTATACCGTGACGATTTTGGCGGTCGGTTTGATGTTTGGCATTTTCACCGAACCGTATGTGTTGACAGGCGGTGGGCCAGAGTATGCGACCCATACGTGGCAGCTGGAGATTTACAACCAGGCGTTTGAAAAATTAAATGCGGGTTATGGAACCGCGGTCGCGATTATCAATTCGATCGTCACCTTTGCGTCGATTTTCGTCTTTCGCAAGGTGTTGGAAAAATGGGGTGGCAAACATGGCTGGGAGTAAAACATGGAAGGTCGGACTGCTTTATGTTTTGGCGTTTGCCGTTTTGTTCGTCATGGTGTTTCCGTATTGGTATATGGTGTTAGGCTCTCTTGCCCCATGGAATGAGGTCGACCGAAAGCTCATTCCGTCGTCATTGACGCTTCGCTCGTATGAATGGCTGTTTCAAGGCGGCGAAGATGTCGTGCCGCGTCCGTGGCTTCGGGCATTTTTCAACAGTTTGCTCGTCACGTCGGCGTCAACGCTGCTCATGCTTGTGACGGCCGTGATGGTTGGATATGCGTTGTCGAAAGTGAAATTTAAAGGGAGACAATGGGTCAACAACGCGATTTTGTTTCAAATGTTTTATCCGTCGATCATTTTGCTTATTCCACTGTTTCTGATCGTCCGGTATTTCGGCTGGTACAACACGTATTGGGCGATGATCTTGCCGAAGGCCGTCAACTTGTGGGCCATCTTTATGTACACGAACTTTTTCCGCAGCATTCCCGATGAATTGATCGAAGCGGCAAAGATGGATGGAGCGGGCCATTTCACCATCATTCGCCGCATTGTCTGGCCGATGTCGCGCTCGATTACGACGATCATTTTCTTGTTCCTTTTTATGGAACGATGGGTGGAACTGCTTTGGGATATGCTTGTTGTGAATAACGAAAAGATGTTGACGTTAAACGTGTTGTTGGCGCAAATGTTTGGACCATACGGCGGATATCCGGGGCCGATGTACGCCGCCTCAGTGCTTCTCACGCTGCCGATTTTGATTTTGTTCCTTTTGTTTAGCAAGAATTTTAAAGAAGGCATGCAGTTCATATTAAAATAATAAAAACATCATGATAGGAAGAGGGAGCAGGGAGAGACGTTATGCAGACAAGGACGCCGACGATGAAAACATGCCAGACACTGCTTGAGGAATTTCAGCGTGCTCCTCAGCCGCTTCGGGTGGAGAAGCTCGTGTTTGCCGGCGTTGGGGGGCGGGATGTGTACAACATTTCCGCGCCGTTTGAAGACGATGGCGAGTGGGTCATTGCCGGACGGGTGGAGGCAAGAGACAGCGAGCAATCAGAAGTATACTTTTTCGTCGAGCGTGAAGGGACATGGGTGCCGCGGGAAGGGGCGCCGGTGTTTGCCTTGCAGGATCCGTTTGTTTCGCGGGTGCACGGGCATCTCGTGTTTGGCGGCGTGGAGACGTTTCCGCATCCCGTGCTTCACGGGAAGCTGTATTGGCGGACGGTGTTTTACCGCGGAAAAACGATCAATGAATTGGCGCATTTTTTCACCGGTCCCGACGGGATGAAAGACATTCGTCTTGTCGAGCTGCGGGATGGGTCGGTTGGGGTCTTCACCCGTCCGCAAGGGGAAAAAGGCGGACGCGGAAAAATCGGCTTCACCCGCATCGGTGCGCTCGATGAGTTGACGGTGGAGGCGATTGAGAATGCCCCATTGATTGACGGCCAATTTGCCGATGAAGAATGGGGAGGCGCCAACGAAGTGCATTTGCTTGGCAATGGGCTCGTCGGCGTCTTGGGCCATATCGCTTGTTTCGATCAGGAGCGGAACCGTCATTATTATCCGATGGTGTTTGCGTTCAATCCAGATACGGGGGAAGCGTCGGACATGGAGTTGATCGCCACAAGAGCCCATTTCCTCGATGGCCCGGCGAAGCGTCCGGATTTGGCGGATGTCGTGTTTAGCGGCGGACTGATTCGCAAAGGGGACGGCACGGCCGATTTTTACGCTGGAACAAGTGACGCAGAAGCGCAAAAACTAACAATCGTTGATCCATTTACGAAATACGAAAGGCAGGGGTGACGATGCACCTTTACCGCTACGAAGAAAACCCGCTGATTACACCGAACGATGTGCCGCCGCACCACGACGGGTTTGAAGTGATCGGGGCGTTTAACGCTGGGGTGGCGAAATTTCAAGGGGAAGTGTTGCTGCTTCTTCGGGTGGCGGAGCGGCCGATGTCGGATGACCCGAACATCGTGAAAGCACCGGTATGGAACCCAGAGACGGGGAAGGTCGATGTTTACGAATTTCGCAAAGACGATCCGCGCTATGATTTTTCCGATCCTCGGGTGATCAAAGAGGCGGGGGCGGAGCGGTTTTTGTATTTGACGTCGCTCTCCTATTTGCGCCTCGCCCGGAGTCAAGACGGGCGGCGGTTTACGATCGACGACCGCCCGTTCGTCTATCCATCGAATGAGCTCGAGACATTTGGTATTGAAGATCCGCGCATTACGTACATTGACGGCACGTATTACATTTATTTCAGCGCCGTCTCACCAAAAGGAGTCGGCGAGGCGATGGTGTCCACAACGGATTTCCGGACGGTGACGCACCACGGCATGATTTTCGCTCCGGAAAATAAAGATGTGCTCATTTTTCCGGAGAAGATCAACGGCAAATATTACGCTCTCCATCGCCCAGTGCCGCGAAGCAACGGCCGCCCCGAGGTGTGGATCGCGGAGTCGGAGAATCTGCTTCATTGGGGGAATCACCGCTTTTTGTTCGGTCTGCGCGAAGGAAAGTGGGACAGCGCCCGCATCGGCGGCGGGGCGGTGCCGATCAAAACGGAGCACGGCTGGCTCGAGTTGTACCATGGGGCGTCGGATGACCACCGCTATTGCATGGGGGCGGTGCTGCTCGATTTGAACGACCCGGCAAAAGTTATCGCCCGCTCGGAGCGGCCGCTTGTTGAGCCGGAAGCGGATTATGAGGTGAACGGCTTTTTCGGCCGCGTCGTGTTCTCATGCGGGGCGCTTGTTGACGGCGATGTTGTGAAAATGTATTACGGCGCCGCCGATACGTCGATGGCGTGCGTCGAGCTGAAGCTGGACGAGATTTTGGATTCGCTTGTGAAAGTATGAAAGCGAAGTTGCCCGCACGTTGCGGTGTAAGAACGGAAACGCCTGGATGGCCGGGCGTTTCTTTTTTGGTTTGCCGCGAACATACCGTGAGCGCAGGTGGGAGAGCGTTCAACGCTCATTGCGTCGTTTCGTTTCTTTTCCGTTCAACAGGATTTGGTATAATAAAAACAACGCCGATTCATCGGTCAGGTCGGCAGAGCGGTTTGCGGCTGGGCAATGAAAGACACTGGCCATGACTCGAAAGAACAGATGATCATCGGATAGAGGAGGAACCATCGGAGATGAAAAAAGTACGCAAAGCGATCATTCCGGCGGCCGGGCTTGGGACGCGGTTTCTGCCGGCGACGAAGGCAATGCCGAAGGAGATGCTTCCGATCGTTGATAAGCCGACGATTCAATATATTGTCGAAGAAGCCATCGCCTCAGGCATTGAGGACNTTATTATCGTCACCGGGAAAGGGAAGCGGGCGATTGAGGATCATTTTGACTACGCGTTTGAGCTGGAACAGATGCTCAAGCAAAAAGGGAAGCTGGATCTGCTTGAGAAAGTGAAAGAGCCGTCGAAGGTGGACATCCACTACATTCGCCAAAAAGAGCCGAAAGGGCTCGGGCATGCGGTTTGGTGCGCGCGCAATTTCATTGGAGACGAGCCGTTTGCGGTGTTGTTGGGCGATGATATCGTCCAGGCGGAAAAGCCTTGTTTAAAACAGCTCATTGAGCAGTATGAACAAACGTTCAGCTCGGTGATTGGTGTCAAGCGCGTGCCGGAGGAAGAAACGCATCGCTACGGGATCATCGACCCGCTCGAGCAGCAAGGCCGGCGCTACCAAGTGCGCCGCTTCGTGGAAAAACCAGCTCCGGGCACAGCGCCGTCGAACTTGGCGATCGTCGGCCGCTACGTGTTGACGCCGGAAATTTTCTTGTTTTTAGAGAAACAGGAAGCCGGCGCAGGCGGGGAGATTCAGCTCACCGATGCGATCGGGCGGTTGAATGAAATTCAGCGCGTGTTTGCCTATGAATTTGAAGGAAAGCGGTACGATGTCGGCGAAAAGCTCGGCTTTATCGAAACGACGATTGAGTTTGCCTTGCAAAACGAGGAGCTGCGGGATGACTTGCTTTCGTTTTTGGAGCGGGTGGTGGCAGAGGCGAAGGGATCGAAGAACAACTAATCAAATTTTTCAGAAGATGAAGACAAAAAAGGAGGGTAGGATGTGGCGCGCATACGGATTGAACATTTTGGTCCTGTGAAGCTGTTTGATGAGGAGATCACGGATGTTACCGTTTTGATTGGCCCCCAAGCGAGCGGAAAAAGTACGATCAGCAAATTGATTTTTTTCTTTCAATCGATTCCTGATGAATGGGTAAACTATTTGCTTTCAGTACGTCAAACGGAAGAAAACAACCCATTTTTTGAGTTCAATAAACGTCTTCGGAGAAAATTTGTTGGGTACTTTGGCACAACCAAACATATGAAACCGTTTCATATTCGTTATGAGTATGATGTTGAAAAGTTTGTCCGTCTTGATTTAAAGGACGGTTATGTACAAATCCATTTCAGCGATCCGCTAAAACGGGAGATTCAGGAAAATTTTAAACATGTTGTGCAGATGAAAAAGGAAATGCAATATGAAGAACAACAGTTGGATGATTTTTGGAATGTCTCCTCGTGGAAAGTGCGTCAACAAAATGTGTTAGAAAAGGTCAAAGCAGCGATCACTGAGGTATTCGGCGATTCCAAAACACCCATTTTTATCCCTGCAGGGAGGAGTTTAGTTGCCACATTGTCGGATCAGCTTCAGGATATTAACCCGCAGCAACTCGATGTGTTGACAGAACAGTTTATCGAGCGAATTAATCTACTAAAGAAGATGTTTTCGCATTCGTTTGAGGAAATCATCGAAGATCGAAAAAAATTCTCGACAGAAAAAATTGACTTTGAGGCAATCCGACTGGCCATCAAGATGATCGAAGGCGTGATGAAAGGGAAATACATGTTCTCTGATTATGGGGAAAGGATTTTTTTTAATGAAAGAGAGTATACAAAACTGAAATTTTCATCTTCTGGACAACAGGAAGTCGTTTGGATTTTGCTGCTGATATTTACAATCATTCTGGAACGGCAGCGAGTGTTTATGGTGATTGAAGAACCCGAGGCACACTTATATCCGAACGCACAAAAAGAAATGGTTGCCTTATTTGCGTTGTTGCTGAATGTGACGAATAGTACGCTCGTGATTACGACTCATAGCCCGTACATTTTGTCTGCTTTTAATATTTATTTGTACGCTGCCAAAATCGGAAACAAACTGGATCAACGTGTGCATCCAATTGTGGACCGAAAGCTGCGCCTTTCTCCAGAGCGGTTAAAGGCCTACATGCTAGAGAGTGAAGGAGGGAAATTCCATTATCGAAGCATTATTGATAATGAATTACAGTTCATACAGGCCGAAGCGATCGATGAAGCATCATCTGCGATCAACCGCGTACTTGATGAACTCATGGAGGCAGAGGAAGCGGGGGAGTAAACATGGCGGTTGTAGGTTGGGAAAGTTGTTTACACTATTGCGACCGTCGAAAACTAGCAGTTGTTGAGGAAAACGGGAGAGGGGTTCGTTTTGTCAATGAGAGGGAAAAGAGGGTGGCCCTGTACCGTGTAGACGGTTGTTTGATTAAAGAGGGGGTAAAATGCGACTTTTTATTTTTAGTGATCGAAGGAGATCGGGCATTTTTCATCGAACTAAAAGGGTCTGACCTTAAGCAAGCTGTACACCAGATCGCCCGAACAATCGAACAGTTAGGGAAATGGCTGCCTGGATATCGATTCGAAGGGAGAATCGTGACTACCCGTGTGAGAACGCCTGCTTTGAAATCGACTTATTTGATGAAGCTGGAAAAAATGTTGAGGAGAACGGGTGGGACATTAGTGGTAAAAGCCAAGTGGGACGAGGTAAACGTATAGGGCAGGAAAGAGGCGACCGGTATGGGTTATTACAGGCTAAAACGGAGTCATATCCCAATCGGACAGGATGACGGCATCCGCATTCTCGTCGACCGCCTTTGGCCGCGCGGGGTGTCAAAGGCCGAGTCGCGCATCGACCGCTGGATGAAAGAGATTGCCCCGAGTCCAGCGCTGCGGCAATGGTTTGGCCATCGGCCAGAGCGGTTTGCCGAGTTTGCGCGGGCATATGAGCGGGAGTTGGAAACAGAGGAAACGAAGCAGGAGCTTGTGGATGAGCTGTTGTCGCTTTCCGGAGTGGTGACGCTGTTGTATGCAGCAAAAAATGAACGACATAACCATGCCGTTGTCCTTTGTGATTTTTTGCGCAAAATAGCCGAGAGGCGAAGCCAGGAGGGATGAACGGTGATTTCTGCGATGGTCGGCGATTTGACGAAGGTTGAAGGGGTCGAGTACATTTGCAATGCCGCCAACGGCATCGGACCGATGGGCGGCGGGGTGGCAGCGGCGATCTGTCGGGCAGGCGGGCGCGTGATTGAAGAGGAAGCGATCCGCGTCTGTCAAGCGCAAGATCCACAGCCGGGCGATTTGTACGTGACAGGGGCAGGCTCGTTGCCGTTTCGGGGTGTGATTCATCTTGTGACGATGAAGCAGCCGGCTGGGGCAACGTCGTATGAGATCGTCCGGTCGTGTCTTGAGCGGCTTGTCGCGCACTGTCGGGAGCACGGGATCAAGAAGGTGGCGCTGCCGGCCTTGGGAACCGGAGTCGGCCGGCTTGACAAAGCGAGAGTGGCTAGGTTATTTCGCGAGGTGCTCGCGCCGGTTGAGGATGTGGAATTTGTGGTCGTTGATATCGACGAGTCATTTATCCAAATGGTTGATTCATATTAAATAAAAATTAAGAAAAAAAGGGCCTTGACAGACGCTTGGCCCTTCTTTTTTTGGCAAAGAATAACGTGTTTCACAATCCTTCATATCATATTATAATATAACACACAAACCAGTTTCATTGACTTCCTTGCCTAGCCTAGGAGGTGGCGCAGCCATCCATGTCCGATTGATTGGACTGGCATGAAAGGAAGTTGGAGAGCGTTTCCTGTTCGAACCTGTTCAGGGAAAATGGCCAAAAGCGATGCATACGGCGTTTTTGGCAACGCCTGGGGGGATGATCATGTTATTCCAATCGCCAACATTGAAGACATGTCAAGTATTAGTCGATGAATTCCGCCTGGCCCCACAGCCGTTTGAGCCGGAAAAACTCCGCTTTGCGGGTGTTGGGGACCGAGACGTTTATAATATTTCCGCACCGTTTGTGGATGAAGGAGAATGGGTGATCGCTGGGCGCGTCGAGGCGCGCGACAGCGAGCAGTCGGAAGTGTACTTTTTCGTCGAGCGTGACGGCGTTTGGGTCCCTCGTGAAGGGGCGCCGGTGTTCGCCTTGCAAGACCCGTTCGTGTCGCGCATTCACGGTCAGCTTGTGTTTGGCGGCGTGGAGAC
>NZ_LDPD01000026.1:146719-154260 GCF_001026865.1 Geobacillus sp. ZGt-1 | reverse complement strand
GTGGAGACGTTTCCGCATCCGGTGTTTGTTGGCGAGCATAGCTGGCGGACGGTCTTTTACCGTGGACCGAACATTCGCCGCTTAGAAAAGTTCGCCGAAGGGCCGGATGGGATGAAAGACATTCGCCTCGTCGAGTTGAAAGATGGCTCGATCGGCGTGTTTACCCGACCGCAAGGGGAAAAAGGCGGCCGCGGGAAAATCGGTTTCACCCGCATTTTCTCGCTCGATGAGTTGACGCCGGACGTGATCGAGGCTGCGCCGATTCTTGATGCCCAATTTACGGATGAAGAATGGGGCGGCGTGAACGAGGCGCATTTGCTTGCAAACGGGCTTGTTGGGGCGCTCGGCCATATCGCTTGCTTTGACGAGCAAGGCAACCGCCATTACTACCCGATGGTGTTCGTGTTGAACCCCGAGACGATGGAGCGTTCGGAGCTGGAATTGCTTGCGCTTCGCTCCCACTTTTTAGACGGGCCGGCGAAACGGCCGGATTTGGCGAACGTTGTCTTCAGCGGCGGGCTCATCCGCAAAGGCGACGGCACCGCCGAGCTGTACGCCGGCGTCGGCGATGCGGAAGCGCAAAAAATTTCGCTCATCGACCCGTTTGCGAAATACGAAGCGCAAGAGCTCGATCGGATGTATGCTTCCGTTTAGCGAAAGGATCGGTGCGACAGACCTTCTCTTGATGAGGAAGGTTGGCGGCCGGTCCTTTTTTGCATTTGGCCGGTTTCTTGCCTTGTGCGAAGGACTTCGGTTTGACATAAACGTGACTTGTTCGGTGACGGTGTATGTGCTCAATGAGGAACGGCTATATGAGCAGGCGGATGTTCAACCTTGTTTGTTTGCATTATCGTGATGAAAGAGGAAATGTTGCTTCCTCACAGCGTTTCTTCAGTTCAAAACTTTGCAACACCGTCGCGTGACCCCTTTCGGCTTCTCCCAAATCGAACAAATCCGTCGTTTTTCAACGGTCTTCGAAAGGACTGCTTAAAAGCGAACAGCGTGGGATTCTTCCCACGCTGTTTCCGTGAAAATGCACGCGTCTTGATGGGGCATTTTCATGCCCAGGTGAAGGGCAAAGGTTGCTCATGGATCTTTTCTGTGTCCAACGGGATCGGGGCGACGTTCATCGCCCGCGTGATGCTCCTTTACGGTTGTTTTTGCCGCTTTTCCCGCTCCTTCATTTTCTCTTCCATCCGCTTCAGCAGCTTTTCCCACGGGTTTTCCGCCGTTTTTTTCTTGCGCTTTCGTTTTTCTTCCGCCATGCTCAAGCGCCTCCTTTCGCTGCGGCCGATAAGGCGAGCAAGTCGCGCAGTTCGTCATCGGACAGTTCGGTGATCCATGCCTCGCCTTCGGTGATGATGTCGGCGAGCGCTTGTTTTTGTTCGAGCATCTCGTCGATTTTTTCTTCGATTGTCCCGACGGTGATCAATTTATGGACGTGGACGAATTTCGTCTGTCCGATGCGGTAGGCGCGGTCGGTCGCCTGGTTTTCCACCGCCGGGTTCCACCAACGGTCGAAATGGATGACGTGGTTGGCAGCTGTTAAGTTGAGCCCGGTGCCGCCTGCTTTGAGCGACAAAAGGAAAATCGGCGCTTTTTTCGCTTGGAACTCATCCACCATCCGGTCGCGCGTTTGTTTTGGGACGCCTCCGTGCAAAAACAACACCGGCTCATCAAACAAGTCGGAAAGCAGCTGTTGGATCATCTCGCCCATTCGCACGTATTGCGTGAAGATGAGGCACGATTCGTCGTTGGCGCGGATTTGCTCGATCAGTTCGATGAGCTTTTCGAGCTTGTGCGACCGTTCAACGAGCTGGCGGGGGCGGCGTTCTTTCAAATACAGCGCCGGATGGTCGCAAATTTGCTTCACACCGTTTAGCATTTGCAAAATCAAGCCGCGCCGCGCAAACGGACTGGCTTCCTTTGCCCGTTCGAGTGTGTCGTTGACGAGCTGCTCGTACAAGGCAGCCTGTTCGGCCGTGAGCGGGCAATATTCTTTTTGTTCAAGCTTATCCGGCAAGTTGAGCGCAACCGCTTCATCCGTTTTCGTCCGCCGCAAGAGAAATGGGCGGATGAGCGCCTGCAGCGCCGCTTTTTTGCGGGCATCTCCTTCTTTTTCAATCGGCCCGGCAAAGCGCCGCTCAAACTCCGCACGGCTGCCGAGATAGCCGGGGTTGAGGAAATGGAAGATGCTCCAAAGTTCGCCGAGACGGTTTTCAACCGGCGTGCCGGATAAGGCGATTTTATGTTTTCCGCTCAAGCGGCGGATGGCGCGCGCTTGTTTTGTTTGCGCGTTTTTAATGTTTTGCGCTTCATCAAGGCAAATCGCATGCCAATGAATCTGTTTTAAATCGTCTTGGTCCAAATGAGCAAGGTTGTAAGACGTAATGACGAGATCGGCCTCGCCTGCCGTTTGCACGAACGCATCGTTTTTCGCCCGGTTCGGTCCATGGTGCACGTAGACGCGCAAGTCTGGGGTGAAGCGGGCGCATTCCTTTTGCCAGTTGCCGATCACGCTTGTCGGGCAGATGAGCAACGCCGGCGTGTCCGGGCGTTCGATTTCTTTGACGTGCGCCAAATAAGCAAGCAGCTGCACCGTTTTGCCTAGCCCCATGTCATCGGCCAAGCAGGCGCCAAAGCCGAATCGGCGCAAAAAGACGAGCCAGTCGACGCCGCGCTGCTGGTACGGGCGGAGCGTGCCGCGAAACGACGGCGGCACATTCGCTTTCGGCAATCCATCCAGCTGCTGGAGCTGGCGGATGAACGCGCGGAACTGATCATGGACGTCAATGTGGATCGGGATCGATTCGTCCGTTGCCTCTTCGCGCTCCTCTGCTTCTGAAAGCAGCGTTTGCGCCACGATATCGTGGATCGGCACGCCTTCTTTTTTCGCCTTTTCCATGAGCGCCTGGGCGCGGCGGACAAGGGCGGGGTCAAGGATGAGCCATTGGCCGCGCAGGCGAATGAGGCGCCGCTTTTGTTCCGCCAAAGCGGCAAACTCCTCTTCCGTCAGCTCAATCCCGTTGGTCGCGACGCGCCAATCGAAATCAGCGAGCCGCTCAAGGCCGAACAGTGATTCGGCGTTGACGGAAGGCGACAGTTTCGCTTTGATCGACAGCTGCGCCTGGCGGATGTCGTGCCACCAGTCGGGAAGCAAGAGGCGTACGCCCGCTTCGGTGAGCTTTAAGCTGTCTTCGGACAAAAAACGCCACGCTTCTTCATTAGACAGTTCCGTCCGCAGACCCTCCCCGGCGTCAAGCCACGGCACGATCGCGCAAATGCGGCGAATGGCGCGCTGGATCGATGATTCATATGGGCGCCAGGCGCGCGGAATATCACGGGCAGAGGCGATGACGCTGTCGTCGATGGCGATGAACACCGCTTCCAGCGTCCATGCGTCGCCGTCCTCAGGCGGCTCGACGAGGCGAAGCCCGACCGTAAACGGCGGCCGGTCGCCGAGCCAGCCGATTTGTTCCAGCCAATCGTCTTCCGTTCCGGTCCATTGGCCGCTGGGGGAGGCGATCAATGGATAAGTGCGAACGATTTCGCCCCAAATGCCGCGAAGTTCCGGGTCGCGTGAGAGCCAGTCGGCGACCGCAAGCGACCGCCATGTGGCGACGAACGGATCGGGATCGTCATCCGCGCCGCGCCAGCGGGTGCGTCCTGCTTCGCTCCATGCGCCGCCTGTGCTTTTCCACAAGGAAGCATCTGGAAGGAAGCGGCGTTCCCCCAACCCATTCCAAATGTGTCTCGCCCACTCTTCCAATCGGGCGGTGAATTCATCCGCCCATTCGATGACGGAAAAGCGCGAGTGCGGACGCAACGCGAACAGAGTGAGCGCTTGCCACGGCGACAGCCGCACGATGTCGTCTTCGATATCAATCATGGTCCCGTAAAAGGTTTCTTCGTGCCAAGCCAATAAAGGCGAAACCCATGATGAGGGATGGGTGGAACCAGAGAGCTCGAAACATCGAATCTCTTCATTCCATCTGCAGGAAATCTGAATCGTCTCCAATGCCTTCATGGAAGCAGTTTTCCTTTCTTTAATTCTTCATGAAACGCGCGCAGGCGCGCCGTTTTGGCGAGCAGCTGTTCAAGATACGCTTCCCATTGATCGAATCGCTTCATCGAGCGGTAATGAGCCCGCATCGTTTTCAAGTGGCGGACCGCCCTTTGGTAGCTTGACCGGTTTTTCTCGTTGAGCAGCTTGATCACGGTCCGATGATATAACGGCATGACAAGATCCGTCCCGCGCGCTTGCAATGTTTTGAGCAGCTGCGGATGCAGCTCATCAGCGGTGATGTTCGCCCATAAGAATAGGTCCACGACTTCCCGGTAGCGTCCTTGCCGATACAAAAAGTTGGTGTACTCGTTGACGCTGTACGGAAGGCTTCGCTGCAAAAAATCTTCCCATGCGTCCGAGCGGTTTCGTTGCCGGGCGTACATTTCAAACCAGTGCGCCGCTTCGTCCAAAAAACGGCTTCGGATGGGAGCGGGTATATGCGAAAGATAAAGCGGCCAATCGTCCTTCGCTTTTTCCCAAACGGATTCAAACCGCTTGACGAGGCCGTTGGTGATGAATCGCCCGATCCATTCAATCAAAAACAAGCCTGCCTGATCGGGGAACGCGCGGTAAAGCGCCATCGCTTCGTCGTCTTCGCCAAGCAAAAAGGAAAGATGAGCCGCCGCCATAGCGGCGCGGATGTCGTCTCGGTCTTTGGCGAGCCGAAGGAGTTCGGCTCGTTCCTCTTGCCGCCATGTGGGCTTGGTGAACAGCGATTCCCACGCGGTTGTGTAAAAGTCATAGCCGAATGATGACAGCCCTCCGTCCAAAAACAGTACATCACGAACATACGGAATCGTCTGTTCAATCAACGCGTTGAGCGACCGCGGCAGCGATTGAGTAGACAATTTTTCCAAGGCGTCAAAGGCGCGGTCGGCGACATAGTTGACGTCCTGCTGCCAGGAAAACTGTCCGTAAGAGGCGAATACGACGTCGTTCCACCCTTGCGCCTCCCCGTACTGCCGAAGCTTTTCCAACAAAAAGAGGGCGGCATGAAGCTCCCGCAACGGACGGGCGCCAGCTTGCTTCCCTTCGTTTTTGCCAAGTTTCGGGAGCAGCTGGAAGGCTAAACGGTACGGCCAGTTTTGGCCGTTTTGATGGCGGGAGAAAAAGTCTTCATACTGTTTCTCGAACTGGCCCCGCCAATCTTCAACCGTTTCATTGGCTGTGATCGAAAGGCCTGCCGTTTTCCCCGCGCGTTTTGGAGCAGGCGTTTTTGGTTCATGGACAGCGGATTCTTTCCACAACGCGCCGATTTGCCCTTTTTTCCAAAGGCGGAACAGCTCGCCAACGTCGAACACGTTGCCGTATATATAAAAGAACAGCGCCAAAACGTGTGGACACAGCCCTTCCGTCCCGCACGGGCAGCGATGGCGGCGGGTGACGTTGGACAAATCAAGCATGACATCATGGGGGGTGATGTCGGAAACGACCCCTTCCACTTCGTGGCTGTTGATCACCATGACGTTATAGACCAACCCGTTTCTTGATAAGTCGCGCCCTTTTTGAATGAGATTGTGGAAAATAGGAAACGGCAATTCTTTCACCAATTCTTCTGCCGCTTGCCGCAAAAGCGGTTTGGAGATCGTGGTCTGCAACATGTCGGTCCGTCCTTTCCGATCCATTCCTTATCATCCTATTATAGCATGTGACAGCGTGTCGAAAAAAGAGGGGCAATGTGACAAAACGCGTCTGTTCTCGAGCCGGCATGAAAGGACATTGCGAGCTTTTGAACGTGTACGCGTTTTGATAGAAAGAAAGCTGGTGATGGTTGAACGTCTATCGATGATGGTATAATAGGAATAGAAAAAGTCCAAATGGAAAAGAAAGCAGGTGCATCGAATATGGCGGAAACGCCGCGGAACGCGTTATGCCCGTGCGGAAGCGGGAAAAAGTACAAGCATTGTTGCGGAAAAAAAGAGGCGGTTTCGATTTCGTCATTGATTGACCGCGAGTTGATCGAATGCATGAATGATATGCGTCAGTTTGTTTTGCAGCGGTATGAGAGGGAGGCGGAAGAGCTTTTAGACCAGTTCCCGCTTGATGAGATGCCGGAGGAACTCGAGCTTGGCGTGCAGATCATGGCGGTGAACTGGATGTTGTTTTGTTGGCCGGTTGATGAAACAGGACAAACGATCTTTTCTGCTTACCGGAAAAGCCGTCATTGGGAGCGGTGGCGCCCGTCCGTTCAGGCGCACATCGAGAGGTGGGAAGGAGCCGTTCCGTCGCTTGGCGAGTTCATCGGCTATGATGACGACAATCGCCCCGTTGTCCGGGATTTGTTGACGGGAGGGGAAAAGATCGTTCATTTATTGGCTTCCCATCAATGGCCGAGCGTGATCGAAACAGGAGATGTGGTGTTCGGCTTCCTTGTGCCGTACCAAGACGTGTTCACGTGTTTCACAGCGGTGTTTCCGCTCCCGGCGTCAGGGAAAGATCGATTGCTTCGGGCGATTCAACAAGAAGGGGAGTGGAGCGGTCAGCCATCGGCTTTATGGATGCGCGATCGGTTCGTCGCTGTGCTTTCCGATGTGCTCTTGGAGTGGCTTTGGCAGTTCGCCAAACAGTTCAAATGGGATGATCCGAAACAAGCGGCCGTCATTCGCGAGCTCGATGAAAACGAGCCGGAGGCGCCAGCGGCGCTGCTCAATCAAGCGTTCGCCATATGGGCGATCTATTGCGGAAAAACATCCCGCCTCCCTTATTCGGTCCCCGTCTACGCGGCGGCGCTCCGCTATGTGGCTGGGCATTTGATGAAGGCGGAAGGATCGGAGGTGGAAGACATCGCCGATCGGTATGACGTGATGCCAGAAGATGTGCGATCGGCGGCGTTGGATTTTTTCCTGATGGCTGTTGATGATGAAGACGACGAGGAATGGCTCGATGACTGGGAGGAAGACTGGTTCGAAGAGGAAGGGGATGAGCTTGATGCGCGCATCAATGAATGGATCGATGACATCGATCTGATGTTGATGCGTGAAGGATGGAACGAGAAGCGAGTCAACCGTCATATTGACCGCGCCATCCGTTCGTGGCGGAATGAAGGCCTGCTCGAGGAAGTGAATGAAAAAGAATTGCGTAAAGAACTCCGCGATGTAGCGTGGGAGATCTTCACCGATCGGGGATTCATCTAGAAGCTGGCAGAAAAACGGGCGCTGCGCGCAAGTCAGCGGCATTTCGTCAGAAAGGAAAGCCGGTTCCACAAGGGCTCTCTCATTCAACCATCATGGAGCTCAACCCAAGCTCTCTATAAGCAGAAACAGGGAATGGAATACGTTCCATTCGTGAAACTCCAAAAAAAGCGGCGGGGAACGATCCGTTTTGACCGAATCCATAATGGATTGGGAAAAATGGCTTTGTGCGCGATTCCGACCGTTTTTAATATCTTGGTCGCCGTTTTGGAAAGGAAAGATTAGAAGGGAGGATTTTGCATGGCAATCGGCCGAAATGACCCGTGCCCGTGCGGAAGCGGGAA
>NZ_LDPD01000026.1:146624-146705 GCF_001026865.1 Geobacillus sp. ZGt-1 | reverse complement strand
GCTGCATGAACAAACAGCAGGAGCGTGAAATCAAGCGGGTGCGGCAGCGCCGCTTTTTTGACCAAAAATATGAGCTGTCGC
>NZ_LDPD01000026.1:142430-146607 GCF_001026865.1 Geobacillus sp. ZGt-1 | reverse complement strand
TTGGATGAATCGCTGTCTTATGATGAACGCGAAGCGGTCAACCGTACATTTCGCCGAATGATCGAACAAAAGGATCATCGTGAAGAGTTGAAGGTGTTTGAGACGCTTTGGCGTTTTTTCCTCCATCGTTATCCGAATGGATTGCGCGGCGTTGAATGGTTTCAACAGGAAAAAGGGCGTCGTCTGTCTCCGGAGCTCAAGGAAATGTTGGACCGCTGGGTTCGACTTGTGCCGCGCCTTGTGCAATTTGTCGATTTGCATGATGAAGGAGGAGTGGCGGTCGACCGGTTGACGGGCGAGAAACTTCTCATGCCGTATTGCGAGACATTGGAGGTTGTGCGCCCTTGGGGCGGCATGTTTGCCTTTTTGGAGCCCTTTGACGGCGGCTATTACGTTTGCGGTGTATCATCGATTGTGGATCCGAAGGGCGTGGAACGGGCGGAAGAGAACATTCGCGTCTTGTTGACGCAAACCGATTGGCCGTATGAAAAGGTAGCCGTTGAACATTTTCTCGATATCGTTGATGCAGGCTATCCTCCGAGGGCGGACGATGTACAAGAGGAGCGCACGCGATGGACGTATGAATACGAATGCCAGGAAGCCGCTGAGGCGATGAGGAAGCTTGCTTCGATCGGACGCGCTCACATTGATCATGACGATGGGGAGAAAGTGGAAGGTTCATGGTGCACCAATGTGTACCATTATGTCGGAGTGATTTCCCCCAAGCCGATTCATGTGTTTGAATTAGGCGGGTCATTATCCGCTCATCGGTCGCGTCTCGTGTTGTCTACCGAGGAGGAAGGGACGGCCGAACAGCTCGTGTCGCTGCTGCAGGCGTTTGGGTATTCCCCAAAAGAACGAAAACGGGGGACAGAAGCCGTTTTGCGCCGAAAAGGGATCGAAAACGTTTCGCTTCATATTGATTCAGACCCAGACTCTCCCCCTTGGGTGGCAACGATGGCCGGATTGGATGTTCAAATGGAAAAAGCCCTTCACACCCCGCTTGAGAAATGGAATGGAAAAACCCCTCACGAAATGGCGCGCGAGGGGCGTGTGCAGGAAGTGGATGAGTGGCTGAAAGAGTATGAATTCCATTTGTTTAACATGCAAGAACGAGCCAATTTGCCGGTGCTCATCGGAGTGAATCCCATTCGCTCCCGTTATGGATTGCCCCCATCTCCGTTTAGCTCATCACATCGTCTTTCGGACTTATGGAAAATGAAATGGATGGGGCCGGAAAGAACCGAGACATTGTTGATCCGCGCGGAATGGGAAGGGATGTATTTTACCGATGACGCATTGGCGTTTTATAACGAAGTCATCGTGAGCGGAGAAAAAGAGGCCAAAGAGGCGTGTTGGGCCGTGGTTTTGCTCGTGTGTGAATATATGACCGGGCGGACGTTTTCATCGTGGGAGGACGTAGGAGAAGAAGACTGGAAACAATGCATCGTCGATCAAATCCCGTCAAGATGGAGTTCGTTTTCATGGGAAGTGGTGAGCCGAGCGCTCGATATGTTGCTTGAGTGGGCCGATTGGCTGGACCGCCGTTATGGAACGAATCATCGAACTGTTATTGGTGCCGTGCTGGAAGAGGTCAGAAGCGAATTGGAACATTGCTTTGCTTTGCTGGATGAATGGAGGGGCGAGAACGGAAAGGGGGATGAGGAACTGATGGCTTGGCAGCTTGCTCGTTTGTTTGGTTTGCCTATTTCCCTTTCCGTCGGTTTCTCGTTTTTCCGCGTCAAGCGTGTGGAACAGGGGAAGGCGGTGCTGGATTGGCTTGCCCATAACCGAACGGTGACATGGGACATTCCGAAGCGGGCAGAGCCGCATCTGTTGCCGGGCATGTATATCGTCGCCGCGACCGATCGCAACGGCAAGCTGGACGATCTTGCCCGCGTATATCCGCCGTCTTTCTCACCGTACGTAGAGCCGTGGCTTCAGGCGCTGCAAGAGTGGCCAGACAAGGTGGAGAAAGAACGGGCTGCGTTTCAAGAGCGCCTGCTTGCCTCGTTGTCCCGTTTGCTTCGCCGGCCGTAGGCGTCCCGATGAATGACGGGGCGCTTGTTTCTCTCGGCTCGGCCTCTATGATTCTCCATTATGCAGGCAAGCCCAATGGTAAGAGTCATTCATATTCTTAGGATTTTGGTCCATCACCATAACGTGTGCTTGAGAAGCAGGGTTTTTCTCGTTTTACCGAGAAACGGATGAGGACGCGAATGATCCAAGAATCCTACACCTTTAGGAGTGCGGAGTGTCAACCGGCATGAAAATCATGGATTGGCTGATTTCTCCTTGGAGAAGGAAATATGGCATGTTTTGAAAAAGCCAAGGGCACCTTTTGATAAAAATGGAATGCGAATCGATGTTCTCGACATGAGCGGCGGAAGTCCCAAAGTGCTTGCGATATGTGTTGCTGAAAGCAGTTCCATCACACGTTGATCGTGAATGTCTCCCCAAAGTGTTTAGCTGGCCCGAGCGTTAGCGTAGAGGGGGAGAACGTTCAATGACTATGATACAAAGAAAGTAGGTAGCTATATGGTGAAGGCATCGCGAAACAATCTTTGTCCATGCGGCAGTGGGAAAACGTACAAGCATTGTTGTGGGAAGAAAGAAGCAGTATCGATAGAATCTCTAATTGACCGTGAAGTGGCCAAATGTATGCAAGATGTGTTTTCGTTTGCGTTAGAGCGATATGAGGAAGAGCTTGCTTTCATGATGTCTGGTTCTCCATTTCAAGGGCTTCCTAACGAGCTGGAGACCAGCGCCAATTTATTGCTGACGAACTGGGCGATTTTTCACAGACACGTTGATGACAAAGGGATGACAATTTTTTCAGCCTATATGAGAAGCCGGCGCCGCACGCGGTGGCGTCCAGCAGTGCAAACTCATTTGAAGCGATGGGACGAGGCGGTTCCGTCGTTTGACGAGATCATTCATATCGAGGATGAGCGGCGTTTCCTTGTACGCGATCTGTTGACCAGAAAAGAAAAGTACGTCCGTTTTTTGACGCCGGAGGAGCTTCCGTCTGCTAGGGAGGGGGACGTGTTAGTAGGATGCCTCGTTCCACATGGGGACGAGTGGGCGTACTTCATGAAGGTGCTGCCGATTCCAAAGAGCGGGAAGGATCGGCTTGCGCGGGCGCTTCAAGCGGAATGGAATCCGGATACGAAAACGTGTGAAGTGTTTTTGCGCGAGTCGTTTCCGGAATTGCTTGAAATAGCGGTCCATGAGCTGTTGTGGCAGCTGCTGAGCGAAAAGGACTGGGGGGATCGAGATCAAGATGATGTTTTTCGCGAATTAAAGAAAAAGGAAGAAACAACCTCCTCCTTAGTGCTCAGCGAGGCTGCGTTCCTTTGGCGCGCATATTGCGAAATGGATGAACCGGTCATCAAGAATCCTGCTGTGTATGCGGCTGCACTCCGTTATTTGGCGAGTGAAATGGCTGGAAGAGAATTTGTCAATATGGAAAAGGTTGCGGAACACTACGGCGTTCCTGTAGAGGAAGTGGAAGCCGCTGTGATGGAATTGTTTTTATTTCGCACAGAGTTGCTCGATGATGGAGATGATGAGGGCGAGAATGATGATGAGTGGCTCTTTGACGATGGGGATGACGGTGATGAGATCTGGTTCGACGACGGTGGGATGGAGGATGGCGATGAGCTGGACCGTGCGATTGAGGAATGGCTTGACCAAGTTGAGGAGTTGTTTGATTGCGAGGGCTGGGACGTTGATCAAGTCCATCGCTTGATCGACAAAGCGATCCGAACATGGAAAAAGGACGGGTTGCTTGAAGGAGTCGATGCAGCTGAGTTGCGCAAGGAGCTCGAGGAGCTCGTCTGGGAGACGTTTGCCGAACGGGGATTTTTGTAAGGCGATGGACAAAGCAGGCAACAAAGGACAGATGGGTGCGAAAGAAGGTGCCCTTGAGAGATGACGGATACCTTCTTTCGCATGCGTTACAATCGGATATAGGCCAGCCGCTCGTTCGCTTCCTCGACGTCAAAGGCATCAGGGTCAAAATCTTCGCCTTTCATGTCGTACATCCAGTCTACCAGCTCGCGCAATTCGGGATCGGCAAGAGAGTCTTTTTGCGCCGCCGCTTCCAGCAGCTCCAGGTAGCCATAGACGCCGCCGCAATCCTCGGGAGGGCACGCCCGTTTTCCTTTCAGGCAAG
>NZ_LDPD01000026.1:141716-142406 GCF_001026865.1 Geobacillus sp. ZGt-1 | reverse complement strand
AGTCGCCAAAATCGTAAATATATAGAAACTTTTGTTTTTCTTCCGTCAGCCATTGCTGTAATGGGATGCGGCGGGCGTCCATCAGTTCTTTTTCCAGCTGAAACGAATCCCAGCCGTCAGGGATGCCGATGAGAACGCTTCCGAAATCGAATTCGTATAAATGGGCTTGTTCCCATCCCATCGCTTCTTGGATGATGAGATGAAGCTCGTGAAATGTCGCATGTCCGGGAACAAGGACGCGCCGCCAAATCGGCGGGCGGATGCCGTTTAATGTGATTTTCAGCTGGTAGGCTGTTTTGGACCGCCGCCGTTTGGAGGGGGGTGCGCTCTTTGGCGCCTCAACCCATCTGCCGTGTGGACGGTCCCGCTCTGTCGGATGGAACATGGCAGACAATTCGTCGATCAGTTTAGCAAGATTGTCGGGGTTCATAGCCCTCGTCTCCTTTCGGATAAACGTTTTGTATAATAGTAGTTTATCCTGTCCATAGTAGAATTTAAACATTATTGATGGAAATATTGAAATAAAGAAAGATGGGAGAGGAGGATGACGCATGTCGATCGGCTGGAATGACCCATGCCCGTGTGGAAGTAGGAAAAAGTATAAGAAGTGCTGCATGAACAAACAGCAGAATCATGAAATCAAACGGGTGCGCCAGCGCCGCTTTTTTGGCCAAAAATATGAGCTGTCGC
>NZ_LDPD01000026.1:135066-141699 GCF_001026865.1 Geobacillus sp. ZGt-1 | reverse complement strand
TTGGATGAATCGCTGTCTTACAACGAACAAGCAGTGGCGAGACGGACGTTTTACCAAAAAATAGAGGGTATGAAGTATTTGTAATATTTTGGATTTTTTGAAACACTTTGGTGCTTGTTCATTCACCGTTTTCCCAATGGAATGCGCGTCATTGAATGGTTCCAGCGCGACAAAGGACACCGTCTCCCGTTGGAGCACGGAGCGCTTTTGGCGCTTCTGCGTGTTTCTTCATGGGGACGGCTTATCCATTCGGACATCGGTTAGAGAAGCGATGGTGGTATGTCGGCCGTAGCTGGATGGTTCGACTGGGTTGCGCGTTGTGGCTGCTGTCGTGTGAAGAGGCATCATGCAGAAAAAGGAGAGCTATTGTCGGTTGATGGATGCCGCCCCGCTAGTTTTGTCGAGCGGTTTTCCCAAGTGACAGACAGGAAATTCCCCGTTGTGCGCGAACGATATAGTAGACAAATTGGAGACAACGGGGGAGGGAATGCGCATGAGGCGAGGAATATGGCTCGCCCTGTTGTTTTGTTTGCTATGGCTGGCTGCGGCTGCTTGGCCGGTGGGGGCGAAAGGGGAGAGTGGGAAAACCGCTCAGTTGGCGGTGGTGACGGCGGATCAGGTGAACGTCCGCCAAGGGCCGGGGGTGCCATACCGTCCATTGGCGAACGTTCACCGCGGCGAGGCGTATCGGCTGATCGAGGTCAAGGATGGATGGGTGAACATCGAGTGGAAACCGAATCGAACCGGGTGGATCGCCGCGCGGTACGTCGCGTTGGCAAAAGAGACGGCCGTCGTGCAAGAAAACCGACTCCGCCTTCGACAAGAGCCGAGCCGAGATGGGCGAATTATCGGGCATTTGGCGCGGGGAGAAACGGTATGGGTCATCAAGGAAGATGGGGAATGGACGGAAGTGATCGCAGACGGTGCGATCGGCTGGGTGTCTTCAGCATACCTCACTGCGGCTCGGGAGTCATCGATTTCGCATCAAACCGGAATCGTCAACGCCAGTTCGCTCAACGTTCGGGCTGAGCCGTTATTGAAGGCAGCGCGCGTCGGACGCCTTGTCCGTGGTGAAGAGGTCGAGATTGTGGAAAAGAAACCGGGATGGTACAAAATTGCCTCCCAAACAGGGCTTGATGGGTGGGTGTCATCCGCATATGTGCAGGTAAAGGGTGGACAAGCTAATGAAAAGGAAGCGGAAGCGCCCCAGTCGGCTGACCGCTCGCTGCTTTCAGCCATCGCGCCTAGCGACTCCCGCCTTTATGTAGACAGCTGGACGCGCGGTCCTGTTCAGGCGCTGGCCGGAAAAACGATCGTTCTTGACGCTGGCCACGGAGGCAAAGACGGCGGGGCCCAAAGTGTCGATGGCATCAAGGAAAAGGAGTTGACGTTGGAAACCGCCAAGCTTCTGAAAAACAAGTTGCAATCTTACGGCGCCCGCGTCGTGCTGACGCGCTCTAGCGATGAGTATGTGCCGCTGTCCGCGCGCGTGGCGATGGCGCGCCTGTATCAAGCGGATGCGTTTATCAGCCTGCATTATGACAGCGCAGATGACCAACAGGCGAGCGGCATCACCGTTTATTATTACGACCGTTTTGCCGATTACGGCTTAGCGCAATCATTCGAAGACCCGCTTTCCCGATTGGCCGCACTGCCTTTCCGCGGCGTTGCGTTTGGCGACTATTACGTGCTGCGGGAAAACGACAGACCGTCTGTATTGCTTGAGCTCGGCTATGTAAGCAACCGCACAGATGCGGCGACGGTGGCGACAGACGACTATCAGGAAGCAGTGACGGCCGCGATCGCGGATGCGGTTCGGCATTATTTTGAATAAGAAATGATCGTGGAGAAATCGTTGATCGGCGGTCTGTTCGTTTTTGTGATCAATCGGCCGTCATCAAGCAAACGGAAACACGCCGTGCAACCGGGGGGGTGGCTCCTCCCGGTTTTCTTTTGGCCGCAGAGCACAACCGGTGAACTCAGCGGCTAGGCGAAAACAATGAAAATCCCCAGGCGATTCGATATAATGAGAACAAGCGACAATAGCCGCAATGGATCAAAAAGGTGTGAGGAACGATGAAAATCACGATCGCCGGGGCGGGGTATGTTGGGCTTGTGACCGCCGCCTGCCTGGCTGATAAAGGTCATGATGTCATATGCGTGGATGTCAATGAGGAAAAAATTCGGCGGTTGAATGAAGGAATCGTCCCCATTTATGAACCGGGGCTCGAACCGCTCATCCAACGGAACAGCGCCCGCCTTCGCTTTACCACAGACGATGCGGAAGCGTATCGATGGGCGGAAGTGATCATGGTCGCGGTCGGCACCCCGCCGCTGCCGGACGGATCGGTCAAGCTCGATGACGTATGGGAAACGCTGCGCCGCATCGCCGCGTCGGCCGAACGCGACTGCCTTGTGGCCATCAAATCGACCGTGCCAGTCGGTACGGGAGACGAAGCGGCTCGCTTTTTGGCGGAACACGGACGCGGGGGGGTGCGTATCGATGTCGTTTCCAATCCGGAGTTTTTGTCACAAGGAACGGCGGTGCGCGATACGTTGCAGGCGCCGCGCATTGTGTTAGGCGTCGAATCGGAGAGAGCTGAGCGGATAATGAAGGACCTCTACGCCCCGTTTGCGCTCCCGTACGTTGTCACCGACCGCAAAAGCGCAGAGATGATCAAGTACGCTGCCAATGTGTTTTTGGCGCTGAAAATTTCGTACATCAACGAGATCGCCAACGTATGCGAGTTGGTAGGGGCCGACATTCAGGCGGTGGCGGAAGGAATCGGCATGGATCCGCGCATTGGCCGCCGCTTTTTGCGCGCCGGCGTCGGCTACGGCGGCTCTTGCCTGCCGAAAGATACGAAGGCGCTTTATGCGTTGGCTGCCTCCCATGGCTATTCGCTCAAAACCGTGTGGGCGGCGATGGACGTCAATGAGAAACAAAAATGGAAGCTTCTTGACAAAGCGCGTCCGCACATCGGAGATTTTCGCAACCGGACTGTTGCTGTGCTTGGCGCCGCATTCAAGCCCGGCACTGACGATGTGCGCGAATCGCCGGCATTGGCGAACATCGAACGGCTCATTGCCGAAGGAGCCGACGTGCGCGTCTGGGACCCGGCCGCCCTCGGTCATGTCTCGCGCCGTTTTGGCGATGCGGTTGTTTGTTGCGAGACAATGGAGGAAGCCATTCGCGGCGCGGATGTTTGTTTCATTTTCACCGAATGGCCGGCTGTGCTGCAATTTGACCTTCACCGTTACAAGACGCTGATGAATCGGCCAATTGTGCTTGACGGGCGCAACTGCTACGACCCGAAACAAGCCGACGCCGCCGGCCTCATCTACGAGTCGATCGGTCGGCCGGTGGGGCATAGGCAGCTGAAAGTGGATCGGGCTGTTGACGTTCTCCAGTGCGCCTCAGCTGCCTTTTTCCACAAACAAAGTGAATAGGGATGCCGCTTAATTGTCCCGTTCGCATCGCCACGACGGCTTTTTTGTAAAAAAGGGAATAAGGCGGTCTGTCCGTTCGATGGAAGTGGGATAGTAGACATGCCGGCGGGCGCGGGGCATCAATCGCCGTTTCAAAGAAAGAGAAGGTTATGTTTCCAGTGGTTTTATGGGAAAACGTGGGGTCGTGGCCCGCCACTTTGAAAGCGGAGACAGGCGGGGAAGAGAGCGGCTGAAGAAGCCGTCTTTTCCCACCGCTATGGGCAGGCGGCAAAAGGAGGGATGTATCATCCGCATTCGCTTAGGTCTGTTTGGTGCGGACGATTCGCTGTCAATTATTCAGGCGGTGGCGCAAGAGTACAAAGAGCTTGTTTGCGTTCCCGTTGTGTATTGGGATGAAAGTGAAGTGATCGATTTGATCCGCCCGCTCGCGTCAGAAGTTGATATGTGGCTGTTTTCCGGACAAGTGCCGTATTCGATCGTCAAGCAGTCCAGTGAGGTCGATGCGCCGCTGTTTTATGTGCCACATATTGGTGCCAGCTTGTACCGCACACTGCTGCAGGCGCACTATACGGAGCAGATTCCGGTCAGCCGGCTTAGTTTTGACACGTACGAGCGCCGCGAAATCGAACGGCTGCTCGAAGAGGCGGGCATCGAGGAGCCGATTCCATACGTCAAGCATTACGAGGGAGGCATTTCGGCCCAGGAACTGTCCGACTATCATTACACCCTTTGGAAACAAGGGAAAACGGAAGCAGCGGTCACCTGTTTGCGGACAGCCCATCTCGAACTGGAGAAACTCGGAATGCCGGTGTATCGGGTATTGCCTGCCCGCTCGGCGGTGGAAGCGGTCATCCAAACCATCATTCGCACCGGACAGATGCTGCAGGTGCAAGATGCGCAAATCGCCGTGCAAATGATTGAAGTCGATGCGATGCAGGCGGCCTCCCCAGAGACATTTTCGACCGATGACATATATCGTCTGGAGATGAAGACAACGGAAAAATTGCTACGGTATGCAAAAAAAGTCCAAGGGTCGCTGAAAAGCGCCGGGCCGGGCCGCTATGTCATTTTTACGACAAGGGGCGCATTAAAAGAGATCACCGATGGCTATAAAACGGTCCCCTCGGCGGAGGAGACGGAGCTCTTGTACAGCGAGGTCATCGCGTGCGGAATCGGCATCGGCCGAACGGCGTATGAGGCCGAAATTCAGGCTGGGAAGGCGTTTTTGCATGCGAAACAAAGCGGACGGGGTGCGTGGATGGTGGTGTTTGATGACGGAACGATCTCGGGTCCGTTAGGAAAAAGTGTGCACCTCCGCTATTCGCTCGGCGGCGGAGAACTGCGGCAGCTGGCGGAGCGGACGGGATTAAGCGCCGCGACGCTCTGCAAATTGAAAGCAATATTGCAAAAACGAGGAACCAACGAGATCGAAGCGCATGAGTTGGCCTCTNACATGGGGATTGTGCCGCGCAGCGCCCGCCGGATTTTAAACCAATTGGAGACCGTGGGCCTTGCCGAAGTGGCCGGGGAAACAAACCCGTATCCGCGCGGGCGTCCGCGCAAAGTATACCGCATTTTCTTATAATTGCTCGATCAGCTTCTGCCTTTAGCGACAGGCAGAAGTTTTTTGTTGTCTTGAAGGCGTTTGTATTATTTGTATTATTTGAAAATTTCATCTGTTTCCATTATAATTAAGGACATATCCGAAAATTATCCGTAATTGGCGTGAGGGGAGGATAGCTTGATTCAAGGGGAACGTCTTTGGCAACGGCTCATGGAACTAGGGGAGGTCGGCAAGCAACCAAGCGGCGGCGTCACGCGCCTCTCGTTCACTGCTGAAGAGCGGCGGGCCAAAGATCTCGTCGCTTCCTACATGCGCGAAGCCGGGCTTTTCGTATATGAAGACGCGGCTGGCAACTTGATCGGACGGAAAGAAGGGACGAATCCGGATGCCACGGTCGTCCTTGTTGGATCTCATCTCGATTCGGTTTACAACGGCGGCTGCTTTGATGGACCGCTCGGGGTGTTGGCCGGCGTGGAAGTCGTTCAGACGATGAACGAGCACGGTGTTGTGACGCACCACCCAATTGAAGTAGTGGCGTTCACTGACGAAGAGGGAGCGCGCTTTCGTTTCGGCATGATCGGCAGCCGCGCCATGGCCGGAACACTGCCGCCGGAAGCGCTCGAGTGCCGCGACGCGGAAGGGATTTCCCTCGCTGAAGCGATGAAACAGGCGGGGCTTGACCCGGACCGCTTGCCGCAGGCAGCGCGAAAACCAGGAACGGTGAAAGCCTATGTCGAATTGCATATCGAACAAGGACGGGTGCTTGAGGAGACAGGACTTCCAGTTGGCATCGTCACTGGCATCGCCGGTCTGATTTGGGTGAAATTTACCATCGAAGGAAAGGCGGAACATGCCGGCGCCACGCCGATGTCATTGCGGCGCGACCCGATGGCGGCGGCCGCCCAGATCATCATAGTGATCGAAGAGGAAGCAAGACGAACAGGGACAACGGTCGGTACTGTAGGACAGTTGCATGTATATCCGGGCGGTATTAATGTCATTCCGGAACGGGTCGAATTTGTGCTCGATTTGCGCGACTTGAAGGCTGAGGTGCGCGATCAAGTATGGAAAGCCATAGCCGTGCGGGCAGAGACGATCGCCAAGGAGCGGAACGTCCGCGTCACGACCGAGCGGCTGCAAGAAATGCCGCCGGTGCTATGTTCCGATGAGGTGAAGCGCGCGGCGGAGGCGGCGTGCCAAAAGCTTGGCTACCCGTCGTTTTGGCTGCCGAGCGGCGCAGCCCATGACAGCGTACAGTTGGCTCCGATTTGCCCAATCGGGATGATTTTTGTCCGCTCCCAAGACGGAGTGAGTCATAGTCCGGCGGAATGGAGTACTAAAGAAGACTGCGCCGCTGGAGCAGAGGTGCTTTATCATACAGTGTGGCAACTGGCCCAAGGGGAATAACGAAAAAGACAAACGAACAGGGGGAGACCATGGATGACAAGTGAAGAAATCAAACGACTCGTCGATGAAGTGAAAACGGACGTCATCGCCTGGCGCCGTCATTTGCATGCCCATCCGGAATTGTCGTTCCAAGAAGAGAAAACAGCGCAGTTTGTCTATGAGACGCTGCAATCATTCGGTCATCTTGAACTTTCGCGGCCGACGAAAACGAG
>NZ_LDPD01000026.1:133166-134056 GCF_001026865.1 Geobacillus sp. ZGt-1 | reverse complement strand
TTTCGCTTGACATATCCAAGATTGTCAGTTCAAACGTTTGATCCTTGGGTGGCGGGATTGATTGGCGCCGCTGGGTTGCTCACTGCCATGGTGCCAGGGTCGATGATTTTAGTGACAGCATCAACGTTGTGGTGAGTTGGATTCCGTTTGGCCCAGTTACGGTGAAAGAAGGAAAGCGGGCGATGTAGGAGGAAAAGTTGGCGATTGGACATCGTGCTTATCAATGGACGGGGAAAGCAAAGAAGGCATGGAATGCATCCGTGCCTTCTTACATGCTTTATGGTTGTCTAACGTGCATTGAATCGCAACTTTTCATTTAATGTAACATGAGCTTCATCCAAAGTTCGCTTGTTTGGTGAATAAATGATAAATAGCATTTCATCATGATGAATCGGACAGTCGCCGCTGGCTTGACAAAATTTTATCAAGCTGAAGGCAGCCTGCATACGAATGTCCTCTTGAAAATCCGTGTGAATCCCTTCCTCCAGTCCGAATGGATCTTGAAAGTTCGTCATGTTGTTCGACCCCTTTTTCCAATTAGTAGATGGATCACGCTACGTTTACGATGATCGGTCAGCATTGGCCGCTGTTGTGTTTGACTGCGCGGAATAGTTTGCTGCAAGGTGCATTGCATGAACCTTTTTAAATGGCATATGCAATCGATAAGAAAATTAACCAAGGCACCCCAAATTGTTTTACACGATGTAACCCATGTCGTCCAACGCCTGAAACAGCGGATTCGACAACTGACGAATCCCAACTAGATCCTCTCCATGCAGGAGCACATCCAGCGAGTAAATCAATACATCATGGGATGGATCGGATATTTTCAACTCATAAACACCCAATGCTCCGTCTCTTATTGCATCGAGGGTCGAGAGGCATTTTGT
>NZ_LDPD01000026.1:126707-133160 GCF_001026865.1 Geobacillus sp. ZGt-1 | reverse complement strand
AGTCACTGTCGAACTCGGGTGCTTGAAAATAGATGAAAAATAAAGAATAAATTAGTTAGCTTATGAAAAAATAAATGTAAAACGCTTTCTTGATGATTTTTCCGTTTATTTTCAAAAAAATAGCTAATTTTAGCTGTTTGACGGTATGGTGGACCAAGAGTATAATGAGCCTCAAATTAAATAACCATTCATTCCCTAAAGATCGCTGAATCCGAATAGGAGCGGGGGAACCAACCGTGGCTTTGTGCGCCACATGGGGTGAATCCTGTTCAGGACGCCTGTTCTGAACGGGTAGGGTGACTCTCATCACCCGAATCCGTCAGCTAACCTCGTAAGCGTGTTGAGAGAAGGGGGGTATTTCCTATGGCTTGACATAGGCAGCCAGATACCCTCTGGCTGTCTTTTTTTGTTCTTTTTTATAAAAAATATGTAATTTATGTAAAAAATAATAAATTTGGTTTGTTGAGAAATCTTCGTGTATGTATAAGTCAATGTTTCCGAACTTTAAGCGGAAAGATGACAAAAGGCGGAGGGATCACTGATGTGGGATGTGATGATGGTTGTTTTGCTTGTCGTGAGCTTTATTCTCTTTTATGAATTTTCTGTTTGGTGTGATTCCGTGGTGAATGGAGGAGAAGAACAATGATCTGGATAGTAGGGATGGTGATATTGGGGGTATTTTGCTATCTCGTATACGCACTTATTTACCCGGAAAAATTTTGAACTGACGGTCAGATAAATTCAGTTATGAATTGGAATATGAGTGATCACGCGTGAGGGGGAAGAAACATGTGGCATGTCTTTTCGCAATATACACTTATTTTCTTGTTGTTGATCGTTATCGCGGTGCCATTGGGAAAATATTTATATGTGGCTTTCTTTGAAAAAGGAAAGATCGATCGTTTCTTTTCGCCCATTGAAGCGGTGATTTATCGATTATCAGGTATTCGCTCACTAGAAGAGATGACTTGGAAGTCGTATTGTACAGCATTGTTGATCGTGAATGCGGCATTGTTAGGTATATCCTATGGGCTTTTGCGTATTCAACATTATTTGCCGCTTAATGGGGCCAAAGTGGAAAATATGGAGCCGACTCTTACGTTTAACACTGTGGTTAGTTTTATGACAAATACAAACCTGCAGCATTATAGCGGAGAATCTGGATTATCCATTTTATCACAGATGTTATTTGTGACGATGATGATGTTCACGTCAGCCGCCACGGGACTGACTGTTGCTACTGCTTTAATTCGCGCGTTGTCTAAAAAAGGAAAAACGATAGGGAATTTTTATCAAGATTTTGTGCGCGCGAATGTGCGTGTATTGCTCCCGCTATCTGTCATCGTAACGATCTTGTTAGTGGCCTTTGGGGTTCCGCAAACCTTCTTGGCCCGCATGGCTGTATCAACATTAGAGGGAGGCACACAAACGTTAGCGCTGGGACCTGTCGCTTCGCTTGAGTCCATCAAACACCTCGGGACAAACGGAGGGGGATTTTTCGGAGCGAACTCGTCTCATCCGTTTGAAAATCCTCATCCGTTTACGAACGTAATCGAGATGTTATCGATGTGGTGCATTCCAGCGGCTCTGCCTTTTACGTATGGTCATGCTGTAAAAAATCGCAAACAGGGGTGGGTATTGTTTGCGACAATGTTCGTTTTGTTCGTCATGATGCTTGGGGTTGTGTACAATGCGGAACAATCTGGGAATCCCCTTGTGGGCAAATCAGGATTTGCAGCTGACCAAGGAAATATGGAAGGCAAGGAAGTACGTTTCGGCATTCCGCTGTCCAGTTTATTTACGGCGATCACGACAGCGGCCACAACCGGGTCAGTCAACAATATGCACGATAGTTTGACTCCGATTGGGGGGCTCGTTCCGCTGGCATTAATGATGTTAAATAACGTGTTTGGCGGCGATGGGGTAGGGTTTGTGAACATCATGATGTATGCGATGATTGCCGTTTTTTTATCAGGCTTGATGGTCGGGCGTACACCTGAATTTTTAGGGCGCAAGATCGAGCCAAAGGAAATGAAGCTGATCGTCATCGCGTTGTTGCTTCATCCTCTCATTATTTTGGCGCCGTCAGCCATAGCGTTAATGACGCACATGGGGACCGAGGCAATCAGCAATCCTGGCTTCCACGGCATTTCGCAAGTGGTGTATGAATATACATCTTCGGCGGCGAACAATGGGTCAGGATTTGAGGGATTGAAGGATAATACGGCATTTTGGAACATTTCGACTGGTGTTGTCATGCTTTTGGGGAGATATGTTTCCATTATTGCGATGCTTGCGGTCGCTGGGTCTTTGGTCGGAAAACAGCCAGTGCCCGAAACCATTGGAACATTCCGTACCGATACAGCCACATTCGGCGTCATTTTATTTGGGACAGTGTTCATTATCGGAGCACTTACCTTTTTCCCTGTTCTGATCCTGGGTCCGGTGGCGGAATATTTAACCATTCGCTAAGGAGGAAACGTCGAGATGAGAGGGAATGACAATCGCCAATCACTGTTTCAGCCAGAGCTTGTGCGGCAAGCGGCAATAGAGAGCGTCAAAAAGTTAAATCCTCTTGTGATGATGCGCAACCCAGTAATGTTTGTCGTCGAGATTGGAACATTGATCGTGTTGCTTATGCTTTTGTTTCCTCGCTTTTTTAGAATAGAGGATTGGAAATATGAATTAGCGGTATTCGTCATTCTTTTGCTCACGATTTTATTCGCTAATTTTGCTGAGGCTTTGGCGGAAGGACGAGGAAAGGCACAAGCGGAATCGCTCAAGAAAACGAAAGCGGATACGATCGCCAAGCGGATCAGCGCAAAAGGGGAAATAGAACTGGTTGCGTCCACACAGTTGCGAAAAGGGGATATTGTTCTCGTCGAAGCCGGTGATCTCATTCCAGGTGACGGCGAAATCATAGAAGGGTTGGCGTCCATTGATGAATCGGCCATTACTGGGGAATCCGCCCCTGTTATTAAGGAGGCAGGGGGAGATTTCAGTTCGGTGACAGGCGGCACAAAAGTCGTCAGCGATTGGATTAAAGTAAAAATCACAGCCGACCCCGGCGAGTCTTTTTTGGATAAAATGATCTCTCTTGTTGAAGGAGCAACGAGGCAAAAAACGCCGAACGAGTTGGCGCTGAACATTTTGCTTGTGACTCTCACGCTCATCTTTTTGATTGTCGTTGTCACATTAGTTCCGATTGCCCGTTATGTCGGCATCCATTTGTCGATAACAACCTTGATCATCTTGCTTGTTTGTTTGATTCCGACGACCATTGGCGGCTTATTATCGGCCATTGGAATCGCCGGGATGAACCGCTTGACACAATTCAACGTGTTGGCGATGTCCGGAAAAGCGGTGGAAGCGGCAGGGGACGTTACAACTATCGTGCTTGATAAGACGGGAACGATTACGTTTGGAAATCGAATGGCCGCCCAGTTTATTCCTGTTGGCGGGACTACAGAGGAGCAAGTACGGGAAGCAGCCGTTTTGTCTTCGATTAAGGATGAGACACCTGAGGGGCGTTCTGTTCTTGAATTGGCGAAACAGCAAGGATGGAAAGCAGATGTTGCTGAGTATGAACACGAGGAGTTTGTCCCGTTTACTGCCGAGACAAGAATGAGCGGCATGAACGTTCAAGGCATTCCGTATCGCAAGGGAGCGGTGGATGCCATTTCCCGTCATGTCAAACAGCTGGGCGGCCGCATTCCAAGCGATTTGAAAGAAAAAAGCGAACAAATCGCTAAACAGGGGGGCACGCCGTTGGCTGTCTCCGTTGGAGCAGACATCGTGGGCATCATCTATTTGAAAGATACCGTAAAACCGGGAATGCGCCAACGATTTGATGAATTGAGAAAAATGGGGATCAAAACGATCATGTGCACAGGAGACAACCCACTGACCGCTGCAACGATTGCCAACGAGGCAGGAGTGGATGAGTTTATTGCGGAAAGCAAGCCGGAAGACAAGATTCGTGTTATTCGGGAAGAACAAGCGAAAGGGAATTTGGTTGCTATGACGGGGGATGGTACGAATGACGCGCCGGCTTTGGCGCAGGCGGATGTCGGATTGGCCATGAATAGCGGTACGATGGCGGCAAAAGAAGCGGCGAATATGATTGATTTAGACTCCGATCCGACGAAAATTATTGAAGTGATATCCATCGGGAAGCAACTGCTGATGACCCGGGGGGCATTGACCACATTTAGCATTGCCAATGATATTGCCAAATATTTTGCTATTTTGCCGGCTGTGTTTGTGGCCAGCATTCCGCAGATGAAATCGATCGATATTTTGCATCTGCATTCGCCAGCGGGCGCCATTTTATCCGCGTTAATTTTCAATGCGGTGATCATCCCTCTGTTGATTCCGTTGGCGATGAGAGGGGTGCGCTATCAACCGATGTCATCGGAAAAACTTTTGCGTAGAAATATGTTGATTTATGGAGGCGGAGGAGTCATTGCTCCATTCATTGGCATAAAGGTCATTGATCTTGCCCTAGGCCTGTTTATGTAAAAGAGAGGAGGATTTGGCATGAGAAATATTCGCCTTGCTTTGCTCATGATCGTTTTGCTTGGGCTCGGGTATCCGGCAGCGATGACGGGCCTTGCCCAGTTGTTATTTCCTCATCAAGCGAAAGGAAGCATTATTTATGAGAAGGGAAGAGCCATCGGTTCGGAATTGATTGGACAATCATTTCAGGGGGACTCCTATTTTCACGGCCGCCCTTCGTCGATTCAATATGATGCAAGTGCATCAGGTTCACCAAATTATGGGCCTTCCAGCAAAGAAATGATGGAACGGATGGAGAAAGATGCAGAGCAATGGTTGAAAAAAGTTCCTGGAAAGACGAAAAAAGATATCCCTATCGATTTAATCACCAATTCAGGATCTGGACTCGACCCTCATATTAGCCCGGCTGCCGCATTGTTCCAAGTGCCGATGGTAGCAAAGGCAACGGGATTATCGGAGCAACAATTGACCCGTTTGGTCAAGCAGCACATTGAAGGAAGAGCGATGGGCGTTTTTGGTGAACCGCGGGTCAACGTTGTGCGCTTAAATATGGCTGTTCAAAAATTAGTGGAGGAGCGTTCCAAACGGAATGAATCATAAATATAGACGAATGACTCCGGAAGAGATATTGAAGAAAATCGAAAATATGAAGAAAGGCCGCCTCAAAATTTATATTGGGGCGGCCCCTGGTGTCGGGAAAACATTTCATATGTTGAGGGATGCTCACGATGTGAGAGAAAAAGGGATCGATATCGTCATCGGAATTGTTGAAACACACGGACGGGCTGAGACAGAGGCAGAAATCAAAGACTTGGAAATCATTCCTCGCAAGAAAATCCATTATAAAGGAAAAGAATTTGCGGAATTGGATGTCGACGCGGTGATTCGACGCAACCCGGATGTGGTGATTGTGGACGAATTGGCCCATACCAACGCCCCGGGCAGTAAAAACAAAAAGCGCTATCAGGATGTACAAGAAATTTTGCAGGCGGGAATTCATGTTTGGACGGCAATGAATATTCAACATCTAGAAAGTGTTCATGATATCGTTGAGCAAGTAACAGGGGTCCAAGTGAATGAACGCGTGCCAGATTTTATGCTTAGGGAAGCCGATGAAATCGAAGTGATTGATATCACGCCGGAAGCGTTGCGCGAGCGCATTAAAGAAGGGAAAGTATATGGGAAAGAAAAAATTGATCAGGCGCTCAATCATTTTTTTCGCAAGGGCAATCTCGTTGCCTTGCGGGAGTTGACGTTAAGAGAAGTGGCCGATGATATTGAGATGCGTTTGGAGAAAGAGAGAGAAGAACAGGGAATTGAAGAACCGACCGGCATTCATGAAAAAATTCTAGTGTGTGTCAACTATCGGCCAAACGCTGAAAAATTGATTCGACGTGGATGGCGGATCGCTCAACGATTAAACGCCGAGTTATACATTTTGCACATTAAGCAGAAAAGACAATCGCCAGAAAGGACGATAGCAGAATGGGAGAAAATGGCTAAGCAATTTGGCGCCACTTTTCTCGTTCGAGAGGCTGCCTCGCGCCGTGTTGCCCATCAAATCGTGGATGTATGTCGAGAATATAAAATCACCCAGATTGTGATGGGGATGTCTGCTCGGACGAGATGGGAGGAAATATGGAAAGGATCGCTCATTAATGTAATTATGCAGCAACTTAAACATGTTGATGTGCTTGTTGTATCTGACAGATAGAGAAGAGGGGCATCTTTGATCATAGTTCCAAAAGAAGACTCCCGTTCGCAATTCAAGCAATAAGCGGAAGATGAATGTCGGCTGGCGCCAGCCAAAACGTATGATAAAATCAATGTGCATTGCGTACAGGCTGTTGACGGACTTAAGCGGCTAAGCAGCGCACGAGACGAGAGGAAATTCAAAGTGCACGCTGTGCATAGCATTGTCGTCGACCTCCAATC
>NZ_LDPD01000026.1:126538-126696 GCF_001026865.1 Geobacillus sp. ZGt-1 | reverse complement strand
CCGGGGGATCGACGACAATCTTTTTACACACTTCAAGCCTACAGCCATCGTACATGAACACGATTGACAGAATTTTTGGATTATGGTATTCTGAAAATAACTTTGGAGCAAAAAGATTGATATATCAAGTGCTTTCTGGGGTTTTTATCGTACCTATG
>NZ_LDPD01000026.1:126204-126341 GCF_001026865.1 Geobacillus sp. ZGt-1 | reverse complement strand
ATGAGGGATTGAAACTATTCTCTCGCTGTCTTGGCGATTGGCTGGCTTCCGTTTTTATCGTACCTATGAGGGATTGAAACGCTACATTTGAAAGCTCTTGAGTAATTTTCAACTTGTTTGTTTTTATCGTACCTATG
>NZ_LDPD01000026.1:124908-126140 GCF_001026865.1 Geobacillus sp. ZGt-1 | reverse complement strand
CTATGAGGGATTGAAACTATCCGCTCATTGATGACCCACATTCCGGACATTTGAGTTTTTATCGTACCTGTGAGAGATTGAAACCTTCGTGTTTTGTGCGAACGATCGTCGCAATAAACGCTTTTCATCACACCGTAAGCAACTCCATGGAGCGCACATAGGTTTAAATCTGTGCGGTGGAGAGAGGTTAAGAGTTGGCGAAGATGACTGAAAGAGATGAATCAGCATTCGCGGGCTATGTCTGTGCGATACCGGCGATCCGCTTCTGCCGTTTGTTTTAGGCAGGAGTTTTTTATTGTTATACAGCCGCTTTATGTCCATCCCGAATTGTCGTTCCAGGAAGAGAAAACGGCGCAATTTGTGTACGAGACGCTGCAATCATTCGGCCATCTTGAGTTGTCGCGGCCGACGAAAACGAGCGTCATGGCGCGGCTCATTGGCCAACAGCCAGGCCGGGTCGTCGCCATTCGCGCTGATATGGACGCATTGCCGATTCAAGAGGAAAACACGTTTGAGTTTGCCTCAAAAAACCCAGGCGTGATGCATGCGTGCGGACATGACGGCCATACGGCGATGCTTCTCGGGACGGCGAAAATTTTCTCCCAGCTGCGCGATGACATTCGCGGTGAAATCCGCTTTTTGTTCCAACACGCGGAAGAATTGTTCCCCGGCGGGGCGGAGGAGATGGTGCAAGCTGGTGTCATGGACGGGGTGGACGTCGTCATCGGCACTCACCTTTGGTCGCCGCTTGAGCGCGGAAAAATCGGCATTGTGTATGGGCCGATGATGGCCGCACCCGACCGCTTTTTCATCCGCATCATCGGCAAAGGCGGCCACGGGGCGATGCCGCACCAAACGATCGATGCGATCGCCATCGGAGCGCAAGTCGTGACGAACTTGCAGCACATCGTCTCGCGCTATGTCGACCCGCTCGAGCCGCTTGTTCTGTCCGTGACGCAATTTGTGGCGGGTACGGCGCATAATGTCCTGCCTGGGGAGGTCGAAATCCAAGGGACAGTGCGCACGTTTGATGAGACGCTGCGGCGCACGGTGCCGCAATGGATGGAGCGCATTGTCAAAGGAATCACCGAAGCGCACGGCGCCTCGTATGAGTTTCGATTTGACTACGGCTACCGCCCGGTCATCAACTACGATGAAGTGACCCACGTCATTGAGGAAACAGCGCGTGAACTATTGGGCGAAGAAGCCGTCGCCCGCTTGAAACCGAACAT
>NZ_LDPD01000026.1:124063-124705 GCF_001026865.1 Geobacillus sp. ZGt-1 | reverse complement strand
AACATTTCTAGAGGGAGGGAGAGAAGATGAAAAGCATCCGTTGGTTAATGATTGTCCCATTTATCGGCATGCTCGGCGGCGTTCCTTTTGTGAATCAAGTGACTCCGTACGTGTTTGGCATGCCGTTGCTTCTCTTTTGGCTGGTCGCTTGGGTGATCGCCACTTCGGTTATCATGGCCATCGTGTATCGTTTTGACCCTGCGGTGAAGGAGGATGAGCAGACATGAACTCGGCCTTAGTGATGATTTTTGCTTTCTTGTTGCTGTCTCTTTATCTAGGGGTGCAGGCGCGAAAAGGAAAAGACATGAATTTGGAGCAATGGACCGTCGGTGGCCGCGGGTTCGGAACGATTTTTGTGTTTCTCTTGATGGCCGGCGAGATTTATACAACGTTTACCTTCCTTGGTGGGAGCGGTTGGGCCTATGGAAAAGGGGGGCCGACGTTTTACATCATTGCCTACGGCTGCCTGGCCTATGTGTTATCGTATTGGATGCTTCCCCCGAGTTCGACAGTTTTGAGGTCATTTTAGGCAAATGGAAATGACCAAAATGCTGTTATATCAAGGGTTTCGTGATGCGGATCCTAGGAAAAAATACCGAATTTCATAGGCACACGATTTATTAATTTTTTCTTTTAAAAATA
>NZ_LDPD01000026.1:120241-122054 GCF_001026865.1 Geobacillus sp. ZGt-1 | reverse complement strand
GTGCGAAATGTGAGTTAGCATCTAGTTTTTCTCTAAAAACTCGTAAATACATAGGTAGTTCAACAACTCCTGAAGAACCTGTAACGCCAACTAATATATTCAAGCTTAACACCTCCTTTACATTACAGTTTCTCTTGGCGTACCTTTTCTCACATTAATTAATAACGAAGATAAACTAGTAACTATACCCAAAGCACCTGCAATGAAGAAAAGATATTTTATATTGAAATAATCAACACTGACCCCAAAAATAAACTGGGCTACTGGCGTTGAAAGCATTGAAATCGCCATCATAATACTATTAACTCTTCCTAATAAATGAATAGGCACAGAACGTTGAACAAAAGTAGGTATAAGGACTCCTATAAAACCAGTAATTAAGCCAATTACAAAAACGAAAATTAGAATAATCAAAAAATTTTGGGTGAAACATAGTGCGGCAATACCAGTAGCTTGTAAAAGAAAAGATAAATAAATAATCTTCAATTCAACCTTGTGAATGCTTTTAACTGAAAAGATTAAACCAGTTAACAAACTTCCCATTGACATCGATGAATATATATATCCTAAATACTTAGCATCATCACTAACATTTTTAGCTAAAAAAGGGAACAATACATTAACCCCGTTTGCTCCAATATTTACAAAAAACATAGTTATAACCAAATAAAAAATCATTTTTTGTCTATTCAAAAAACTAAAACCAAGTCTTAAATCCGAAAAGTAAGAAGTTTTATCATTATTATCGTTTATATTTTCAAGATGACTATTTTTAGAGTCAATAAACAAAATTAAAAAAGTTGAAAATGCATATAAGATAGAAATGGCTATCAAGGAATGTTCTATTGAGATTGATTCAACCATCCAAGCGGCTATTAAAGGGCCCAAAATGATCGTTGTTCTTACAACAGTGAAGTATTGACTATTGAGACGACTCAAATATTCAGTAGCGACTAATCTTGGCTTTATTGATTCTGAGGCTGACCAATAAAAAGCATCAATCGCTCCAAACAAAACGGAGACCATTATGAGAATTACAAAAGAGATAGTATGATCCCATAACAGAATAGCCAAAACTAACACAATGATTGTCCTTATCATGTCTGACAACCACAGAAACAACTTTGCCCCTATTCGATCAATAACCGGTCCGCAAAGAAGCCCAGCAATAAATCTCGACAAACCTAGGGAAAATAAAACTGCTCCCATCAAAAAACCTGATTGTAAAACGTCAGCAATATACCAAGCTATAACAACACTGTATATGACGTCCCCCAAGTTTGAAAGAAACGTTGCTATACAAAATTTTGTAGCGTTCAAAATGATCACCCTTAGAAAGATTGAGACTAGGCATGTAACGCACTTGTGAAACAGAACAAAATCAAAACATAGGATAAGGGGTGGTTTTAATATAACTAAATATTCATTATATTACAGTTATTACAATAATTATTTTATCGGGAAAATACGGTAATGTAAAGAGTTTTTTGTAATACCTCGTCTCGTTTTGTCGGATATCGTTGAATGCAACATATCTTATGTTATGTTGAATAAAAAACACCACCCATAGAAGGTGGTATTTAGCTGATAGTTTCATTAAAATGTTTAGACAACTGTAGATAACCGGTCAAACTTACTTCCGGTAATTCCTTGGATTGATCCCATTCAAAATATCTTATATTTTGTATTAAAGAACTGTAGATGAGCAAATTTGCTAACATAAATTGACAATCAAACAAAAAAGGAGACATGAACGGGACTCCTTGAGTAAAATAGATGTGCTCACAACTACCCACAAGGAGGTTCATGTCTC
>NZ_LDPD01000026.1:119827-119894 GCF_001026865.1 Geobacillus sp. ZGt-1 | reverse complement strand
TCGTCGAGGCCGAGGCTGCCCTCCGGGGCTCTTCCTCCTCCAACTGCCCCTTTCTCCACCCGATCCC
>NZ_LDPD01000026.1:119477-119593 GCF_001026865.1 Geobacillus sp. ZGt-1 | reverse complement strand
GTCCTCCAACGTGCCGACCGTGCTGTTCAGCTCCACGAGAATCCCTTCTTCGTCTTGTTTTGCCAGCTTCTTTCGCACGTGTAAATTAGCACATTCTTTCAGAATCCCTTTTTCAA
>NZ_LDPD01000026.1:119235-119337 GCF_001026865.1 Geobacillus sp. ZGt-1 | reverse complement strand
ACAAAAGAGGCCGATTCGGCTCCTTTCGTGCTAATACCCCCATTTCCTCTAAGGCCATGCGCACCACTTCCTCGTCAATGACGGTATTGTCAAAAGTTTATC
>NZ_LDPD01000026.1:119121-119217 GCF_001026865.1 Geobacillus sp. ZGt-1 | reverse complement strand
TCCTTGAGTTTCAACGGTCGGAAGAAAAAAAGCTTGCCACCCCCATTGTTTTCGGCCATCATTGAGGTAACCACACACTCAACAGCCAAAACAAAG
>NZ_LDPD01000026.1:117638-117760 GCF_001026865.1 Geobacillus sp. ZGt-1 | reverse complement strand
GGAACTGGCGGATCTTCCGCATATGCCGGCCCGGTGGACGAAGCTGATCGCCATGGCACAAGCGTTTCTCCAACAAGAGGCGGCCTGACTTTTTTGTCCGCCGGAGCCCGTTGAACAGAACT
>NZ_LDPD01000026.1:117528-117606 GCF_001026865.1 Geobacillus sp. ZGt-1 | reverse complement strand
AACCGAACACCGCCAAAGGTAAAATTCGGTCATGGCAAGGGCGGCTTTCTTATTGCCTTCTTTTTTGTCCCCGTCGCC
>NZ_LDPD01000026.1:117186-117488 GCF_001026865.1 Geobacillus sp. ZGt-1 | reverse complement strand
GGCGAATCCGGCCCTCCGCATGCCCCACGATGCTCAATGGGATGATCTGTGTGGAGTTTTCATAGAACTTTTGACGCTACCTCAATGACGTCCTTTTTCAGCTGATGCCCGTACAACAGGCACATCGTGGCCAATGCGTTGATCACACGGGGACAGCCTCGCGATTGCAGAACGATCGCCTCCAACGACGATGGGGTGAAGATCGGATGCTTTTTCTACGTCGGCGCGGGCAATGTAGAAAAAGGCATCGTTTACCCGCACCACCACCCGCGCTTTACGATTGACGAAGACGCGCTTGAGAT
>NZ_LDPD01000026.1:117062-117162 GCF_001026865.1 Geobacillus sp. ZGt-1 | reverse complement strand
GACGTTGAAACTGTTGGCGGAAGTAGAGTAGGATGCTTCCGCTTTTTTGTACATCATAAAGGCGGATCGATATATTGCATCTCATATTTCGCAACCTTTG
>NZ_LDPD01000026.1:111413-117004 GCF_001026865.1 Geobacillus sp. ZGt-1 | reverse complement strand
TAAAATAATTAATTTTTATTCGGTCAAATCGGGCTTATTTCGAATTTTTATTCAGGGTGCGAAATGTGAGTTGCATGCTCTTTCTCTGTCGCTAATTCACATGGTTGAACTTGGTGTAGCTCACATGAGTGGATAAAGGAAATAAAGAGAGCATGGGGACTCTTTGCCTTCCTTAATGTTTGTTTTGGACTTCGATTCGATCAAGACGACAAGGCTAGGCGATTTTGACAATTTTTGTGATCGGTGCTAGGTCGAGGTCTTGGTTGTAAAGAGCGTGGACAAAATCGCCGTCAAGCGTAGCGAAGTAGTCATAATGATGATATGTTGCAATGGCGTAGTGCAAGGCATCATAGGCTTCGAGCTGAAGGAGCCGCATTTGAGCCAAGGCTAAATCTTGAATGTTGGCATCTGTTGTTAGGAATTCGATGCGGAAATGTTGCCTTATGGCAGATAAAAATTCATTATATCGATCAATGGAACTGTTGTAGAAGATTTGCAACTTGTTTCTTTGTGAGGGATAATTCATTTTCACGAATTTGATTAATTCTGAAATATTAATAGAAACGTTCTTCTTGTAGAATTTTGGAATATGTTTTTTCCAAACGTTATATAGGAAGGGTACGCTTTCTTCTAATTCTCCAAGGGGATGATTTTGGCGAGACTTTGAATGTAAATTGGATTGATTTTTATGGTAGATTTCTAATGGTAATAGAATTTCTTGAATGAATAAGTTATGTACCACTTCCCCAAATACATGTGTACTTATCCCTAATTTCGTTACACCTTCGTTATGCCATTTTTGAAGGATTTCACATACCTTATCTCCCCTTGGATCATCGGAGTCCATATAGGCCAAAATAAAACAAGCATCGATGTATATAGACGCTTGTCCAAAATGTTCATCTATGGCATCTTCATATGTCATCACAAACGACATAATCGGCTACCGTCCTTGTTTGTAGATGTCTACTAATTTTTTGCCAAAGGGAGAAGGTTTGGCTATTTTTTTTCGTAATTCGGCAAATGAAAGATCCTTATTCGGTTTGTTGGCCTGTTCCGTGCAAGATAGTGTCACCCTCATTTTCGTTTCCAAAGCGGAGGGCATATTGATCACCTCATTGATTCTCCTTTCTAAAAATTATAATGCTGGCCAGAAAAAATGTACAGATTTTTCTTTTACTACTATACCCTTGTTCATGAAAACATAAACACGGAGAGAATCTCCCTTAAAAGGGGAATGGGTGAAAGAAAAGGGGAACGGAAAAGAAGTCTTCTTTCCAGCCTGTGAGCGAACGATTTTAAAACAACGGTGAAGAAGCTTTCAAAAAAGAAAATGGAAAAATATCACCATCCCTGTTATGATGGTAAAGGGTTTAGCGAACAAGGTGTCTACTTTCGTTTGTTGTTTAGGTACCTTGTTTTGTTGGTAAAAAGGTGTTGGCAGGTGAAACGATGAGAGATTTCCTTTCCCGCTGGCTTCCTGTCATTCTCTGGTGTGTCGTCATTTACACGTTCAGCGAGTCTTCCTGGTTCACTGGGGCGAATACGGCGCATGTGCTGCAGATGATTTTATCGTACTTGCCGTTTGGCGGCGGGGATGAAGAGGGGCCGCCATTTTTGAACTTTTTGATTCGCAAAGCGGCGCATTTGACGGAGTTTGGCATTTTGGCCGCGCTTGTGTGGCGGGCGCTGTTGCCCAAGCGGTTTGCGTATGCAGGCGCTTGGCTGTTTGCGACCGCCTACGCGGCGACCGATGAGTGGCACCAATCGTTTGAACCAGGGCGGACGGCGACGCCAAAAGACGTGGCGATTGATTCGTGCGGGGCGCTGATTGCGCTTTTGATCGTCTTTGTTTGCCGCCATTGGTTAAGGACAAAGCATTGTGCGGTCAAACGCGGCGTATAATAGAATGAGCTCTCCCGATGTATCGGCTTAGATGTAAAAGGAAAGAATGGCAAATAACAAGTTTGCGAGAAAAGGGAGAGAGAGCCATGGTCGCGTTTATCGCGGGAATGTTTGTCGGCTCGTTCGTGATGCTCGTCATCATGAGCATGATGGTGGCCGCGAAACGGGCGGATGAAGCGAGCGAACGGTGGAGGGAAAAGTGAGAAGTCCCTTGCGGCAGGCAAGGGATTTTTTTTGAAAATGCTGTGCGATCATGTTTACGTCAGCTTGCAAAAAAGGCCGCACATTGTTTGAGAACCGCCGTGAAAGACCGACGAAGTACAACGGATTCGAAAAGTTGAAGGGGATAAAATTATGTTTTTTTGTAAGGTTTTTTAGTTTGAGAAACGTTGCTGGGGAGCAACATTTCCCCTTAAATCACTAGTATTTAAAAAAAGCTTGATGGCGCACAAAAAATAGGATATACTATGTGTAACCGGTTACACATAGACAGAAAAGAAGGAAGCGAACATGGCAACGATTCGTGATGTGGCAAAGCGTGCAGGTGTCTCCGTCGCCACCGTTTCGCGGGTGTTAAATCAAAATGGATATGTTAATGAGGAAACGGAAAGACGGGTTAGACAGGCGATGAAAGAGCTCAATTATAAACCGAATGAAGTGGCGAGAGCTCTGTTTAAAAAGACATCGAAAACAGTCGGACTCATTGTCCCTGATATTACCAATCCGTTCTTTCCCGAACTCGTTCGCGCGGTGGAAGATGTGATGAATATTTATGACTATACGGTCATTCTATGCAATTCCGATGAGAAAGTAGAAAAAGAACGAGAATACATCGAAGTGTTAAAGCAAAAATATGTGGACGGCGTCATTTTGACCACGAATCAGTTCGCGCCGGAAGAAGTCGAGGAATGGGATGTTCCGATTGTCGTGCTCGACCGTCCGTTGCATGAGCGTTATCCGTCGGTGGTCGCGGATAATTACGAGGGAGCTCGTTTAGCGACGCGGCATTTGTATGAAGTGGGCTGCCGGCGGATTGCCCATATTCAAGGGCCCAACCACGTGGTGAACGCCATGGAGCGTTTCCGCGGCTATCAAGATGAAATGAGGGCGTTAGGGTTGGGAGATCGTCAGCTCGTCATTCAAGGGAATTACCAGTTGAAGCAGGCGAAAGAAGCGGTGATGGCCGCGTTGGCTGAACATGATATGGACGGGATCTTTGCCGGCAACGACGCGATGGCGGTCGGTGCTTTGAAAGCGGTTCAGCAATGCGGGCTGCGGGTTCCGGATGATATTGCCATTATTGGCTACGACGGCATCCCGCTGACGGAAATGACAACACCCGAACTATCGACCGTGTCTCAGCCTATTTACGAAATGGGGGCCATGGCGGCAAGAATTTTAATTAAACAAATTGAGGGAAAGCCCCTTGAAAAGCTCCATTATCAACTTCCGGTTCAACTTGTGGTGCGGCAGTCGACGTCAAGGAGGGGATTGACTTGAACAAACCAACCATTACGGTGATCGGCAGCCTCAACATGGACTTAGTCACTGTGGCGGCGCGATTTCCAAACCAAGGAGAGACGATTTTAGGCGAACAGTTTCTCACCACTCCCGGCGGCAAAGGGGCGAATCAGGCGGTGGCAGCCGCCCGCCTCGGCGCCAACATTCGGATGATTGGCGCAGTGGGGGATGATGCGTTTGGTCAAGAGCTCATCCGTTCGTTACAAAATGAGGGCATTTCCGTCGATTATGTGAAACCGGTTACACATGGGAGTACAGGCATTGCTTCCATTACGATTTCTGAGCGGGACAATCGGATCATCGTCGTTCCTGGGGCGAATCATGCGCTTACGCCGGAAGATCTCGATTCATGTGAATCCGTGATCGCCGAAAGCGATGTTTGCTTATTGCAGCTCGAGATTCCGCTTCCCGTTGTGGAACGGGCGGTTTCGATCGCTCATCGCCATGGCGTGCGCGTCATCGTCAACCCCGCTCCGGCCCAGCCGCTGCCGCCGTCGGTGCTTGAGCAGGCGAGTTTCTTGACGCCCAATGAACATGAACGGACGATTTTGTTCGACAAGATGGACGAAGAAGCGTTTGCCGATAAGCTGATTGTCACCGAAGGGGCAAAAGGGGTGCGCATTTGGCAAGATGGACAAGAACGGCTCATTCCAAGTTTCCAAGTTCCCGTCGTGGATACGACGGGCGCGGGCGATACGTTTAACGGTGCGCTTGCCGTGGCGTTGGCAGAAGGGAAGCCGCTTGATGAAGCGTGTCGGTTTGCCAATGCGGCGGCGGCCTTGTCGGTGACGAAACTTGGGGCGCAAGCTGGGATGCCGAGACGGCAAGAGGTCGAATCATTTTTGTCCAGACAGAAGGAGAGTCACTGATGAAAAAAAGCGGGATTTTGAATAAAGAATTGAACACGCTGCTTGCCTCGCTCGGGCACACCGATACGATCGTGATTGCCGATTGCGGGTTGCCGATTCCGAACGAACAGGCGCGCATCGACTTGTCTCTCGTCAAAGGGTTTCCGCCCTTTTTATCCGTGTTGGATGCGGTTGTTGATGAATTGGAAATTGAAGCAATCGTACTAGCCGAGGAGATCAAAGACCAGAATCCGGATTTATACGAAAGCATCAGGGCAAGAATGGGTGGTGTGCCTGTGCAGTTTGTTCCCCACGAACAATTCAAAGCGATGACGAAGCAGGCGAAAGCGGTGATTCGCACAGGAGAGGCAACCCCCTATGCCAATATCATTCTGCGTTCCGGTGTAAGTTTTTCATCGAAAGATTTCTGAAGGAAAAGGAGGGCAGAAACGATGAGGCCCTTGATTGACATGCGGTCGATTCAAAAATCGTTTGGCGCCAATATCGTTCTGAATGGCGTTGATTTTGAAGTGCTTCCTGGAGAAGTGCATGCGTTGATGGGAGAGAACGGAGCGGGGAAATCGACGCTCATCAAGGTGTTGACCGGCATTTATGAGCGGGATGGGGGAACGATTGTTGTCAACGGGCGCGAAGTGCATTACCGTCATCCGAAAGAGGCGGAACGCGACGGGATTGTCGTGATTCATCAAGAGTTGAATGTCATTCCAACATTGACGGTGGCCGAAAACATTTTTCTTGGCCGCGAGCCGAAAATCGGGAGAACGGGTGTCATTCGTTATAAAGAAATGGAGCAACAGGCCGCTTCCTATTTGCGGAGATTAGGGATGGACCTTGACCCACGAGAACTCGCCGGTCGGTTGTCTGTCGGAAAACAGCAAATGATCGAAATTGCCAGGGCCATTTCGACGAATGCGAAGTGCCTTATTATGGATGAACCGACAGCGGCGCTGACGGAACGGGAAATTCAGGCTTTATTTTCTGTTATTCGCACCTTGAAACAGCAAGGCGTCGCGGTTGTTTACATTTCACATCGGATGGAAGAGATTTTTACCATTTGCGACCGGATTTCGGTTCTCCGCGATGGCCAGTTCATCGGAACGAAACGAGTAAAGGAAACGAACTTCGATGAAATTGTTCAAATGATGGTCGGGCGGCAAATTGGGGAACGCTTTCCAAAACGGCGCGTCACCATTGGAGAAGAACGGCTGCGCGTAGAGCGGCTCACGAAAAAAGGGTTGTTTGAGAATGTATCGTTTTCTGTGCGAGCCGGTGAAGTGCTTGGTGTGGCGGGACTGA
>NZ_LDPD01000026.1:109369-111380 GCF_001026865.1 Geobacillus sp. ZGt-1 | reverse complement strand
TTTTCGGAGCCAGACCATTCGATGAAGGAGACATCTATATCGACGGGCGTCCTGTGCGCATCCGTTCTCCGCGCCAAGCCGTCGAACATGGCATCGCCATGATTACCGAAGACCGAAAGCAAAAAGGGCTCATTCTCGAGATGAGCGTCCATGAGAATTTGACCTTGCCGAAGTTGGAACAATTAGCAACAGCGGGATTCATCCAGTCATCGAAAGAACGGGACGTGGTGTTGACATACATTCATCTGTTGAATATTAAAGCCTCTTCCCCAGATTTACCCGTGAAAGCATTGAGCGGCGGGAATCAACAAAAAGTCGTATTCGGCAAATGGCTGGCGATGAACCCGCGCATCCTCATTTTGGATGAACCGACTCGCGGCGTGGATGTCGGGGCAAAGAAAGAGATTTATGAAGTGATCAATGAATTGGCTGCCCAAGGCGCCGCGATCATTATGATCTCTTCTGAACTGCCGGAAGTATTGGGCATGAGCGACCGCGTTATGGTCGTCCATGAAGGGAAAGTGCAAGCGATCTTGGAAAACGACGGGTTGGATCAAGAAACCATCATGCGGGCGGCGACAGGGGGGAATCGATGATGGGAGCAAAGCGAAAATGGGATGTGAAAAAACTANGGCCTTTGATCGGGCTGTTTCTGCTATGCATCGTGCTTTCCATATTGAGCGATGACTTTTTGACGATGGACAACTGGCTCAATCTCCTGCGGCAAGTATCGATTAACGCGCTCATCGCCTTTGGCATGACGTTTGTCATTTTAACGGGAGGCATTGATTTATCGGTCGGTTCGGTGTTGGCGTTATCAAGCGCGATCACAGCAGGAATGATGGCGCAAGGGGTCAATGGATTTGTTGCGATATTCGTCGGCTTATTAGCAGGCGCGGCCATGGGCGTCTTGAACGGAGTCTTGGTCACCAAAGGAAAAGTGGCTCCTTTTATTGCCACGCTGGCGACCATGACGGCGTTTCGCGGCTTGACTCTCGTTTACACGGACGGTCGCCCGATTACAGGGTTTGCGTCTGATGACATCCTGTTTCAGATGATGGGGCGCGGTTATTTCTTCGGCATTCCCGTACCTATTATATTGATGCTCACGGTCTATATCGCTTTGTATGTAGTATTGAAAAAGACTACATTTGGCCGCCATACGTACGCGATTGGCGGGAACGAAGAAGCGAGCCGTCTATCGGGACTTCGCGTTGATCGACTCAAAATATATGTGTATGCCCTAACAGGGGCGTTATCTGCTTTGGCGGGGCTCATTTTAACTTCCCGTTTGAATTCCGCGCAGCCGACAGCGGGAACGGCGTACGAGTTGGATGCCATTGCGGCCGTTGTTTTAGGCGGCACCAGTTTGTCAGGAGGAAGAGGCTGGATTTTCGGCACGTTAGTCGGCGCCTTGATTATCGGTGTATTGAACAATGGATTGAACTTGCTCAATGTGTCGTCGTTTTACCAGCAAGTCATCAAAGGAGCGGTCATTCTTCTTGCGGTGCTGTTAGACCGCCGCAAAGAAGTATGATAGATGTTATCAAAAAATAAGGGGGAGTATGAAAATGCGAAAAGCAGTTGGTTTGTTAGCCACATTGTTGCTTGCAGGCGGCGTGTTGGGTGGATGTTCGCTCGACCAGAACAACGCATCGAGCGACAAAGGGAAAACGAAACAGGATGGGGAAGTGAAAATCGGTTTGTCCATTTCCACCTTGAACAACCCGTTCTTTGTCACCTTAAAAGAAGGAGCGGAAAAAGCCGCCAAAGACGAAGGGGCAGAGCTGATTGTGGTTGATGCCCAAAATGATTCGGCGAAACAAATTAACGATATTGAAGACTTGATCCAGCAGAAGGTCGATGTGCTTTTGGTCAATCCGACGGACTCGAGCGCCGTGGCTTCTGCGATTGAATCCGCCAACAGCGCCAACATCCCGGTCATTACGGTCGACCGCAGCGCGGACGGCGGGAAAGTGGTCACCCATATCGCTTCTGACAATGTGGCTGG
>NZ_LDPD01000026.1:95769-109351 GCF_001026865.1 Geobacillus sp. ZGt-1 | reverse complement strand
ATTTCTTGTCGATCACTTGAAAAACGGTGGAAACATTGTGGAATTGGAAGGGATTCCTGGTTCCTCGGCCGCTCGTGAACGTGGAGAAGGATTTCACCAAATCATTGACAAAGCAGCCAATATGAAGGTCGTCGCCAAACAGGCGGCGGATTTTGACCGAGCTAAAGGATTGTCGGTCATGGAAAATATTTTGCAAAGCCATAAAGACATTCAAGCGGTCTTTGCCCATAATGACGAAATGGCCTTAGGAGCTTTAGAGGCCTTGCAAGCACATGGAATGAACAACGTCCTTGTGGTCGGATTCGATGCGACAGATGACGCAGTCAAAGCCGTGAAAGAAGGCAAAATGGCAGCCACGGTCGCACAAAAACCGGCATTAATTGGCGAAAAAGCTGTGGAAGCCGCCATTCGCGTTCACAAAGGGGAGAAAGTGGAAAAATTTATTCCGGTTCCGCTCGAATTGGTTCAAGGGCAATAACGCGTAATATTCTTTCGCGTGAACGAGATGTGCGCCGCAGAGGGAGCTCCCGTTGAGGCGACTGTTTGCACATCTCGTTTTTTTGTGGTTGTTTCAACGTTTGGAATCGTCAAGTGACATTTTAAGTTCGACAGGTTAAAGGACATTGCAGGCACATGAAAAAGGTCAAAATGCTGTTTGCCGAGTCACGCCAAACTTGGGGTGAAGAAGATAAGTTATACCAGAAAATGATTGTGCCCAAGAAGAAAAACAAAGAGGAGGGTTTCATGCGGACGTTTTGTGGCTGCGCAAAAAGGTGGACAGCTGGCTTTGTTCCTCCTGGTATTGTGGCGGTCATGTGATAATGAAACGACTTTTGGTCCATAATACAAGGGACGAAATGTAAAAAGAAAGGGACTCGCCATGCTTCGCGAACTCGACTGGATGACGTACATCATGATGATTTTGGCCAGCTATCGGTTTACCCACTTGATCGTCTTTGATAAGATCACGGAGTTTATTCGCAATCCGTTTATGAAAAAAGAGACAATCCAACACGAAGACGGGAGTACGGAAATCAAGAAAGTGCCGAAATCGAAATTCGGCTATTTGTTGAACTGTTACTGGTGCGCGGGCGTATGGAGCGCGATGTTGATCGCGCTTGGCTATTTTTTCATTCCGACTATCGCTATGCCGCTGATTTTCATTTTTTCGATTGCAGGGGCGCAAGCGATTTTGGAAACATTCGTCGGGGTGGGGACGAAGGCAATCGATCTTCTGTCAGCGGTGAAAAAGCGGATGGACTAAGGTGTGTCGGCGGCAGAGGGCGGGAAACATTTGCGGGCGTACGGCGGAAACATGCGGCACGCTCGCTTTTCTTGCTTTTGTCGATACATCATGGTTGACTTATATAATTATTTAATTATATACTGATTGACGGAAACCATTTCATTGGTCGGCGTGGCCGTTTCATGATGGATGTTCGTTTTTATATAAGCAAATCATGATATGATGATGAATGGAGGGGTGATATGCCGCAACTCGCAATGGAGATAGGAGCAGCCGCTCGGGTGTTGAAGCTGCTCGGCGATCCGACGCGGCTGACGATTTTGGCGATTTTGAATCAGCGGGAGTGCTGTGTGTGCGAGCTGCTTGAGGTGTTTTCGACCAGCCAGCCGGCGATCAGCCAGCATCTTCGCAAGTTGAAAGATGCCGGGCTGATCAAAGAAGAGCGGAGGGGGCAATGGGTGTATTATTCGCTCCGGCCGCAAAGCGAATACTACTCCCTGCTGCAAGCGGTGTTGTCGTACGTTCCGGATCAAGACGAAAACATTCGCAAAATCGAGACAGCGAATCCGACGGCCCGCTGCGGGTGCTGACTTTAAACAACGAGGTGAAGAACGGTGGATTGTTGTGAACCGAAGCGGTTGTCGTTTTTAGACCGCTTTTTGACGGTATGGATTTTTCTTGCGATGGCGGTCGGGATCGCAGTCGGAATTTGGGCTCCTGGGTTGGTGGATGGATTGAACCGCCTGCAAGTGGGGACAACGTCGATTCCGATTGCGATCGGCTTGATTTTGATGATGTATCCGCCGCTCGCGAAAGTGCGCTACGAAGAGATGGGGCGCGTGTTCAAAGATGTGAAGGTACTCGTCTTATCCCTCGTGCAAAACTGGGTGATCGGTCCCATTCTCATGTTTTTGTTGGCGGTCGTCTTTTTGCCTGACAAGCCGGAGTATATGATTGGTTTGATTTTAATCGGGCTCGCCCGCTGTATCGCCATGGTCATCGTCTGGAATGACTTGGCGCGCGGTGACACAGAGTACGCAGCGGGACTTGTCGCCTTCAATTCACTGTTTCAAGTATTGTTTTTCTCGCTATATGCGTACGTGTTTGTGACAGTCATTCCGGAATGGCTCGGGCTTAAGGGGGCGATTGTTGAGATCACGATGGCGGAAGTGGCGAAATCGGTGTTTATTTATTTGGGAATTCCGTTTTTCGCCGGCATGGCGACAAGGTTTACGCTTGTGAAAGTGAAAGGCCGGTCATGGTATGACACGGTATTCGTTCCGAAAATCAGCCCGCTGACGCTCGTTGCGCTTTTGTTCACGATCATCGTAATGTTTTCGCTCAAAGGCGATATGATCGTCAACTTGCCGTTTGATGTCGTCCGGATTGCCATTCCGTTGCTTCTTTATTTTGTTATCATGTTTTTTGTGTCGTTCTTTTTGGCGAGAAAATGGGGGGCTGGTTATCCGGTGTCGACGACGCTCGCGTTTACGGCGGGAAGCAACAACTTTGAGCTGGCCATTGCCGTCGCCATTGGGGTGTTTGGCATTCATTCGGGCGCGGCGTTTGCGGCGGTCATCGGTCCGCTTATTGAAGTGCCGGTGNTGCTCGCGCTTGTCAACGTCGCTTTAGCGTTTCAGCGAAAGTATTTTTCCTCTGCTGCTCCAGAATCAAAATAAAGGTGGGAATCAACGATGAAGAAAAAAATCATTTATTTCTTATGCACAGGCAACTCATGCCGCAGCCAAATGGCGGAAGGCTGGGCCAAACAACTGTTAGGCGATGAATGGGATGTGTACAGCGCCGGGATTGAAGCGCACGGGCTCAATCCGAATGCGGTCAAGGTGATGAAAGAAGTCGGCATCGATATTTCGAAGCAAACGTCTGATGTCATCGACCCGGACTTGCTGAACCGCGCTGATTTGGTCGTGACGCTGTGCGGCCATGCGGCCGACCATTGTCCGGTCACTCCGCCGCACGTGAAGCGCGTCCATTGGGGCTTTGACGATCCAGCGAAAGCGGAAGGGACAGAAGAGGAGAAGCTGGCGGTGTTCCGCCGCGTCCGCGATGAAATTGGCGCGCGCATCCGCCGGTTTGCCGAGACGGGTGAATAGGAACGGGGCGGCAAGGCGCAGAAACGGTCGCGCATAGGGTGCGCGGCAGTTGCTCATCGAAGTGCGGACGGAAACAGGGAAGTGGCTGAACGGACGAAAACCGCTCGGCGCGAAAAAGATGGTGAGAAGCCATCTTGTCGATCCATCGCACATTCTGACAGACGAAATGAGCACACCAATGAAGGCGGCGCCGCATCAGGTCCCTGGAAGGCTGGTGAAAAACAACCCTTAAATCACCAACCTTCTGGGAGAGAAACCGAATGGAGTTATTTCATCAGTTAGCTCGCCGAAACATAAAAATCAGCAAACAATCCGGTTTCGGGGAGCAATTACGACAACAGTGGGAAAAGGTGTTTGCCGGCCATTTGACTGCGGAAGAAAAACAACACATCCACCTTCATAATCGGAATGGAGTCAACGGCTACTTATGGCATGTGTTCAGCTATAAAATGAGAGACTGTTTAACGGAAGAAGAAGCGGAGACGGCGTTTGATCAAGAAGAGAAAACGTGCTGCTATCTTTTCTTTCAATATGGTGACGATGCGTTCAAAGTGGAGGACGCTTCCGTCTTGAAAGCCGCTGATCTGGCAGCGGAAAACGCCAAGATCGATCTATACGTGGTGGACAGCGAGTTCAACTGGACGTTTGTCATCACGCACGAAAGCGGATGGCTTGGCCCGTATTTTAGCAAAAGGTGACACCGTGGTTTCCAGTCAGGAGCTCGGTCCTCAGCTCCTTGGTTGGGTGCAAATACACGCTACTGGTTTTGCTTATCAACGGAATCCGATGAGGCAGAAAAAACGCCTGAAAAAAGAGTTCCAACCGGTCCGCGTACAGACTCGGTTGGAACGTTTCGTTTATCGCTCGTCGGCGGGAAAGAGGATGCCGGTTTGTCTTCGCGCTTCGTCCATGATTTCGATCGTCCAAAGCGAATGGCGGTGTGAGTTGATGGACGACTCCCGTTCCCTGCTTTCGATGAGACGGATAAACTCTTCCGCCTCGTAATACATCGGCGGTTTGTCCGCCCGTCGCGGTAGCGGATTTCCGCTTTGGTCGGCGTATGGATGGCGTCAATGATCATACTTCCTTCTTCTCCTTGGATTTCCGCCGGCAAGTAGGAATTGGCGATTTTCGAATAAAAGACGATCCCATCCATCCCCCCGTAGTCGAAGACGATTGTTCCTTCGCCGTCTACCCCCGATTCAAGCTTGAGGCTTTGTGCTTTGAGGCTCTTCGGCTTGCCAAACAGCACCACCATCGGGTACAGGCAGTAGACGCCGATATCCATCAATGCTCCGTTCGAAAAAGCCGGATTGAAGGCGTTGAGCACCGTTCCTTGCTTATAGGCGTCATAGCGCGATGAGTATTGGCAATAGTTCGCCACGTAGCGGCGGATGCGGCCGAGTTTCGGCAAGTGCTCGCGGATGGACCGGAATGTGGGAAGCAGTGTCGCTTTCATCGCTTCCATCAATACGACGCCGTTTCGCTCCGCCGCTTCGATCATCGCTTTGACTTCTCTCGCATTGGAGGCGAGCGGTTTTTCGCATAAGACGTGCTTGCCGTGATTCATGAGCAAAATCGCCTGCTCGGCATGAAGTGCGTTCGGGCTGGCGATATAGACGGCATCAATGCCGTCGCTTTCGGCCAGCTTTTGCAAGTCCGTGAACGTCCGCGGCGCCCCGACTTTGTCGGCAAACTGCTTTGCGGTCTCCTCGGTTCGCGAGTAGACGGCGGCGAGTTCGAAGGAATCGACGAGGCGCGCGGCGTCAAGAAATGCTTCGGTGATCCAGTTTGTGCCGATGGTTGCGAATCGAATCATGTTGTTTGGCCTCCTTCATTTGTATCGACCCCATTGTACCACAAATCAACGGAGAGGCTTCGTTTTGTCATCGTCATGGAGCAAGTGTGCTTTTCTCTCTAGTTTTCATACAGCTCGATCGGCAGCGCGTCCGGGTCTTGGAAGAAGGTGAACCGTTTTCCGGTCGCTTCATCAACGCGGACGGGTTCGGCATCGATGCCATGTTGGCGCAAGTAGGCAATGGCTTCATCGAGGTTGTCCACCGCCAAAGCAAGATGGCGCAGTCCGCACGCTTCCGGGTAGCTTGGGCGCTTCGGCGGGTTTTCAAAGGAAAATAGCTCAAGCTGAATGCCGCCATCAGCCTCCAAATCGAGTTTGTACGAACGGCGCTCAGCGCGGTATTGCTCCCGGATGGGGCGAAATCCGAGAATTTCTGTATAAAATCGTTTTGATCGTTCATAGTCCGAGCAAATCAAAGCGATATGGTGAATCGTGGCAAGACGCATATTGCTTCCTCCTCTTATAAGACGAGTGATGTATTGCAAAATACCATTGAACTTATTCATTCTTCTTAGAGAAACCTCGTACAATTAACTTTTTTTGAACCATTTCCGCTCATTGGTACGAGACAGCCATGTTTCACGTCCTTCCATGTTTTTCGGAAAACTGCCTACCCATCACTGAAATCAGCAGCGGTTGAGCCCGTTCTCGGTGTTTCGGTCAAATCGAACCAAGAATTGTTATTTTGCGATAATAGAAGGGGTTGTCGATGCTTGTCGAAGCGGGCGAAAAATGTCTGCTCTCCTTATATTGACAGTTTGACAATCTATAGACTATCATAAATCTTGTAGGTTGGAAAATTTAAAATATTCATTTGATATTTTGGTAGAAAAAACGAATGGTCACCACGTTTTTTGTAAGCGCTTAACTTCTATGTTTCCTCATGATCGCCGCACCATGGATGCTGCACCATTGTGTTTGTTTCCCATCACAGCATGAGAACAAGGGGAAGGGGATATGGCATGATCTACGAATTTAAATTGCCTGACATCGGCGAAGGGCTGCATGAAGCGGAAATCATCCGCTGGCTCATTCGCGAAGGGGATGTGGTCAAGGCCGATCAGCCGATCGCTGAAATTCAAACGGATAAGGCGATGGTGGAAATGACGACGCCGGTCGCTGGCAAAGTGGTGGCGCTTGCCGGGCCGGAAGGGGCGACGGTGAAGGTTGGAGAGCCGTTGATTGTCGTGGAAACCGAGGCGGCGGTGGCGGCCGAAGCGGCGCCGACTGACCATTTGGCTCAGGAGCCTGCGTCTGCTGTTCATATAGAAGCCCCGCGCCCAACGGTGGTGCGCAAGCGGGCGATTGCCGCGCCCTCGGTGCGCAAGCGGGCGCGGGAGTTGGGCGTTCCGATCGATGAAGTGGAAGGAACGGGCGAAGGCGGCCGGGTGACGCTCGCCGACTTGGAGCGATATGTCCGCGAGCGGGAAGCAGCCGTGGCGGTGGCAGAGCTACGTGAAAGGAGCGGGGCCGCGGTTTTGCCAGTTGGGGGCACGGCGATAGAGCAAAAGGCGGACAAAGCCGCATGGACGTCCATCGCCAGCACGGAGCTTGTGGTTCCAGAAGAAGAGCGCATCCCGCTTCGCGGCTTGCGCAAAAAAATCGCCGAAAAAATGGTGAAATCGGCGTACACGGCGCCGCATGTGACCGGGATGGACGAGGTGGACGTGACGAAGCTCGTCGAGATCCGCAAAAACCTGGCCAGCGAGCTGGCCAAGGAGCAGATCAAGCTGACGTATTTGCCGTTTATTATTAAAGCGGTGACAAGGGCGCTGAAGCAATATCCGATGTTTAACGCTTCGCTCGATGAAGAGACGAATGAAATCGTCTTGAAAAAACGCTATCACATCGGCATCGCGACGGCGACGAAAGCGGGGCTTGTCGTCCCTGTCATCCGCGACGCCGATCAAAAATCGATCCGCGAGCTCGCCATCGAAATCGCGGAACTGTCAGAAAAAGCGCACCGCCAGGCGCTTCGCCTTGAGGAGCTGCAAGGAAGCACGTTTACGATCACGAGCACCGGGGCGGGCGGGGGCTGGTTTGCGACGCCGATCATCAACTATCCGGAAGTGGCGATTTTCGGGGCTCATGCGATCAAACGGCGCCCGGTTGTCGTCGGCGATGAAATCGTCATCCGCGATATGATGGGGATGTCGCTCACCTTTGACCACCGCGTCATTGACGGCGAGCCGGCCGGGCGGTTTATGCGGACGGTGGCGCACTATTTGGAAAATCCGGAAGTGTTGCTCTTGGACGTGCGGTAGGCGGCGCTCGGTTAGGAGGACATGTCTTCGTGCTGGAAGAGAGCGAGCGCCAAAGAGAAGCAGCTGGGCCGTGATGAAAAAATGATGAGGAGGGAAGCCCATGTTTGACCCGGACAAATTGCCGGTCGAGATCGTGCGAATTCTCGATGAAAACGGAAATGGCGATGAGGAGAAGTTAGCGGCGTTTTCCGATGAATGGCTGCTTCGCGCCTATCGGGAAATGCGGCGGGCGCGCGTCATTGATGAGCGGCTTTTGCGCATGCAGCGGCAAGGGCGGATCGGGACGTATGCCCCGTTTAGCGGTCAAGAGGCGGCGCAAATCGGCAGCGCCCTTGCGCTTCGAAAAGACGACTGGATTTTCCCGAGCTACCGCGAAGTGGCGGTCTGCTTGATGCACGGCATGCCGCTTGAGCAGTTTTTCCATTATGTGCAGGGCCGCCTGTCGGGAAAGCGGATGCCGGAAGGATTGAACATTTTCCCAACGCAAATCATTATCGCGGCGCAGACGTTGCATGCGGTCGGCTGCGCGTGGGCGTCGAAATTGAAAGGCGAATCGCAAGTATCGGTTGCGTATTTTGGCGATGGCGCGACGTCAGAGGGCGATTTTCATGAAGCGATGAATTTTGCCGCGGTGTACAACGTGCCGGTCATCTTTTTCTGCCAAAACAACCAGTACGCCATTAGCGTCCCGTACCGGAAACAGACGGCAAGCCGGACGATCGCGCAAAAAGCGCTCGCTTACGGAATGAAAGGGGTGCTCGTTGACGGCAACGATGTGCTGGCGGTTTATGAAACGATGAAACAGGCGGTCGAAGCCGCCCGCCGCGGCGAGGGTCCTATGTTGATCGAGGCGCTCACCTATCGGCTTGGGCCGCACACGACGGCGGACGACCCGACGAAATACCGCCGGCCGGAAGAGGTGGAAGCATGGCGGACGAAAGATCCGCTTTACCGTCTGCGCGTGCTGCTTAAACGGCGCGGATTATGGACGGAAGCGCAAGAAGAAGCACTTGTCGCCCAAGTGAATGACGAAGTGACGGCGGCGTACGAGGCGGCCATCGCCAGCAAGTCCGGTTCGATTGTCGATGTATTCGATTACGTGTACAGCGAAGCGCCAACATTGCTTGCCGAGCAAAAAGAAGAAGTGATGCGGCGCAAACAACGGAGCGGGGTGAGATAAATGGCCGAGCTGACGATGATTGAAGCGATCAATGAAGCGATGCGCCAGGAGATGGAGCGCGATTCGCGCATCATCGTGCTTGGCGAGGATGTCGGCGAAAACGGCGGCGTTTTCCGGGCGACGGACGGGCTGCTTGAGCAATTTGGCGAGGGGCGTGTGTTTGATACGCCGCTTGCGGAATCGGGCATTATCGGCACGTCAATCGGTTTGGCGATCAATGGCATGCGGCCGATTGCCGAAATTCAGTTTCTCGGGTTTGTGTACCAGGCGATGGACCAGCTGGCGGCCCAGGCGGCGCGCATCCGCTTCCGCTCCGCCGGGAGGTTTTCGTGCCCCATCGTTGTGCGCAGCCCGTACGGCGGCGGGGTGCGGACGCCCGAATTGCATTCGGATGCGCTCGAGGCGCTGTTTGCCCATTCCCCAGGCTTAAAAGTGGTCATGCCGTCCAATCCTTACGATGCGAAAGGGCTATTGATTTCCGCCATTCGCGATGAAGACCCGGTTTTGTTTTTGGAGCCGATGAAGCTGTACCGGGCGTTTCGGATGGAGGTGCCGGAAGAACCGTACACGATTCCGCTCGGCCAAGCGCGGGTCGTCAAAGAAGGAGAAGATGTGACGATCCTCACGTGGGGGCCGACCGTACCGCTTGTCGCCAAACTGGCCGATGAGATGCGGACGAAAGGGGTCAATGCGGAGGTGATCGACCTTCGCTGCCTGCAGCCGCTTGATATCGACACCATCATCACTTCGGTGGAAAAAACGGGGCGGGTGATGATCGTCCATGAAGCGGTGAAAACAGGCGGGTTTGGCGCGGAAGTGGCGGCCTTGATCAGCGAGCGGGCGCTATTCGCCCTCTCGGCCCCCATCGTGCGCATCGCCGGCTACGACACGCCGTACCCGGTGCCGTCGGTCGAGGATGATTGGCTGCCGAATGCCGAGCGTATTGCGGAAGGGATTCACACGTTGCTGCGTTATTAGCGGATGGGCGGTACGTCCGCTGATCCCATCGATAAGGGGGAGAACGATGAACGTATACGAATCACTGCTTGAATTGATCGGCGACCGCGAGCGGGTGAGCATCAATGAAACGGTGCTCGCCCACCACAGCAAAGGCATCGCCTACCATGCGCCGCATGCGCCAGATGTCGTCGTGTTTCCGAAAACGGCGGAGGAAGTGAGCCGGGTGATGGCGTTTGCCAACGAGCACCGCATCCCTGTGACGCCGTTTGGCGCCGGCACGAGCTTGGAAGGGCATGTCATTCCAGTTGCGGGCGGCATCAGTTTGGATTTGACGTTGATGAACAACATCATCGACATTCGCCCGGACGATTTTCTCGCCATCGTCGAGCCGGGAGTGACGCGGTTGCAACTGAATGAGGCGCTGAAGCGATATGGGTTGTTTTTCCCGGTCGATCCGGGTGCGGACGCGACGATCGGCGGCATGGCGGCGACGAACGCGAGCGGCACGAACTGCGTGAAATACGGCGTCATGCGCGATCAAGTGCTCGGATTAGAGGTGGTGCTCGCTGACGGTTCGGTCATGCAAACGGGCAGCTTGGCGGTGAAATCGTCGGCCGGCTATGACTTGACCGGCTTGTTCGTTGGATCGGAAGGGACGCTTGGCGTGTTCACCCGTCTTATTGTCCGCCTGCATGGCATTCCGGAGGCGACAACGGCCATCAAAGTGTGCTTTCCGTCGCTTGAGGCGGCAGCGCAAGCGGCGTTTGCCGTGCTGAAAGCGGGCGTCGGTCCGGGGAAAATCGAGCTCGTTGACGAGGCGACGATCGCGGCGGTCAATGCGTACAAAAAAACCGATTATCCAGTGAAACCGACGCTGTTTATTGAACTGAGCGGCAGCCCGTCAAGCGTCGAGGACGGAACAAAGCTTGTCAACGAATTGTGCGAAGGGGAGGGCGCCGTTTCGTTTGTGGTCGAGACCGACTCGCTCGCCCGCGCGAAGCTTTGGGAAGCGCGCCACCATGCGGCGTTCGCCATTCAAGCCGCCTATCCAGGCAAGGCGATGCTCTCAACTGATGTGTGCGTGCCGCTGTCCGAGCTGCCGGGGGCGATCGCCGATACGCGCCGGCTTGTCAACGAGCAGAACATGACCGCCGCGATTTTCGGCCATGTCGGCGACGGCAATTACCATACGGTGCTTGCCTTTGACCCGAACGATGCGGATGAGATGGCGCGGATCGAACGCGTGCACGCCCATATCGTCCGCTATGCCTTATCGCGCGGCGGCACGTGCACAGGCGAGCACGGCATCGGCATCGGCAAACGGGCGTTTTTGCGTGAAGAAAAAGGAGACGCCGTGCTTTGGATGAAACGGTTGAAACAGCTGTTTGACCCGAACGGCATTCTCAATCCGGGGAAAATCTTTTTGCCGTAACGCTTCATCTGTATGGCGGCTCGATGGATTAGGTTGAATATTTCTCCCAAACATAAATGGGCTGAAGACGGGCCTTTATGGGGAAAAGGGTGCTCTCAATGGAACGGAGCACCTTTTTCTTCTTGTGTTTCTCTACAAGGATGGAGAGTGCCGTTGCTCGCATTTCATGGAACGTCCTCACGGTTGCTTTTTGCATACTGCGCGCTTGCTTTTCTTATCCTTTTTGTAACAGTTTGTTACTCCGAAGAAACAATTGTTTTTCACGTTCGTCTCGTTACAAAAAGCCGCCGCGCCCTTTACTTTTTTCGCCAAACACGGTTTATTGGTGATAGAATGATTCATCGACGTTGTTGTGAGAAAGGAGACGATCTGAATGGAGCATCGCCATCTGAAACCGTTTCCGCCCGGGTTTTTATGGGGTGCAGCATCAGCTGCGTATCAAGTCGAAGGGGCGTGGAACGAAGATGGAAAAGGATTATCGGTATGGGATGTGTTTGCCAAACAGCCGGGCCGAACGTTTAAGGGAACAAATGGTATCAGCGTGTTATTGCGACGAACGGTGCCGAGCTGTAGCTTTGTCACCGCCCGCTCGGCCCGCGGTCAGTCTGCGTCGGCAGCAACCGGTACATTTCCTTCGCGAGCCGCTCAAGCAAATAAACGACCGGCAGTTGTGTTGTCACATCCGTCTGTCCCATCCGCTCGGCGGTGGCATAATACGTCAAGTTGTAGTCCGAGATGTTCGCGAGTGTGCAATGTTTCCGGTTGGTGATGCTGATGATCGTGCTGCCGTTTTCCTTGAACCGGTGCACTTGGGCGAGCGTATATGACGTCTCTCCAGACACCGACAAGGCGATCACGGCGCAGTTGTGGAAATAATGGCCGTAAATCGGAAAAAACGGGTCCTTGATGTAGACGGAAAACTTTTGAAAGGCAGAAAAATAGCGCGATCCGTATTCAGCCAAAATGCCGGAGCTGCCGGAGCCGACAAAAATCACGTGATCCGCCCGGGCGATCGCGGCTGCCGCATCCAGAATGGTCCGCTCGTAATCGGCGGTCAGCGTCCGTTCGAAAAATTCCTTAAGCGCCTCTTGACTGCTGATGATCGCGGTTCGCTTTGTCTCGCGCAAATACAGCTTCCATTTCGTTTTAAATTCACTGAACCCTTCGCATCCGACCTTTTTGCAAAAGCGGAGCACGGTCGGCGGCGAGACATGGACGGCCTCGGCGAGCTCGCGAATGCGCATGTACGCGACTTCATGAGGATGTTTCATCACATAGTCGTAAATGGCGTAGTCGAGCTCGGAGAACTGGGCGATTTGTTCAGGAGTGAACATCGGGACACCTCGCTTTCATGGGACGGAACGTGCGATAGCTGGGAAAGGATGGCGCTTCCAAGCCCACTGGTTGATTCCTACATTGATTATACCATGCCCAACAGGGCGAAAGGGGAAGAGGAGTATGGATAAACGATTGAAAATGGCGACGATCGGCGGCGGGTCGAGCTACACGCCGGAATTGGTCGAAGGGTTGATCAAGCGTTATCATGAATTGCCGGTCGGGGAATTGTGGCTTGTCGATATTCCGGAAGGCAAAGAAAAACTCGAAATCGTTGGCGCACTGGCCAAACGGATGGTCGAAAAAGCCGGTGTGCCCATTGAGATTCATTTGACACTAGACCGCCGCCGGGCCTTGGAAGGAGCAGACTTTGTTACGACGCAATTTCGTGTCGGCGGCCTAGAGGCACGGGCGAAAGACGAGCGCATCCCGCTCAAATACGGGGTGATCGGCCAGGAGACAAACGGCCCGGGCGGATTGTTTAAGGGATTGCGGACGATTCCGGTCATTTTGGACATCATTCGCGATATGGAAGAGCTTTGCCCCGATGCATGGCTGATCAACTTCACGAACCCGGCTGGGATGGTGACAGAAGCCGTTTTGCGCTACACGAAACAGGAAAAAGTGGTCGGGTTGTGCAACGTGCCGATCGGCATGCGCATGGGCGTCGCCAAGCTGCTTGGCGTTGATGCCGACCGCGTGCACATTGATTTTGCCGGCTTGAACCATATGGTGTTTGGCTTGCACGTCTATCTGGACGGCGTCGAGGTGACCGAAAAGGTGATTGATCTCGTCGCCCATCCAGACCGCTCCGGTGTGACGATGAAAAACATCGTTGACCTTGGCTGGGAGCCGGATTTCTTAAAAGGGTTGAAGGTGCTGCCTTGCCCGTACCACCGGTATTACTACCAAACAGACAAAATGCTCGCCGAGGAGCTGGAGGCGGCGAAAACGAAAGGGACGCGCGCCGAGGTTGTGCAGCAGCTCGAAAAAGAGCTGTTCGAGCTGTACAAAGACCCGAACTTGGCCATCAAGCCGCCGCAGCTCGAACAGCGTGGTGGGGCGTACTACAGCGACGCCGCGTGCAGCTTGATCAGCTCCATTTACAACGACAAGCGCGACATTCAGCCGGTCAACACGAGAAACAACGGCGCCATTGCGAGCATCCCTCCGGAATCGGCGGTGGAGGTAAA
>NZ_LDPD01000026.1:93585-94531 GCF_001026865.1 Geobacillus sp. ZGt-1 | reverse complement strand
TGCGTCATCACGAAAGATGGACCGAAACCGATCGCCGTCGGCGATTTGCCGGTCGCGGTGCGTGGGCTCGTCCAGCAAATCAAGTCGTTCGAGCGCGTCGCTGCCGAGGCCGCGGTCACCGGCGACTACCAAACCGCGCTCGTCGCCATGACGATCAACCCGCTTGTCCCGTCTGACACCATCGCCAAACAAATGTTGGACGAAATGCTTGAAGCGCATAAAGAACATTTGCCGCAGTTTTTTAAACAGGCCAAAACAGTAGCTGGAAACTAAATCGTTTGGAAAAGCGATTGACAAAGCCGCCTGTCGCCGGGGCGGCTTTGTCATTTCATCGTGAAAAGCCGCGCAACACAAGGGCTTTCTTCCCATTCACATTCCCCTTATTTTAGACAAAATCAATGCTTTTCACCAGCCTTTTCGGCAGGATTTTGCCCAAGGCGCGGCGAAGAAAATAAAGAAAGTTCAAATATCACAAGGAGGGAGACCGTGTCCGAAACGCGAATCGATCACGACCGGTTGTTTAAGGAGTTGCTGTCGACGTTTTTTGAAGAGTTTTTGCTTCTGTTTTTTCCGCACGTGTATGAACAAGTCGACTTCCGCCACGTCTCCTTTTTGTCCGAAGAGGTGTTTACGGATGTGGCGGCCGGCGAAAAGCACCGTGTGGATCTATTGGTGGAAACAAAATTGAAAGGGGAAGATGGGCTGATCATCGTCCATATCGAACACCAAAGTTACACGCAGCCGACGTTTCCCGAGCGCATGTTCATTTATGTCAGCCGTTTGTTTCAAAAATACCGCCGTCGCATTCTTCCCATTGCCATCTTCAGCTATGACGAACACCGCGATGAACCGTCCTCGTTCACCATCAAGTTTCCGTTCCTAACCGTTGTCGATTTCCGCTTTCTTACTGTTGAACTGCGCAAACAGCCATGGCGTGAGTACATTC
>NZ_LDPD01000026.1:78921-93469 GCF_001026865.1 Geobacillus sp. ZGt-1 | reverse complement strand
GCGAAACAGCGGCTGTTGTTTGGATTTTTCGAGACGTATTTGACGCTGTCCGAACAAGAGGAAATCCAATTGCGAAACGAGGTGAACCAAATGGGAACGAAGGAAGCGAAAAAAGTGACGGATCTCATCGTGTCGTATGAGCAACGGGGGATGGAAAAGGGAATCGAAAAAGGAATCGAAAAAGGAATCGAAAAAGGCAAGATGGACATCGCGAAACGGATGCTAGGGAAAGGATATGATGTGCCAACGATTTGTGAATTGACTGGACTGTCGGTTGAGGCAGTGGAAAAGTTGAAAGGATAAACGAGTGGAGAGACCCCGTTCCGATGCAGCGAGCTTGTTTCGGAACGGGGTTTTTTTGCTCGCTCTGCACTTGATGATGGGCATGGCCATCGCCGTATGGCGAATGATGCCGGCCGGACTGACCCCTATTTGGATTTCATATAGATGCAATTCATCCATTTTCTTTTGTCTAGGCTAGCGCCCCGACGTTCGTGTACAATGGCGGTAGGAGGGATCAAGATGCGCGATTGGTGGAAACGGCTGTTTTACGGGGGCGGCATCGCCGCGCTGATTGGAAGCGCTTCCTTCACCGCCTATTGCGCTTGGAACGTGTATGCGTATCCGAAATCAGAAAAGGAACGGGTTCCGGAAACAACAAAAGAGGCCTATCATTTCGTGCTTGTGCCGGAGGAACTCGATAATGATTACTGGCGGCTCGTGGAAAAAGGAGCGAAAGCGGCGGCGAAAGAACTGGGGGTTGACCTCGAGTATATCGGCCCGCGGCAGGCGAATATTGATGAGCATTTGCGCATTTTGAAAAAAGCCGCGGCAGCGAAAGTCGATGGGATCATCACCCAAGGGTTGACGGAAGCGGAATTTGTCCCAGTGATTAACGAAATCACGGACAAGAATATTCCTGTGGTGACGATCGATACGGATGCTCCAACGAGCCGACGCGTCGCCTATGTGGGAACGGATAATTATTATGCCGGTTTTCTCGCGGGACGGGCGTTGGCTGAGGATACAAAGGGCAAGGCGACGGTCGCGATTATTACCGGCAGTTTGACGGCGGCGCACCAACAGCTGCGAGTGCGCGGATTTGAGGATGCAGTGAGACAGGAAAAAGGAATCCGCATCGTTGCCATCGAAGAGTCGCACATTACGCGTGTGCAAGCCGCGGAAAAGGCGTATACGATTTTGAAAAAGCACCCGGATGTGAATGCGTTTTACGGCACGAGCGCGCTTGATGCGATTGGCGTTGCCAAGGTGGTCGAGCAGTTTCATCGGGAGCAAAAGACGTATATTATTGGCTTTGACACGCTGCCGGAGACGATCCGCTATTTGCAAAAAGGAACGATTGCGGCGACGGTGGTGCAGGAGCCGTATGAAATGGGATACAAGGCTGTCAACATGATGGCCGAGATCGTCGCCGGGAAAGACGTGCCGGTGGTGACGAATACGGAGACGAAAGTCATTCGGAAAAAAGACTTGCCGCTGCGCCCGGCGCGCAATTATGAGGTCAACACGCCATGAAGGGGCCTGCCAGGCCTCCGTAGGGAGGGGGCTGAAAGCGGAGAAGGGTTGGCGAGCGCTAAAGCATGAGAGATGGCCGCCTTGACGTTCGAACACGTTCGACTTGAAGCGGCAGGACGATGCAGGCAACAAAGCGCCGGTGACAGCGGGGTGGAATTCAGATGAACATTCGGACGAAGATGCTGCTTTGCTTTACCGTTTTTTTGCTTTTGCTGAACGGAGCGGTGTTTCTTTTGTATCAGACGAGCGAAGAGATGATGAGCGATTATGATCAACGGATGCGCCGATTGTTGTTGCTCAATGAGGTGTCGCAGCGGGCAAACCGAATGATGGAACAGCTCAATGCGTACGTCTCGGAAAAAGAAGGACGGTATGCACGCGCTTATGAGCGGGAGTTCCGCTGGCTGCAGCAACGCCGCCGGCAGCTCGGCGCCATCTTGCCAGTGCTGTCCGACCGGCTGGCGGCGGAAAACTATGAACATATGATTGAAAGTTTGCTGGAGGAGGCGGCGCTGACGGTCTATCATTTTCAAGCTGGAAATATTGGCTTGTACTCATCCCACTTGCATGAAACGATGAACATTGCGTCCTTTTTGCAAGAGGAAACGTTAAACTTGATTGACGATGAGCTGACGGCCTACCAACGGCGGTACGATGAAGTGGAGCGGCGCAACCGCTATTTCCGCTATATGGGAATGGGATTGTTTGTCACGACGTTGTTGCTTGGCGCCTTGCTGGCGGTGTTCTTTTCCGGCCACGTAACGAAGCCGATCATTCTTCTCTCGCGCGCTGCCCGATCCATCGCTGACGGGCGGCTGGACGGGCCGGATGTGGAGCCGACGACGAATGACGAACTGCGATTGTTGACGATCACGTTTAATGATATGCGCCGCAATTTAAAGCAGCTGATTGCGGAGATGAAACAAAAGGCTGAGCTCGACCGGCTGGTGAAGGAGCTGGAACTCAAAAGCTTGCAAAGCCAAATCAATCCGCATTTTTTATTCAATACGCTGAACACGGTTGCGAAGATGGCGTACTTGGAGGACGCCCAGCAAACGTCGCGGCTGATTGAAGCGGTGGCGGCCATTTTGCGCTACAACTTGGGCGATTTGCAGCGGACGGTGACGCTTGCCGATGAGGTGCGCATCGCCCGTGAATATTTCTTCATCCAGCAGACGCGGTTTTTTGATCGGATCAAGTTTTCGTTAGAGGCGGAACCATCTTGCCTCGATCAACCGATTCCGCCGCTCACGTTGCAGCCGCTGATTGAAAATGCGTTCATCCATGGCATTGAGACGTACGAGCAGGGAGCCGAGCTGTCCGTTTCCGTTTTCGCCGAAAACGGGCGGGTCGTTGTGGAAGTGCGCGACAATGGCGTTGGCATGGATGAGCAGGTGAAAGCGGAGCTTGAGGCGTTGATCCGCGGCGAAGAACCGCCGGCGCGCCGTGAGCAAGGGCGCGGCCATTCGACCGGCATCGGCTTGCGCAATGTCATTCGCCGGCTGCAGCTGTTTTACGGAGTGATGGATGTGGCTGAAATCGAGTCTGCGCTAGGAAACGGAACGACGGTGCGGTTATGGCTGCCAAGATGGCAAGGGGGGATGAACGGTGAAAGTGGCGATCGTCGATGATGAGGCGTTGGAGCGAAGAGCGCTTTGCAAAATGATTCACGACCACCTTCCGGACATCGAGGTGGTCGCCGAGGGCGCCAACGGGCGCGAGGCGGTCGAGATCGCCAAGCGTTATCGTCCGGATATCATGCTGATTGACATCAAAATGCCCGGCCTTGACGGGCTGCAAGCGATCGAAGCGATTCGCCAAGACGGCCTCGATCTGGAGTTCATTATTGTGTCGGCGTTTGATTTGTTCGACTATGCGAAACAAGCGATGCGGTTTGGCGTCAAGGAATATTTATTGAAACCGAGCCGGAAGGAGGAGGTCATTTCGGCTTTGGAACGGGTCAGCCAAGAAGTGGCGGCCAAGCGGCGACACGAGGAGAGCAGCCGCCAGCTCGAGGAGCAGATTCGCCGGTTGCAGACGCTTGTGGAAAGCGAATGGCTGTCTGTCCTCATGACAGAAGACGTATCGGCTGATGAGTGGGAGCGGTGGAAGGAACTGCTGCCGTTTTCGATCGCCCCGGGAATGTTTATGGTCATTCAGTTCCCGGATGCAGGGGTGGCTGACGAATGGAAATCATGGCTGGACAAGCAGCTTAGCGGGAAGGCGCCAACGCGCTATTGGATCGGGCGGATGGCGAACCGGCGCCTGCCGGTCTTGTTTTTCCGCAGCCCAAACGATGGCGAGCCGGCTTGGAAGCCCACCGTCCAGGCATTGGCGCTCGATTTGGCGCGGCAGTTTTCGGCCCGGTACGGCGCCGCGCTGTATATCGGGCTCGGCTCCCCGTTTTCCCGCCTTGACCAACTTCGTTCCTCGTACTATGAGGCGCTGTCGGCCGCTCATTATTACGCCGACCGGCAAAAAGCACAAGTGGGGTTTCTGCCGGCGGAAGCGACGCGCGCCGGCGGGGAAGCGGAACGGGATAAACAGCTGTTTGAAGCGCTGCGCCTTGGCGACATCGAGCAAGCCCGGATGATTTGTCTGACGTATATAGAGGAACGGGCCTCTTCTCATTCACTGCCGGCCGCCGGCCGCAAAGCGGAAGAGACCTTTGTGTGGCTCGGGCGTCTTCTATCGGAGCTGGGCATTCGTTATGAGCGGCTCGCTTCCTTTGCTTCCTGCCGGTCGGCGGCAGAATTGAAGCGGGCGGCGCTTGATGAACTGGACCGCATCGCCGCTGATCTCGAGGTTTGGCGCCAGCAGCAAGCTCACGGCAAACTCGGCAAAGCGAAAGACTACATTGACCGCCACTACGCCAAGCCGCTGACGCTTGAAGAAGTGGCGGAACAAGCCGGGATGAGCCCGTACTACTTCAGCAAACTGTTCAAAGAGCACTTTGGCATCACCTTTATCGACTACGTGACGAACGTGCGCATCGAACGGGCGAAAGAAGCGCTGGCTGGGACGGACCAAAGCTTAAAAGAAATTTGTTTTTCAGTCGGCTACAACGATCCCAACTATTTTAGCCGCGTCTTTAAAAAGCAGATCGGCCTGTCGCCGAGCGAATACCGGAAAAAAGTGCAGGCGCGCTGACAAGGGGAGTGCTGTCTCCAACAAGGAAGGTGCATGGCAAGTCAAAAGGTAAGTCCCGCAGACAAAGCAGGCTGCCCCGCCCTCTTCCGGCGTCTGAAACGAAGCCCGCCCCCTGGATGGGGAGACGGGCTTTTTTCGCGCCATAAAAGCGAAATGGCAGTCCGCTGCACACCGCTTGCCTGACAGGAGAACGGAAAACAAAAAAGTGAAGAAAAACGCAAAAAAGTGAAGAAATCAAGCCGCCGATTGATAAGCGGCCCATGGTACACTCAACATTGAAAGGGGTTTCAAAAACAAACGGAAAAGGGGGAGGAACATGAGAAAGAAAGCATCCGCATGGCTGGCGTTGGCGCTTGGCGTCGGTATGGCACTGTCGGGCTGCAGCAGCTCGAACTCTTCTTCGTCCGATGACGCCAAACAAGGCAGCCAAAAAGCGGGAGAGAAGCTCGAGATTTTCAGCTGGTGGACCGGAGCCGGTGAGGAAGACGGCTTAAAAGCGCTCATCAAACTGTTTCAAGAAAAATATCCGGATATTGAAGTCGAAAACGCGGCGGTGGCCGGCGGGGCGGGAACGAACGCCAAGGCGGTGTTGGCGAGCCGCATGCAAGGAAACGATCCGCCATCGACGTTCCAAGTACACGGCGGAGCGGAGCTGAATGAAGGCTGGGTTGCGGCTGGCAAAATGGAGCCGCTCAACGATTTGTATGAAAAAGAAGGCTGGATGGACAAATTCCCGAAAGCGCTTATCGATATGGTAAGCAAAGACGGCAACATTTACTCCGTGCCCGTCAACATTCACCGCGGCAACGTGCTGTGGTACAACAAAAAAATCTTCGCCGACAACGGGCTAAAGCCGCCGAAAACGTTCGACGAGTTTTTCCAAGTGGCCGACAAGCTGAAAGCAAAGGGCATTACGCCGCTCGCCTTAGGCGACAAAGAGCCGTGGGCAGCGACGCACCTGTTTGAAAACGTGCTGCTTGGCACGCTCGGAACGGAAAACTACAAGAAACTTTGGACGGGAGAATTATCGTTTAACGACCCACAAGTGAAACAAGCCGTTGAGACGTTTAAGAAAATGCTTGGCTATATTAACGAAGACCATAGCTCGCGCAACTGGCAAGACGCCGCCCAGCTCGTCGCCGAAGGAAAGGCGGCCATGTACGTGATGGGCGACTGGGTGAAGGGCTATTTTGTCAACGATTTGAAATTGAAGGTGAACCAAGACTTCGGTTATGTGCCGGTGCCGAATACGGAAGGCAAGTTTATGGTCATTACCGATACGTTCGGCCTGCCGAAAGGCGTGAAAAACCCGGACGATGTGAAGAAGTTCTTATCGGTGCTTGGTTCGGTGGAAGGGCAAGATGCGTTTAACCCGCTGAAAGGCTCCATCCCGGCCCGCATCGACGCGGATCCGTCCAAGTACGATGAATACGGCAAACAAACGATGCAAGACTTCAAGACGGCGGAGCTGGCGCCGAGCTTAGCGCACGGTTCAGCAGCGCCGGAAGGGTTTGTCACGAAGGTCAATCAGGCCGTCAACATTTTCGTGACGCAAAAAGATGTGAAGACGTTCATCGACACGTTGGCATCGGCCGCCGCAGAACTGAAGAAGTAATCGGGAAAAGGGGACGGGAGCCATTCTCTTCCCCTTTTCGTCATCATGAGGAGGGATCTTAGTGGAAACGGTCAACATCACGCCAGCCGAGAAGACAGCGGCTGTCCCCGCGGTGCGGAAAAAGCGGAAATGGACGGCCGATCATTGGCTGGCAGCGGCGTTTTTGGCACCGTCGGTCGTACTGATTTTCTTATTTGTGTACGGGTTTATCGGCTGGACGGGGTATGTGTCCTTGAGCAACTGGAATTCGCTCGTGCCGGATTGGTCGTTTGCCGGGTTGAAAAACTATCTGTATTTGTTTCATGATTTCCGCTTCCAGGCCGACTTGCGCAATACACTTGTGTTTACGGTGTTGTTTATCGCCGCCGTCATTGTGCTCGGCCAACTGCTTGCCATTTTGCTTGACCAAAAACTGCGCGGCGAGTCGCTGTTCCGCAACATTTTCTTCTTCCCGATGGCCTTGTCATTTGTCGTCACCGGAGTCGTGTGGCAATGGCTGTTCAACCCGTCAACGGGCGTCAACTTGTTTTTAAAACCGCTTGGCTTGGATGGAAAATGGTATACGGATACGAACATTCTGTTCGGATTTCATTGGGGCAAGATTGAGTTTGGCATCCCGGTCGCCATCATTGCGGTGGTCGTGGCGGCTGTTTGGCAAATGACTGGCTTTGCCGTCGCGATGTATCTCGCCGGCCTGCGCGCCATTCCAGATGAAGTGCGGGAAGCGGCGCGGATGGACGGAGCGACCGAGTTTCAATTGTATTGGAAAATCATTTTGCCGCTGTTGCGGCCGATCACTGTCAGCGTCATCATCATCATGGCTCATATTTCGCTCAAAATTTTCGATTTGATTTACGCCATGACCGGGCCGGGGGCGAACTTTGTCACCGATGTGCCGGGCGTGTACATGTTTGAAACGACGTTCCGCGGCAACTATTACGCCAACGGCGCGGCGATTGCGATCGTGATGCTGCTGTCGGTCGCCATCTTTATTGTTCCGTACCTCATTTCGAGCCGCAAGGGGGGATCGTGATGGCGAGATCCGTATGGGCCCGACCGTTTTTGTATGCGCTGGCCGTTGCCATGAGCGTGTTTTTTCTCATGCCGGTGTATGTCATGGTCATCACGAGCTTGAAGCCGCTTCATGAAGTGACATTGGCCGATATGTGGAAGCTCCCATCGACCATCGATTGGAGCAGCTACGCCACAGCGTTTGACAAACTCGCCCCAAACTTTTGGAATTCGCTGCTGCTCGTCGTGCCGGCGACGTTGTTATCCGCGCTGCTGGGGGCGCTCAACGGCTACGTGCTTTCGAAATGGAAATTCAAGGGGGCAGATACGCTTTTTACGCTTATTTTGTTCGGAATGTTCATTCCGTATCAAAGCATTCTCATTCCGCTGATCCAATTTTTGCGCGAAATCGGGCTGTACAACACGATTCCAGGACTTGTGTTCGTTCATGTCGTCTACGGCATTCCGATCACCACGCTGATGTTTCGGAATTTCTACGCGGCGATTCCCGATGAAATGATTGAGTCGGCGAAAATCGACGGTGCTGGGTTTGTCCGCATTTTTCGTTATATTATGCTCCCTTTGTCCATCACTGGATTTGTCGTCGTGGCGATCTGGCAGTTTACAAACATTTGGAACGAGTTTTTGTTCGCGGTGACGATCACGACATCCGACAAACAGCCGATCATGGTCGCCTTGCAAAATCTATCCGGCAGCCAAATCGTCCAATGGAACGTGCAAATGGCGGGAGCCCTGTTGGCGGCGCTGCCGACCTTGCTTGTGTACATCTTCCTTGGCAAATATTTTGTCCGTGGGTTGTTGGCTGGTTCGGTGAAGGGGTGAACGGGCGAAAAACGGAAAACGTCTCCGTCAAGCCGCCATCATGGCGGCTTTTCTATTTTGTCTTGTAGAATAGTTGAGCCTTGAGGGAGGCGATCGCTTCGCAGCGCTACACGCAGCCGGCGTTTCCCGAGCGCATGTTCCTTTATGTCAGCCGGTCATCTTCAGCTATGACGCCATCCAAATCATCGGCCGGCAAGTCGGCTACGCGAATTTGTTCGATGGCGAATCCCTTCTGCCGCAAAGCCTGTTCGGCATACTCAATGAGTCCATTGAGGCGGGACGTGGACGATGGGTTTCCGTTGAGAATAACGATATCAGGCATGGCAACACACTCCTCTATAATTCATATAGGAATACTTGGTTTTTCGATATCGTATCACGCAACAGATGATGTGTCAATCGCCTTTTTGCAAATTTCTCCATCTTGTGTGCAAAACGGTGATGGACATCTGTTCGCTAGAATGCGGCACCCGTTTTTCCCCTTCCGTTTGGCGTGCGGCGACTTTGCTGTGAAAGGGATTCCAAATAGTCATGCTTCAAGGTAAACTAAAAAAGGAATGATCAAAAAGGAAGGGGACGCATAGGATGCTTGGAGCCATTGAAGCCGGAGGCACAAAATTTGTCTGCGCCATCGGCGATGAACAAGGGAACATTCATGAGCGGGCGGTGTTTCCGACGACGGCGCCGGAAGAGACGATGGCGCACGTTATCGATTTTTTCCGCCCCCACAACGTGGAGGCGATCGGGATCGGGTCATTCGGCCCGGTTGATTTGCGCCCGGACAGCCCGACGTATGGGTACATTACGAGCACGCCGAAACAGGCGTGGCGAAACTTCGATTTTGTCGGCGCGATAAAGCAACATTTTCCCGTGCCGATCGGCTTTGACACGGATGTCAACGCGGCGGCGCTCGGCGAGCAGCGCTGGGGGGCGGCGCGAGGGCTTGACAGCTGCCTGTACATGACGGTCGGAACGGGTATCGGCGTTGGGGCAATCGTCGAGGGCCGCCTGTTGCATGGGCTGCTTCATCCGGAGATGGGGCATATCTTGGTCCGCCGGCATCCGGATGACGCGTTTGCCGGCATATGCCCGTACCATGGCGACTGCTTGGAAGGGATGGCGTCCGGCCCGGCGATTGAGCGGCGCTGGGGGAAAAAGGGGGCGGAATTGGCGGACCGCCATGAAGTATGGGAGTTGGAAGCCTTTTATCTTGCCCAAGCGATTGCCAACTATATTCTCGTTCTATCGCCGGAAAAAGTGATTGTCGGCGGTGGGGTCATGAAACAGACGCACGTGTTGCCGCTTGTGCGCCGCCATGTGCAGGAACTGCTCAACGGGTATGTCGAGCATGAGGCGATTTTGCGACGGATTGATGAGTATATTGTCCTTCCAGGGCTTGGCGACAACGCCGGCATCGCGGGCGCGTTGGCGCTTGCGGCGAGAGCGATCGAATAGCAAGGACGGCCGTTCACCGTCTTCAATCAGGCGGTGGGGCCGTTTTTTGTTTGAAGGCAGGGATATTGACCGATTGTTCAACGAAATTAGCAAAAAAACGACCTATTGGTCAAAAAAATCGTTTTTGAGTTGCGTATCTTTATGACGTCGGTTTATAATTAGTTTGACCATTTGGTCATAAGTGATATGGAGGCGAGGACAATGATCCATGTTCGACGGTTGGTAGAATGGCTGCAACAGCGCGGCGTACGGGTTGATGTCGTGAAACCGCGCGCGGTGTTGCCGTCGTACCGGCAATGGATGAGGGCGAATGGGAAAGGAATGAGTCGTTGCCATGGATGAACGGCGCGTTCGCTTTATTGAAACCGCGATGAAACTGTTTGCGGAAAAAGGGTATCATGCCACCTCGATTCAAGATTTGGTCGAGGCGTGGGGCATTTCCAAAGGGGCGTTTTACCATCATTTCGCCTCGAAGGAGGAATTGTTGCTTGAAGTGCTTCGCTATTACAGCGAAAAAATGGTCGCAGATTTCACGGCATCCGGCGGGGATGGCCCGGAAAAGGAGCGGTTCATCCGCCAGTTGGCGGCCCATTTTTCTCACATTCGCGAGTACAAAGACTTTTTGCGCATGATCATGTCGGAACAATTGCCGAAAGTCAATCCGGAAGTGGAGCGGTATATGTTCCGCCAGCATGGGCGCCTTTTTTTATGGTATTGCACGCGCCTAACGGAGGTCTATGGCGAGGCGGTTGGTCCGTATGTGTATGATGTGGCCATGATGACGAACGGCATCATCCGGCAATATTTGTTTTACTTCTTTTTTCGCGAGGAGGCGTTTGATGCGGACGAGGCGGCTCGTTTTCTCATGCGCCGCCTTGATGCCATTGTCGCTAGCTTCACGGCTGAGGAGCGTCCGCTTTTGACGGAAGAGTCGTTTGCGCCATGGGTGAAGATGGAGGAGCAGGAGCGAGAGCGTCAGCGGGAGCGGCTGGCTTCCGCGTTCGCCGCCGTCCGGGAGGCCGTCAACGATCTCGATCCAAAGCAGGCAAGCGATGTGCTCGAAGCCATAGCGGCGCTGGAGGAAGAGCTGCTTGGACGGCACGCGCCGCCCCGCGCCTATATCGTCGAAGCGCTGCTGTTGTATTTGCGTCATCAACAAACGCCTCAACTGGCGCCGGCTTTGGATGCATTGGTCAAAGAAATGGATGAATACCAACGACAAAACGGATGGGAGAGAGAAGTATGGAAAAAGCGATAGCAGTGCCGACGAGCACCATTCGTCATCGCTCGCTGCTGATCACCGGGCTCATTATTGCGATGCTCTTTGCGGCGTTGGACGGGACGATTGTCGGAACGGCCATGCCGCGCATCGTCGGGGAGCTCGGCGGGCTTGGCGTGATGACATGGCTGACAACGGCGTACATGTTAACGTCGACAGCGGTCGTGCCGATCGCCGGGAAGCTTGCCGACGTATTAGGGCGTCGAATCGTATATGTGAGCGGACTCATCATTTTTATGGCCGGCTCCGCGCTTTGCGGCATGGCGAACGATATGACCCAGCTCATTATTTACCGCGGCATTCAAGGAATCGGCGGCGGCATTATGATGCCGATGGCAATGATTGTCGTTGGTGACGTGTTTACGGGGAAAGAGCGGGCGAAATGGCAAGGAGTGTTCGGTGGTCTGTACGGTCTCGCTTCGGTGCTGGGCCCGCAAATCGGCGGCTTTATCGTCGATCATTTGAACTGGCGTTGGGTGTTTTATATTAACTTGCCGGTCGGCATTTTAGCGACCGTGCTGATTGCGATGGGGTTAAGCAAATATAAAGCCGAAGGGCCGGTGAAATTTGACATCGCCGGGATGGCGACGTTGACGGCGGGCGTCGTCAGCTTGTTGTTGGGGTTGACGTTTGGCGGCGACCGATATCCGTGGGGGTCGTGGCAAATCATCTCGCTGTTTGCGGCGGCGGTGATCTTTTTCGCCTTGTTCGTTTGGGCAGAAAAGCGGGCGGAGGAGCCGATCATTCCGCTTTGGCTCTTCCGCAACCGGACGTTTACGTTGTTAAACGGCATCGGCTTTTTCATGAGCGTCGGTATGTTCGGAGCCATCATGTTCGTCCCGTTTTTTATGCAAGGGGTGGTTGGGGTAAGTGCCACAGAGTCAGGAACGATTATGACACCGATGATGATTACGATGATTATCGGCAGTGTCGTTGGCGGCCGACTCGTTTACCGAATTGGTGTGAAAACACAGCTGATCGTCGGCATGGCCATTATGTTGTCAGCGTTTGGCTTGCTTGGCACGATGGATGTCGATACGTCAAAATGGACGGCAACGCTGTATATGATCGTGCTTGGACTCGGTACAGGGCTCGTGATGCCGATTTTAACGCTTGCTTTGCAAGAAAGCTTTCCGAAATCGGAGCTTGGCGTGGTGACATCTTCAAGCCAATTTTTCCGCTCGATCGGTGGGACGTTTGGCATGACAGTGCTCGGGGCCATCATGAATCATCGTTCGAGCACTTTGCTTGACGAACGGCTCATGCCAAAGCTTGAAGCGCTGCCGGCGCAGGCGAAGGGGGCTGTCGACCGCTTTGCCGATATGATCCATACCGACCCGCAAGGCTTGTATTCCGTCTTGCTCAGTCCGGAAGCGATGGCGAAAATTCCAGCGCCGCTTCGGGACATGTTCGTGCCGGTGCTGAAGCAGTCGCTTGTCGATTCCCTGCAGGCGGTCTTTTGGTTCGGGCTCGCGTTTATCGCGGTCGGCTTGCTTTTCGTGTTCGGCTTGAAGAGGATTGTCTTGTCTGATCGGGCAGAGGCGATGAAGCAGGCAAAAGAGGCTGAGTAAAGAAAAGGACATGGCGGACCACGCCTCATTTGGTCAGGTGGCGGACCGCCATTTTTTTGTTGCGACGAACAAACCGCTCCGAAGGGGGATAAAGCATCTGGGAACGGGGGCGAAGGGGAGCGGTCGAGCTCCGTGCTTTTCATTGGCCAAGCGATTCATGCATCGCACATGGCGGGTTCACAGCGGCATCCCGCAATGGGCGGCTTACGGCGCACCTGCATCCGCGCTTTGGCCGAAGACGCGCGAGCGGGTGAGAAAGCGGACGCCTTCCGGGCCTTCCAGTGAAAACATGCCGCCGCGCCCCGGAACGACGTCGATAATGAGCTGCGTATGTTTCCAATATTCGTATTGCGCTTTCGAAATGTAAAACGGACAGCCGCCGATTTCGCCAAGCAATACATCGGAATCGCCGACGATCAGCTCGCCTTGCGGGTAGCACATCGGTGAACTTCCATCGCAACACCCGCCGGATTGATGAAACATTAACGGTCCGTGTTTTGCTTTTAACTTTTCAATCAGCTCCAAAGCGGCCTCTGTCGCGATTACTTTTGGCTGATTACTCATCGCAATCTCCCTCCTAAAATAAAAAAGATGGATGGCAGGAAAGGCAGCGTGAATGACACGCTGCCTAAAAATTAGAAGAGTCCTAGTTTTTTCGGTGAATAGCTGACAAGCAAGTTTTTCGTTTGTTGATAATGTTCAAGCATCATTTTATGTGTTTCGCGGCCGAATCCGGATTGTTTATAGCCTCCGAATGCTGCGTGTGCAGGATACATGTGGTAGCAGTTTGTCCAGACGCGTCCTGCTTGAATGCCGCGACCGACGCGATAAGCGGTATTAATGTCGCGCGTCCATACGCCTGCACCTAAGCCATACAATGTGTCATTGGCGATCTCTAATGCTTCGTCCATGTCTTTAAATGTAGTGACTGCAACGACTGGTCCGAAAATTTCTTCTTGGAAAATGCGCATTTTATTGTGGCCTTTAAAGACGGTCGGTTTTACGTAATATCCGTCTTTTAAGTCGCCTTCTAGGATATTCCGTTCTCCGCCGGCAAGCAATTCGGCGCCTTCCTGTTTGCCGATATCAATGTACGATAATATTTTTTCTAATTGTTCCGAAGATGCTTGTGCGCCGATCATCGTTTCTGTATCGAGCGGATTGCCTTGTTTAATTTGTTTCACACGCTCTAACGCGCGCTCCATAAATTTGTCGTAAATGGATTCATGAATGAGAGCGCGGGAAGGGCATGTACATATTTCTCCTTGGTTTAAAGCGAACAACGTAAAGCCTTCGATCGCTTTATCGAAAAATTCATCATCTTTTGCCGCCACGTCTTCGAAGAAGATGTTTGGCGATTTTCCTCCAAGCTCCAATGTGACTGGAATAATGTTTTGCGATGCGTATTGCATGATTAGACGTCCTGTTGTCGTTTCGCCAGTGAAAGCAATTTTAGCGATGCGGCTGCTTGAAGCAAGCGGTTTTCCAGCTTCCACTCCGAATCCGTTCACAACGTTGACAACACCTGGAGGAAGGATGTCTTGAATTAACTCCATTAAAACAAGGATCGATGTCGGTGTTTGCTCTGCAGGTTTTAAGACAACGCAGTTTCCAGCTGCTAACGCTGGAGCGAGTTTCCATGCTGCCATTAAAAGCGGGAAGTTCCAAGGGATGATTTGTCCGACAACCCCAAGAGGCTCTTTAAAGTGATAGGCGACCGTATCGTGATCGATTTCGGATAAAGTGCCTTCTTCCGCACGGATGCAACCGGCGAAATAGCGGAAATGGTCGATCGCAAGCGGAATGTCGGCATTCAACGTTTCGCGAATCGGCTTGCCGTTTTCCCATGTTTCTGCAACAGCGAGCATTTCCAAGTTTTCTTCCATACGGTCAGCAATTTTGTTGAGGATTCGCGCGCGTTCAGCAGGGGAAGTACGGCCCCATGCATCTTTTGCAGCATGAGCAGCATCCAACGCAAGTTCGATATCAGCTGCTCGGGAGCGCGGCACTTCGCAGTAAGCTTGCCCTGTCACAGGGGAAATATTTTCAAAATACTCTCCATCGACCGGTGGAACCCATTTGCCGCCA
>NZ_LDPD01000026.1:70081-78768 GCF_001026865.1 Geobacillus sp. ZGt-1 | reverse complement strand
GTGGAACCCATTTGCCGCCAATGAAGTTTTCGTAGCGCTTTTTAAATGTGACAAGCGCGCCTGGCTGGCCTGGTTGTGCGTAGATCATCCCCGATTCCTCCTCCATTTGAGTTTTTTTGTATTCGCTTACAGAGGAAAGAATATTATAAAAATTCTTTCCAATGAATACAATATCATGACTGGACAATACTGTCAAGTCGAAAATGTCCATGCAGCCGTATAGATGGTGATGAGAAGAGGCGCCCCGCTGCGTTTGGGGCGCCCTTGGTTGGCTTCAAGGACTTGAATCGACGGTTCGGCCATCAATCGACTTCCAAGCCTTCCAGCCAGCGGCTTGCGTAGACGCTGCAAAGATGGTGGAACACTTCGATCGCCTCGTTCGGGTCAGCTGCAAAAAAGGTGCTGGCGGCCGTTTCGTTTTCTTCGCGGACGAACTCAAGCAAAAAGTCGGTGGCGATCCGGTTGAACAAAAGAAGCGCGCCGTAGGAGCGCTCAAGCTGGCGTTTCCGCTCGAGCGGGTCATCGATGGACAAAAACGGACGCTCATAGCGGGCTGTCATCTCGGACAGCCGGCGCTGGATCTTGCGCTGGGCGTCCGTGAGCATCGCCTCGATCGTCTGTGGCGATAGAAAGGTTTGCTCGCGCAGCATATAGCCCCAAATTTGCTTGAGCGCATGAGCCGATTCGCTCGCAAACGCGATGTTGTTGAGCAGATCGGCAACGTATTGCTCGTCGTCATCGGTTTGAATGCGCAGCTTCATAATGATTTCGAGCACATCGGAATGAATTTTTTCTTTCTGCCATGATTTCGTCAGCTCATGAAGCAAGACGGAAAGCGAGCGTGCCAATTCTTCTTTCGTCATGATCAGCCAGTCCTTTCCCAGCAACATCGTTCCCTTTCTCATTGTATCATGACGGCTGTCTGTATAAAGCAGATCCGTTATGTTTCCGAATTGACCGAGGAAAACGGCGGTTTGAGCGAAGACCGGGAGCCCATCGTTTCATAGACGATGCATAGGTCTGAAAGGGATGTTGCTTCGCTGTCCGCTGCTGGTTATCGAGGTGCCAGTTGCTCAATGAAAAGAGTTGACGTATGATGGAGTCAAAAACGATAGAAACGATTGGGCCGGGCGGCATATGTCTGAAGAGAGGAAAGAAGGCAGCGTCAAAAGTTCTATGAAAACTCCACACGAGCCATCCCGTTGGGCATCGTAGGGTATTCTCAGAGCCAGATTCGCCCTTGACCAATACCCGCCAAAGGAAAGAAAGGAAGGGGAGAGAAGATGAAACCGGTTCGTTTGCGCGGCCATCATTTGCTTTGTGTGCACGGGTTTCGCGGCATGGGCTACAGCCCGTCGTTCGTGGAAAAAATGTGGGAGATCGTGGCCCGCATTCGCGATGAACACGACGATTTCCCGATTGAAGTCGTCGCGGCGCTCGATGAGGCGTGCCTCGCCTGCCCGCATCATGGGGAGACAACGTGTGAAGCCGGCCCCAATTCCGATGCCCACGTCCGTTCGCTTGACGGAAACGTCATTCGCCATTTAGGCTTGGAGCCGGGCAATGTGTATTGGAAGTCTGAACTGATCCGGCGGACGGCGGAACGGGTCAAGCCGGATGATTTGGACGAGTTATGCCGCAACTGCTCGTGGCTGCCGTATGGCGTCTGCAAAGAAGGAATCGCCAACGTCCGCCGCGGCAATGTGGCGCAAACGTGAGGCAGAGCGGCCGTTTTCGGAAAAAATCGAGGAGGAACGATGGAAAAACGGCGCTGCGCTGAACCATCATCCGTTTGTCAAGGAGGGGGGGCTGTTGCAGCACCGTCTTTCCATTGACGAAGCACGGCGCCATCTGTTTTGAAAAGAGTCATGGCCGGCGATGGCGGCAGTTTTGGACGTTGGCGGAAATTTCTAAAAAATGAATAGTTCCATGGGCGGAAAAATGTGATATGATAAACAATTATAGAGACTTTCGACAGAAAGGGTCATGAACGATGAAAGTAGCCAAATTCGGTGGAAGTTCGGTGGCGAGCGCTGCACAATTCCGTAAAGTGGCCGACATCGTCAGCTCGGATATCGAGCGCCGCATCGTCGTCGTGTCGGCGCCGGGGAAACGGTACAAGGACGATGTGAAAGTGACCGATATGCTCATCCAGCTGGCCGAACAAGTTGTGGCTGGCGAGCCGCATGAGGAAACAATGGAAGCGATCGTGAAGCGGTATGCTGACATCGCCAATGAGCTGGGGCTGGAAGCCGACGGCTTTTTGGCCGAGCTTGTCGATGACTTGCAGTCGAAAATCAGCGCCTATCGAAGCGAGCCGCCTCGGTTGTTTGACGCCATTAAAGCGAGCGGCGAAGACCATAACGCAAGGCTCATGGCGCTCTATTTGCAAGATTTTGGGCTTGAGGCCAGCTACGTCAGCCCGCTGGAAGCCGGCATCATCGTCACTGATGAGCCAGGCAACGCCCAAGTGCTCCCGGAATCGTATGAAAAGCTGCGGCAGCTTCGTGAACGCCGCGGTGTGCTCGTAATCCCGGGCTTTTTCGGGTATTCCCGGTCCGGCCATATCGTCACGTTCCCGCGCGGCGGGTCGGATATTACGGGCTCAATCGTCGCCGCGGGCGTCAAAGCGGACGTGTATGAAAACTTTACCGACGTCGACTCGATTTATTGCGTCAATCCGTCGATCGTCGCTGATGCGCGCAAGTTGAAAGAAATCACGTACCGCGAGATGCGTGAGCTGTCGTATTCCGGATTTTCCGTCTTTCATGACGAGGCGCTTGAGCCGGTCTATCGCGCCGGCATCCCCGTTTGCGTAAAAAACACAAACAACCCGGCCGCTCCAGGCACGTGGATCGTCGCCAAGCGCAATCATATCGACGAACCAGTCGCCGGCATTGCGAGCGACACGGGCTTTTGCAGCATCAACATCAGCAAATACTTAATGAACCGTGAGATAGGCTTTGGCCGGCGTGTGCTGCAAATTTTAGAAGACGAAGGCATCTCCTACGAACATACGCCGTCCGGCATCGACAACATGTCGATCATTTTGCGGGCAGATCAGCTCGTGGATGGAAAAGATGAGCGCATCCTCGCCCGCATCCGCGAGGAGCTTGCCGTCGATGAGGTGACGATTGAGTACGGCTTGGCGCTCATTATGGTCGTCGGCGAAGGGATGGAAAAAACGATCGGGATGGCGGCGAAAGCCACGACTGCGCTCGCCAACGCCAACATCAACTTGGAGATGATCAACCAAGGTTCGTCCGAAGTGAGCATGATGTTCGGCGTCAAAGAAGAAGTCGTCAACGAGGCGGTTCGCGCCTTGTACAACGCCTACTTCCAACAGGCAACCGTAAGCCCCCTTTCCTAACGCGAAACAGGCGTCCGAAACTCGGGCGCCTGTTCTTATGTACCGAGAAGCCCCCGCTTTCACGCGATCAGCCGAAGGGGGGAATGAATCAGCGTCTTCCATCATGGATGTCCCCCAACGCCGCTCAAAATATCTTGAAAGAAGGACTTCGTTGGAACAGCCAAGTCACAGGGACAGACGGGAATGGTCTGGCTGGCAGTCTGCCTTATGGCAGGTGTCCCCGAGAATCTCCCATCTCTAAGCGTTTGCGTAGGTGGGAGAACGTTCAAGCGCTCTAAGCCGAGCTTTCTTCTTTTTTCGCTGGTTGGCGTACATAAGAGCGGCATGTTCGGAAAATACTACCAATGTACGTCAAAGAAAGCGGAAGGGAGGAAGAACGAATGCGGCAATGGCTAGGAATGGCTGTGCTTGTCGCCGTTTTCGCTTCGTTTCCGGCTGGGGCGGCGGCCATCAGCCGAAGCGAGCTTGAGCAGTACGCTGAGAGCGTCGGCTGGACAGTGAGCGACCTGTTGGCTTATTTGGATCAATACGGCTTGACAGCCGCCGATTTTCGCACCATGGATGAGATGAAACAATGGCTCGGCACACCCATCACTGACGAGCGGCTTCATGCCGTTCTGCGCCGGCACGGGCTGACGGTTGAGGAGCTCGAGGCGCTGCTTGGCCAGTTTGGCGAAACGGTGCAAGACTACACATTTGTCGAAGACTTGGACCGGGCCATCCGTTTTTACTCGCAGCACAACGCCGCCATGCAGCAAATCAACGACTTGCTTGGGGCGCTCGGGATGACGGAACAAGAAGTGCGCGCCCTCACCCGCCATATTGCCTCGCTTGACGACCCGCAGTTAGCTGGGCGGCTGGCGGCGCTTCGTGAACGGCTGCGTCCGTTTGCGGAGATGGAAGGGCCGTGGACGGAAACAGAGCGCCGCAAACTGCGGGCGATGTGGGAAGAGGGGCTTCGCTTGCTTAAACTTGAGGCGGACGAGCCGGACATAAAGGCGGCCGGAGCGGAGCCGATCCGCATTCGATTGTACAACCGCCAAGGCGAGGAGGTCGCCGATATCGCCATAACGCGGGAGATGTTGACATCGGGCTACATCGTCCGCGCGGGGGAGAAAGGCATTGACGCGGGGCTGCTCGCTGTAGAGATGAAAGGAAAGATGTATGGGGAAAAACTGCCGGAGACGGCGTCACCGTATTTGACCTATACGTTGGCCGGACTGATGCTCGCTTCCGCCGGGTTCCTTCTTTACCGGCGGGTCAGGCGGCTGAAAGGGTGAAGGAACGTGAACGGCAAGCCCGCGCGGGTTTCGTGGGGGCGCCGGGCCGCCCAATGGGCGGCGCTGGCGGCGATCGTCATCGGAGCGGCGATGGCCGGTTGGAACGGCTATTGGTACACCGTCGGCTGGATGGCGGTCAAGCGGGATGCTCCTGCGCCTTCCTCACCGCCGGCCGCAAGCCTTCCAGCGGAACGTTCGGCGCAAAAAGACGCACCGCTTGGCGTCTACCTTGGTGAACTCGCCATCCCAAAGCTCGGGGCGGCGATTCCCGTGTATGAAGGCGTCCGCGAACAAGAATTGCGCCGAGGTGTCGGCCATTATCCAGCGAGCGATTGGCCGGGGGGACGAGGGCATGTCGTGCTATCCGGGCACCGCGATACTGTGTTCCGCCGCTTTGGCGAGCTTGAGATCGGCGATGCGCTTATCATTCGGACGGATCGCGCCGCCATCCATTACCGCATCGTCAACATCCGCATCGTCGATGACGACGACCGGACCGTTTTGGTCGAGAAAGCGCGCCCAACGCTGACGGTGACAACGTGCTACCCGTTTCGCCTCATCGGCCGCGCTCCGAAGCGCTGCATCGTCACCGCCCGCCCGGTTCGGGTTGATGCCCTGGCGTTTCCAAGAGGATGATCCACTTGCCCGCAGGAAGGCAAACAAAAAGGCTGGAAAGTGCGCTCTCCAGCCTTTTACCTTTTCCGTTCCTGCGGCGCCTTGGCATCGATTCGCTCATGCATTTGCTGGCGAAACTCTTGAAGCAGCGCCTCGCCTTGCAGCCCTTTCTTGACAAGGCCGGCCAGCACGACTTCCGCCAAATGGGTGCGCCGCGGGATCATCAGCCCTTCCATCAAGACGCTAATGTGGCCGTTCATTTTCGTGATCGAACGGACGGCGACGAGCATGTTGGCCGGGTCGTTGCTCGTGTGGGTGATCGTCACTTGCAGTTGAAACTCTGGACGCCGCTGCAAGTTCACAAACATTGGCTCATAGTCGTCATCCAAATACGCCTCCACGAGCCAGCGGTTTTGCCCGTCTTCTTTGTTGATGATCAACCCGTCAATAAACGGGATGTCTTGGCGGTGCATGTCGTCGTCGATGACCGAGAGCCCGACAAGCTTGAACGTTTTCATCTCGTCCACCTCGTTACCGTTGTCTTATCCAAGATTATAGCACAGGCGGACGAGGGAAGAAAAACGGGATGCCGCCCCTCCTGCTGAAAAACGATCTGCATATTTTCCGTCGGATGGCAAAAACGCCATTTTGCCCCGCCATTGTCGACGAAGATTTCGCCTTTTTCGCTGAATTGTATCCATAGAGTGCGCAAAAAAATGCAAAAATCGCGATTTTACGACCCAAAACGAGATTCGTTATCATAAAGGTGCGGTGGAGGAAAGGGGGGATGCGCCAACACATGATCAACCAAGTCGTGTTGGTCGGCCGGTTGACGAAAGATCCCGAGCTTCGCTACACGGCCGAAGGGGCTGCCGTCGCGACTGTCACGCTGGCGGTGGCGAGAAATTTCCGCAACGCGGAAGGGGGGATTGACGCCGATTTCGTTCCATGCGTTTTATGGCGGAAAACAGCGGAACATACCGCCAATTATTGCCGAAAAGGATCGATGGTGGCGGTGACGGGGAGAATCCAAACGCGCCGCTACGATAAAAAAGACGGTCAACGCGTCTATGTCACCGAAGTCGTCGCGGAGTCCGTCCAATTTCTCCACTCCGGAAAGAAACCAGAATGGCCGGAGCACGTATAGTCGTTTCCCCATACATGCCTTTCAAAGCGAATCCCCAAGAGAAAGAACGTGTCCCCAAACACTCCCCAACGGATGGCGCTAGCACGTCGTTGTTAGCGCTTTTTTTCAGCATGAGGGGAGCTACATGAGCTCGGAGCACTCTTTTACGATCGTCACGATCATCGTTTCGACATGTTTTCGCTTTTTATCCGGCAGCTTCGCGAGCGTGTACACCGCTTCGCTCATCTCTTGGTTATGAAGCAAGTAGTCCAACGCCGCGAGCACCGTTTCGTGCACGTCCGCCGTTCCGTATATGTCTGTCACTTCGCGCAACAGCTCGCGTTGGCGCGTTTCGCCGCCAAGCAAAAAATCGGCGCTGACATCAAACAGCTGGCATAGCTTCTCAAGCGACTGCACATCTGGAAGCAAGCTGCCGTTTTCCCATTTGCTGATTTGCGAACGCGACACGTTCAGCTGCTCGGCCAGCTCTTCCTGTGTCCAGCGCCGTTGTTTTCGCAGTTGTTTGAGCGTCTCCCCCAAGTTTGTCATCGTTCGTCACCACGCTTTTCATCATTACTCTTTAAAGATAGAAAAGCATGGAGCCAATGGTTGTTCCTTTTTCGCTCATTTCTATCTTTGTTTCTAAATCAGAACAGATTTGTCCGTGATTTCGTCGTTCGGCATCTTTTTTGTCCAGGAAGGACATAGTACAATTAGTTAAAAATGGGAAATTACGAACCAAAAAGAGGGGGTCAAGGTGAACATCTATCTTGCCGATTTTGTCATTTGTGAACGAAACGGGGAGAAACACGCCCAAAAAATGTACCACATCTATATTAAGGAAATGAAAAATCCGTTTTCCGTGCGGCTGAAAACGATCGCCCCGGCCAGTTTCACCGATTCGCTGCGCTCGCTGAAAAACGAAGGTGGACGGATGCGTTTTGCATCGGAAGGCGAGGCGCTGTTCCGCACGATCACCTGCTCAAAGGAAGCCCAGCTCTATTTTGTATTTAAATGCACGAGCCAGCTTTACATGTTTATCGTCAAGCTCGATCTTCGCCAAAAAAAGTTTACCGTCGCCCTTTATGAGTGGAACGAACCGAGGCAAAAATACATCCCGATCCGCGCAGATGAATGGCTGGCGATGGAAAAACAGCTCATTTATGAAGTGCTGCAGTCGATTTACCTTGTCGACGATCGACGCGTGTCGTATTTGTTCACGTATCCGTCGCCTCCGAAGCGAAGCATGCCCCGTTCCGGCGCATAAACTTCTTCCTTCTTCCAATAAAAAAAATCGTTTCCTTTCATGGCTTTCGTCCGTTATACTGAAAATATAGAACATTACTATTTTTGGCTGCGGGATGTCAAGCCGGCCTGAGGAACTATCCCGCATGAGGCCTCGATGAAAGATGAAAAACGAAACAGACGGCGAAGGGAGAGGGCGCATCCGTGAAACCGAATCACGTTGTTTTCGCCGCTGCCATGGCTTCTGCCTTTTTTCTCGCGCCGGACGAGAGCCAAGCGGCGGAATGGAAGAAAGGCATGAGTTCTCCTGAAATCAAACAGCTCCAGCAGCGCTTGAAAGAAAAAGGCTTTTTCACGTATCCGCAAGCGACCGGCTACTTTGGCGCCATTACCGAAGAAGCGGTCAAAGCGTTCCAACGGGCGATGAACTTGCCAGCCACCGGCATCGTCGATGACCCCACCTACGCGAAGCTCAAAAGCGCGCCTGCGTCAAACGACACGCTCGCCATCGGTTCCCGCGGCGCGGCCGTCAGTGATTTGCAACGCCGGCTGAAACAGCTCGGCTATTTTCGCTATCCGCAAATCACCGGCTACTATGGCGCGGTGACGGCCGATGCCGTGAAGCAGTTTCAACGGGCGAACGGGCTTCCCGCCACCGGGCGGGCGGACCGGGCGACGCTTGAGCGGCTGAAGCAAAAAGAAGAAGGTTCCTCGCCCTCACCGTCTGCGGCGCTGACCGTTGGGGCGCGCGGCGACGAAGTCCGCGAGCTGCAGCAACAGCTCAAACAACTCGGCTACTTTACGTATTCGGACATCACCGGCTACTATGGGGTGCTGACCGCCGACGCGGTCTGCCGCTTTCAACGCGACAACGGCCTGCCAGTGACCGGCGCGGTCGACAACCAAACCGCTGCCCTCCTTGCGAGCGCAGTAAAAGCGAAANCACCCCCGCCTGCACCGATCGAGCGCGAGCGCCTGGCGGTTCGCCTCTCAATCGGCGCGCTCGGCGAAGACGTCAAGCGCATTCAGACAAAGCTGAAAGAGCTCGGCT
>NZ_LDPD01000026.1:67030-70048 GCF_001026865.1 Geobacillus sp. ZGt-1 | reverse complement strand
CTGCCACCGCCGATGCCGTCCGCCGTTTCCAACAAGCGGCCAAACTCCCAGCGACCGGCATTGTTGACGGCGAAACATACGAGCGCCTGATCGGACAAGCCCCTGCGGCGAAGCTGGACGTCATCGAACTCGTCGCCGATGCGGCTGAGTTGCTCGGAACCCCATACGTTTGGGGCGGCGATGCGCCGGAAGAGGGATTTGACTGCAGCGGCTTCATTTTCTACCTGTTCCAGCAACAAGGCGTCCCCATCCCGCGCACCGTCGCCTTGATGTGGAATGCAGGCGTATCGGTTTCCGCCCCGGAAGTCGGCGACATCGTCTTTTTCGCCACGACCACCAACGGCCCATCGCATGCCGGCATCTATATCGGCAACGGCCAGTTCATCCATAGCGGCGCTTCGACCGGCGTGACGACGAGCCGCCTCGACCAATCGTATTGGAAACAGCGGTACTTGGGGGCGAAGCGGTTCTTTTAGCATGCTGGAACGACAACGATGACCAAAATGAGGAGGAAAACGAAGATGAAACATGCATCCCAAATGGCAGCCGCCATCTGCCTCGCCGCCGCCATCGCCCTCGGAGGAAATGGACAAACAGTTGACGCCGCCGTCCAATGGGGGCAAGTCCAATGGAAACAAGGCATGATCGGCAAAGTCGTCATTTTGCGCGACACGCCTCTATACCGCCTGAACGGAGCGGCATGGCAGACCGCCATGACGGTGAAACAAGGGCGCGAGTATCGCGTCTACAGCCAAAAACGGGCAGGCGGCGCCGTCTATTACAGCCTCGGCGGTGGACTGTATGCCAAACAAGGGGACGCCATCCAATACGTGCCGTTCACAAAAGACGAACTTCTCGCCCTTGTCGCCCGCTCATTGAAAGGGCAATACATTCTTCAGGCAGGAAATGAATCCGTTCCGTTCGTCATTGAGCGGCAAAAAGGAAATCGTCTGTTCGGCTGGTACTTATACGGCCAAAATATGTCATTGCCGCTTGAAGGCCGCATCGACGGCGCAACGGTGACGCTCTCCATTTTCTTCAACGACAACGCCGAAGCGATCGCCGACTCGATCTCTTACTTAAAAGCGTACAACGTGCCGAAGGAAGAGATCGAAAAAATCGCCGAACAGCTCGCCAACAGCGGCGATTACGCCATGCAGCTGCAATTTTCCATCACGAACAGCCCGGAACAATTCGCAGGACAGTTCCGCTTTCTCGATTTGTACTTGAATGACCGCTATGACGTCGTCAAAATGACGCTTGGCCAACCGATGGACGTCACGGTGAAGAAAAACGATTGATGTTTTTGCACAAAATGTTTGCCAACCAAAACCATCAAACTGCCAAAATATCGTTCTAAATTTCTGTTACAGGCATATTCATATCAATGTCGCCATCGATGGCAATAATTTCAAAGGCATATTCTCTAAAAAATTTGTATTTAGGACTAGAATTTAGAAGAAAAATGTATTATTATAGGAGACGTGGAGCATTGAGGAATTATGCTCAAGTGCTAGCAACAGATGCTAGGCTTTCTAATCAGCCCAGCATCTAGCCGTCAAGGATGATATTGGTTGATGTTAGCACCTTTTAGGCAATGAATCTACTAAACGGAAACGTTTAGTACCCATTGCTCTAAAGTTTCATAAAAACGAAGGGGGATTTTGGGCTTTATGGACAAAAAGAAAGCAGTCAAACTCGCCACAGCCAGCGCTGTAGCAGCGAGCGCTTTCGTCGCAGCCAACCCGCATGCTTCCCAAGCAGCCACGGACGTTGCGACGGTCGTCAGCCAAGCGAAAGCGCAAATGAAGCAAGCGTACTATACGTACAGCCACACGGTAACGGAAACGGGCCAATTCCCGGACATTAACGATGTATACGCAGCCTACAACAAAGCAAAACAAGCGTATGCGAACGCTGTCGCTGTTGTGAACAAAGCCGGCGGCGCGAAAAAAGACGCGTATTTGGCTGACTTGCAAGCTACATACGAAACGTATGTATTCAAAGCCAACCCGAAATCGGGCGAAGCGCGCGTGGCTACGTACATCGACGCTTACAACTATGCGACAAAATTAGACGCGATGCGTCAAGAACTCAAAGCAGCCGTCGATGCGAAAGATCTGAAAAAAGCAGAAGAGCTCTACCACAAAATTTCGTACGAGCTCAAAACGCGCACGGTCATCCTTGATCGCGTATACGGCCAAACGACGCGCGAACTCCTCCGTTCGACGTTCAAAGCCGATGCTCAAGCATTGCGCGACAGCTTGATCTACGACATCACCGTTGCCATGAAAGCTCGTGAAGCGCAAGACGCCGTCAAAGCCGGCAACTTGGACAAAGCGAAAGCTGCGCTTGACCAAGTCAACCAATACGTATCGAAAGTAACCGATGCGTTCAAAGCTGAACTGCAAAAAGCAGCACAAGACGCCAATGCGGCGTATGAAGCGGCGTTGCCTCCAAAAGTGGAAAGCGTAACAGCTGTTAACGCAAAAACATTGGAAATCAAGTTTAACAAAGCGGTTGATGCCGCAACAGTAATCGACAACAAAGGCACAAGCGACACGTCCGATGACGTCGTGAAAACAACCGCCATCACGCTCACGGCGATTGATGGCCAAGGAACGGTTTCCACCGTGAAGGCATCGTTGAGCGATGATAAGAAAACGTTAAAATTAGTGGCTGATGGCGCTCAATTTTTCACGAAACGCTATGTTGTCGACATTAAAAACGTCAAGACATTGGACGGCAAAGATGTGCCTGCCTACACGACGACGATTGACACGACTGATTCGGTAAGACCGAGCGTTCTGTCGTCTTCTTACGCGGATAACGGCTTGACGCTGAAAGTGAAATTCTCTGAACCGCTTGCCAGCGTAGGAACAGTTAAACTGTACGACGGAACAACCGAAATCTCGGTTTCTCCGAAATTCACGGCTGGCGACGATGAAATGACAATCAATCTCGCTTCCTCGTCTGTGCCGGTGAATAAAGACTTGACGCTGAAAATCTTTGGCGCCG
>NZ_LDPD01000026.1:61978-63191 GCF_001026865.1 Geobacillus sp. ZGt-1 | reverse complement strand
AGGAAACTTAGCGTCACAAAGCTACAGGGGCTAAGGGGAAACCTATGCCAGCCAGCTGCCATTACCAAAAAATAAAGGAGGAATTGGTAATGTTGAAGAAAGGATGGCCGATTTTGGTGGCGTCGATGCTCGTCGCCTCTCCGGCGTGGGCGGCCGCCAAGCCTGCGGGCAAAGCGCATGAGCGCGAAACGATGGTGAAGAAAGTGGAAGTCGTCGTCAAGAAGAAGACGGAACAAAAGGAAACAGAGGCGAAGAAAAAACAGGAATCGTCCAAGCAACAAAAATGGCTTGCGCAAAAGTTGGCGCAGTTACATAAAAAAGTAGGCCAAATTGAAGAGCGGCTAGACAAAGTGACCGCTCGCATTCAAGCATTGAGCGAAGCGGAATCGGCAACGGACACGCAAACGACGCCTGCTGATTCGTTGCCAACGGGCGAGCCGTCTGCTTCTCAACCGACAGAAGTCACAGCGGCAACTGACGCTCCGAGTGGACAAGCCATAGCGGCCAATGACGCTGCCGCTCCAGCTTCCAGCGGGCAAACGGTAACGGAGGCGCCGTCTCCGACTTCTCCACAACCTGTTGGTGAAGACCAAGAGGAACTCGATGAAGAAAAACAAGAGCAAATTGATGGCCTCATCGGCCAGCTCATCGCGCTGTCCAACCAGCTGCGGGCGGTGACGAATGAAATTCGCGCCCTTGAAAAGAAAGTCGGCGCCAACAACGCAGACATTCAGAAGTTAAAAGAAAAAGTCAAGGCGTTGAACGACCAAGTGCAAGCGAACAAAAAGGCGTTGCTCAATTTGCTATAGAAATGAGGAAGGGCGCCAGTGGAGGGCGCTCTTCGTTGTGTTGCAATGGTGACCTTCTATTTTTGCTTGGGTTGCTTCTTTTCTTATCTTACTCTTTTAGAAAAGACAGTCCTTCAAGGCATATTCTCTTTGCGAATAATGGATTATTTGAACAGCTTTTCTGCTTCCTTATCTACTCCTCTTAACGATGCGTGTCACTCCTTTAATGTCGGCTGTCATTCCTTCTTTTTCTATCTTCCAACGGTTTTTTGATGTGTTCTGCTAATGTTGAGCTGTCAATCGCTCGTCGGACGGCGGTTTCAATGATAATATACAGCATGAATGTAAAAAAGAAGATTGAAAAGATCAACCATCCCCAAGAATAGGACATTGTGCTTTCCTCTATCTCTTTCGATATTGTCTGT
>NZ_LDPD01000026.1:59424-61574 GCF_001026865.1 Geobacillus sp. ZGt-1 | reverse complement strand
TACTCATGGATGTTTTTTGTTTGTTTTTTCTATCAAAATTTTGTTGCTTTTATGGTAATATGTATAGAGATGACAATGATTTGATCTGAGTGAGGGGGATGGACATTGAAAAAACGGAAGAAATACGCGGCGGCGAGCGTGGTGTTGGCGTTGGGGCTGCTTGCTCCGGCTGTGTTGCCGACCGCAGCGGGCGCGGAAGACCGAGATGTCGTCAAGCTGCGCATTTTAGAGACGACGGACGTACATATGAATCTCGTCAACTACGATTATTTCAAAGATAGTCCGACGAATGAGTTTGGGTTGTCGAAGACGGCGCGTTTGATCGAGCAGGCGCGCGCTGAGCAGCCGAATACGCTTCTGTTTGACAACGGGGATTTGATTCAAGGAACGCCGCTTGGCGACTATGTGGCGAAAGTGAAGCCGCTGCAAGACGGCGAAGTGCATCCAGCGGTGAAACTGTTGCATTTGTTGAAGTACGATGCGGCGACGGTTGGGAACCATGAGTTCAACTATGGCTTGGATTTCCTCAATGAAGTGTATGACGATGCCAAGCTGCCGATCGTGAATGCGAACGTGTACCGTGACGATCATGACCAAAATCCGGATAACGATGTCAACTATTTCACGCCGTATCAAATTTTAGCGAAAGAAGTCGTTGATGAAGACGGGGAGAAGCATACGCTGAAGATCGGCGTCATCGGCTTTGTGCCGCCGCAAATTATGGATTGGGACAAAGCGAATTTGCAAGGGAAAGTGATTGCGAAAGACATTGTGCAGTCGGCGCAAAAGTATATTCCAAAAATGAAAGCGGAAGGGGCCGATTTGATCGTTGTGCTATCGCACTCGGGCATTGAGACCGGCGGAAACAGCCCGAATATGGAAAACGCATCGTATTATTTGACGCAAATTCCGGGGATCGACGCCGTGTTGACCGGCCACCAGCATAAAAAATTCCCGGCCCTTCCAGGCACGACACCAGATTTTCCAGACGGAAACGGAATCAACAATGAAACCGGCACGATCAACGGTGTTCCGGTGACGATGCCGGGTTCATGGGGAGATACGCTCGGCGTGATCGATTTGACGGTCGAGCAAGTCGACGGAAAATGGAAAGTGACGCAAGCGAAAGCCCAACTCCGTCCAGTGTATGACAAGGCGACGAAAACGCCGCTTGTCGACAGCGACCCGGCCGTTGAGCAGGCGATCCAAGCGGAACATGAAGCGACGATTCAGTACGTCCGCAGCCCGGTTGGAAAAACAACGAGCCCGATCAACAGCTATTTTGCGCTTATCAAAGACGATCCGTCCGTGCAAATCGTCACGAATGCGCAAAAATGGTATGTCGAAAAGATGTTGAAAGGGACGAAATATGAAGGCCTTCCGGTGCTGTCGGCCGGTGCTCCGTTCAAAGCCGGCGGACGCGGCGGGGCGAGCTATTATACCGACATCCCAGCAGGGGAAATCGCCATTAAAAACGTCGCCGATTTGTACTTGTATCCGAACACGGTGTATGCGTTGAAAATTACGGGAGCCGAGTTGAAAGAATGGCTTGAGTGGTCGGCGGGGCAATTCAACCAAATCGACCCGAACAAGACAGACGTTCAGCCGCTTGTGAACAACGACTTCCCGACGTACAACTTCGACATTATTGATGGCGTGACGTACGAGATCGATGTCACCGAGCCGGCGAAATACGACAAAAACCAAAATGTGATCAATCCGAACGCGAATCGGATTAAAAACTTGAAATTCGAAGGCAAGCCAGTGACGCCGAACATGGAATTTATCGTCGCAACGAACAACTATCGGGCGACGACAAACCGGATCATCAATCCGGGCGGGAAAAACACGATTTTGGCTGCGCCGGATGAAAACCGGCAAGTGATCATCGACTATATTCGGGAAAACGGAACGATCAACCCGTCAGCGGATGGCAACTGGCGGTTTGCGCCAGTGAAAGGGAAAGCGCCGGTGACCGTCACGTTTGAATCGTCGCCGGAAGCGCAAAAATACTTGCCGCAAGACGGCAGCATCCGCTATGTCACCGCCTTGCCGAGCGGATTTGCCCAATATGAATTTGCCTTGCCGCTTTGGAAGGAAGAAAAGCCCAACCCGCCAAAGCAGCCGGAGAAGCCAACCACTCCTCCAGG
>NZ_LDPD01000026.1:55697-59179 GCF_001026865.1 Geobacillus sp. ZGt-1 | reverse complement strand
CGTCAAAGGAGAAGTTGAAGCAAGCAAATGGATGGTAACATCAAACACGGCCTTGTGCCGCCATTCATGGCGGGCAAGGCCGTGTTTTTTGTCTCAATGATAGAGCGGAATATCTTTACAACGCGATCGCAGGCATCAAGGCCATGCCACCAACCGTGGTTCGGTCCAACGGACGAATTCACCAGTCCACGGTCGGGTTGTGATCGGCCGAGTGATGGTAGAAACGGTCGTTTTTCTAGGAACCCAAACCGAAACCGAACCGCCATTGACTTTGAATTCCCCCCATCCATCACTGTTGATGGTGACGGTGTCACTCCGGTTGCCGGTAAGGTCATAGAACACTTTTCCGGCGTGTTGTTTGCCAACGTACATCCATTTGCTTCCTCCCGGCCCATCGGTGATCAGTGCGGCCAGTCCGGATCCTGGTTTTTCAGTGACCCCTTCCCTTGTCCACCCGATGATGTCGGAGTGATCAAGATAATCATGTTGCGTTCCGTAAGCATAATCCCTGCGCGCGATGAGGAGCGGATCGATTTTGCTTTTCAGCGAAGGAATGTTATATTGTGGAATGCCATAATAGTCACCATAAAAGACGCACGGGTATCCTTCCTGCCGAGTTAGAATAAAGGCGTAAGCCAACGGTTTGAACCATGGGTCGACCCATGACTGCAGCGCTTGGCCGGGTTCGGTGTCATGATTATCAACGAAGGTGACGGCCAATGTCGGTTGATCTTTCATGAGAGTATTGGTCATTAACGTGCGCATATCAAATGCGCCCCCTGATTTGGAAGCGGTATAAAATTTGTTGTGTAACGGGGCATCAAACAAAGACATCGTTCCGTTTGTTTTCGTAATGTAATTGTGCAACTTGTTGATGTCATAGCTCCAATATTCCCCGACGGTAAATAGCGGCTTGCCAGTCTGAGAACGCACATACGACAACCAATCAGGAAAAAAACTGAACTTAATATGCTTGACGGCATCAAGCCGGAACCCATCAATGTTCGTTGTGTTGACATACCATTTCCCCCAGTTTTTCAGCTCGGTCACGACTTCGGGATGATCCATATCAAGGTCGGCATACATTAAGTAGTCATAGTTTCCGTTTTCCGTGTCTACTTCCCAATCCCACGCTTTGCCGATGCCGCGGAACAATCAACGCCGTCAAAATGGTACCAGCGCCACTTAAAGCTGGAGTAGGTGTTGCCCCGCCCGGGAAAATCAAATTTCGTCCATGCTTGGATTTGATAGGTGCCCGAGATTTCTTGGTTGCGGTCGGACGGATTGACTTCGACGGCGTCCACCCATTCCGTGCCGTCAGCGCCGCCTTTATGGTCGAACACGACATCGGCGTACACTTGCATTCCAGCGGCGTGGGCGGCTTGAATGGCTTGAAGATATTGAGCTTTTGTTCCGTATTTTGTGCGGACGGTCCCTTTTTGATTGAATTCGCCGAGGTCATACAAGTCGTATACTCCGTACCCTACGTCGCTGCGGCTTGTTCCTTTGTAAGCGGGCGGCAGCCAAAGAGCGGTGATGCCAAGGCTGGATAAGTTGTTGGCTTCATTGGCCACTTTGGTCCATAACGTGCCATCATCCGGCAAGTACCATTCAAAATACTGCATCATGGTGCCGTTAAACGGTGCGGCAGCCTTGGCGGGCTGTCCTGTTGGGCAGAACAGCGAGGCAGTGAGCAAAAACGCGAGCAGGAACATCCATCCTTTTCGAATGATGCGGTGAAACGTTAGCACAATGCCCTTCCCCCTTAATCAAATGTTACATTCGACGGTTTGGCTTCCAAAAAATTAAGGGAAACGATTGCATAAAAAGAGTAAAAAGGGAGCAAACCCTCGAACGTTTACGTCTATTATAATTTTTATTTGTAATCGTTTTCAATATCGAATTTAAACAATTTTGAGTTTGACACGAATGGAAAATAGAACAACGGAACGATTCGTTTTTCAACATGGGGAAAATATAGTTGAAATATTCTGTTTATTCGTATAAGATAAAGATTGATGAAATCGTTTGCATCAACCATTTTGTGCAAACGATTGCACAAAGAATATAAAAAGGAAAGGAGAGAAGGAAGTTGGCCAAACAAAGGAGAAGGGAGCGGGGGATGATCAAGAGGGCAAGGAGAATGCTATCATTGGTTTTGGCATCGGTGTTGTTGCTGGCATTGACTCCTTTCCAGGCGGTTGCCGCTGCGAACGAGGCAGGAAGTTCTAGCGCTCTAGGGAATGGAGCGCATCGGTGGACGGCCGAATCCACGGCCTCGCAACCACGGACGATCACGCTAGTCGGCAATTTGCAAGATGAGTTGGGCCATACGGCGGAATGGGATCCGGGGGCATTGGCGACGAGGATGCATGATGAAGGGAATGGGCTTTATACATTCACCGGGACGCTGCCAGCCGGGACCTATGAGTACAAAATTGCGGTCAACGGCAGCTGGGATGAAAATTACGGCGTCGGCGGCCGCAATGGCGCAAATCTGGTGTTGAAGCTGGATCGGCAAACCGAGGTGACGTTTTATTACAATGACCGGACGCATGCGATCGCTGATTCGACATGGTATACGGCGATTGCGAAGGAGAAACAGCCGCGTCTTGTCGGGACGGTGCTGCCGGCCATCGGCTATGAGGGGGAGAGCAACGGATGGACTCCGGGGACATCGACGGCGCTGTTGACCGATGATGATTTTGACTCGGTGTACACGTTTACGGCGCAGGTGCCGAAAGGATCGTATGAATATAAAATTGTCCTCGGAAACAATTGGAATGAGAGCTACCCACAAGAGAATGCACGCTTAAATGTTTTGGAAACGACGATCATTACATTCTTCTTCAATGCGAAAACAAAAGAGGTGTACACCGACTACAACCCCAATGGCTCTGACGGTGTTGTTCAGAAAGACCGATTAAAACACAATACATGGGATACGCTGTACCGCCAGCCGTTTGGTGCGGTGAAAGCGGGAACGAAGGTGACGCTTCGTCTGGCGGCGAAAAAAGGCGATTTGACGAAGGCGGATGTGTATGTGAAAAATGCGACGACCGGAACCGCCAAAGTCTACACGATGGAAAAAGTCGGCGTGCTCGGGGATGATGAATATTGGGAGGCTGCGTTTACCCCTTCTGCGCCGGGGGTATACGGTTATAAATTTATCGCTGTCGATGCCGGGATGAAGGCGGAATATGGTGAAGATACGAAAGAAGGACAATGGGGGAGGGCGGTCGACAAAAATGCGGGGCTGTTTCAGCTGACCGTCTATGATCCGAATTACAAAACACCAGATTGGATGAAAGAAGCGGTTGTGTATCAAATTTTCCCGGATCGGTTCTTTAATGGCAACCCTTCAAATGATAACAGCAAGCAGCAGGCACGCGGGGCGCAGCCGATTGAGCATCGCGATTGGTCGGATTTGCCCGATAATCCGCGCCTGAAAGGGACGAGCGGCTACGATGGCGACGGTGAAT
>NZ_LDPD01000026.1:54559-55687 GCF_001026865.1 Geobacillus sp. ZGt-1 | reverse complement strand
CTTTTTCGGCGGAGACATCGCCGGAATTGAACAAAAGTTGGATTATTTGCAGTCGCTTGGAGTGAACACGATTTACTTAAATCCGATCGCCAATGCGCCATCGAACCATAAATATGATGCGAGCAATTACAAAGAATTGGATCCGATGTTCGGTTCCCCGGAAGAATTCCAATCGTTTGTGCAGGCGCTTGCGAACCGGGGGATGCATCTCATCTTAGACGGGGTGTTCAACCACGTATCCGACGNTTCGATTTACTTTGACCGCTACCACCGCTATCCGACCGTCGGTGCGTATGAATATTGGGAAGCGGTTTACGATTTGATGAATGAAAAAGGATTGAGCGAGGAAGAAGCGCGGAAACAAGTGGAAGAGAAGTTCAAACAAGAGGGACAGACGTTCAGCCCGTATGGGTTTCACCTTTGGTTCAATATTGAAAACAAAAAAGTCGATGGCCATTATCAATACCAATCATGGTGGGGCTATGACAGTCTGCCGGAGTTTAAGTCGGTGACGGGGGAAAAAGTGCCGAATCCGAGTGAATTGAACAACGATGCGCTCGCGAATTACATTTTCCGTGAATCGGATTCGGTGGCGAAAAGCTGGATTGCCCTCGGCGCCTCCGGCTGGCGGTTGGATGTGGCCAATGAGGTGGATCCGGCGTTTTGGCGCGAGTTTCGCCAAGAATTGCTTCAAGGGTCGTACGGCCGCGGTCCGACNTTAAAAGAGGGGGAGCAGCCGCTCATTTTAGGGGAAATTTGGGATGACGCATCGAAATATTTTCTAGGCGACCAGTACGATTCCGTGATGAACTACCGGTTCCGCGGGGCGGTGCTTGACTTTTTGAAAAACGGAAATGCAGAAGAGGCGGACAAGCGGCTGACGGCCATAAGGGAAGACTACCCAAGTGAAGCGTTTTATGCGCTGATGAACTTAATCGGTTCGCATGACACGGCGCGGGCGGTCTTTCTGCTTGGGAACGGAACGGATTCATCCGAGCGGGCGGAGCTTGATCCGAATTATAATGAGGAACTTGGGAAAAAGCGGCTCAAGCTGGCGGTGATTTTGCAGATGGGATACCCGGGAGCGCCGACGATTTATTACGGCGATGAAGCGGGAGTAACAGGCTC
>NZ_LDPD01000026.1:52372-54483 GCF_001026865.1 Geobacillus sp. ZGt-1 | reverse complement strand
GGGCACATTCGCCAGCACCATCAATCGTTGTTGGCCCATGGCGACATCAAGACGGTGTATGCGCAAGGGGATGTATACGTATTTGCCCGCCAATACGGGCGTGAAGTGGCGCTCATTGCCGTCAACCGCGGCAATGAGGACAAGACGGTGGCGCTTGACGTCGCTTCGTTGCTTCCGAACGGCACCGTGCTTACGGATGAGTTGCATGATGGCGGGGAAGCTACGGTCGCTGGCGGAACGTTGACGGTCACGATTCCGGCCCTGGATGGACGGATGATGTTTGGGACGGTGACGGCGGAAATGCCGGTAGCAGTCAGCAATTTGCAGGCGAGCGCTTCGGATGGCTGCGTGACGTTAACGTGGGAAGGAAATGCGTCGAGATACCGAATTTACGAGTCCACGTTAAAAGGTGCCGGTTATACGATGGTGCAAGAGACGGAAACAACTTCGGCCACGATCGGTTCGTTGACGAACGGAACAGCCTATTACTTTGCCGTTGCGGCGGTCGATGAAAACGGGAATGAATCACCGAAGGTCGAAACGAATCGCGTCGTTCCTCATTACCCGCTGACGAGCGACAATGTCCAGTTCGTGACAACGTTAAGCGATGCCACACTGGATTTGTCAAAGCCGCAGCAAGTGNATGTCCATGTCAACATCGACAATGTGACAAGCAAAGGAGCAGCTGATGGGTTGCAAGCGGTGTTGCAAGTGAAAGGCCCGCATGACGAAACATGGAAAGAATACAGAGCGGCTTACCAAGGACAAGACGGCGACGCCAACGTGTTCCGAGCTGCCTTCACTCCGCTCGCCGCAGGGACGTATACGTATCGTTATGCGCTGACGACCAACCTCGGCGAGGAGTGGGTGTATACAGAAGAGAAGCAAGTGACGTTTGCGGCAGACAACAGCGACCAAATAGCGCCAGCAGACGCCATCGAGCTGCGGCAGCCTGCGGTTGAATCCGGACAAGTGAATTTATCATGGACGTTTGTTGGGAAAAAAGATGGGGATGCTTATTTGTTAGCCATCGAGCGCAACGGTGATATCGTGCATACAACCACTTCGATCGGCGATTCATTTACAGACTACGATGTCGAAAACGGCACCGAGTACACGTATGTTGTCAAGTTGTATGACCGCGCCGGCAATGTTGTGGCGTCAAACACGGTCAAGGTGACGCCGGACATTGTGATGGTGAAAGTGATTTTTAAAGTGAGGGCGCCGGATTACACACCGTTGGATGCCCGAATTACGATTCCGAACAGCTTGAACGGCTGGAACACAGGGGCCTGGGAGATGTCGCGCAACGGTGCGGTGACGCCGGATTGGCAATTTACTACCGAGGTGCAAGAAGGGGAAACGATCACGTATAAGTATGTCAAAGGCGGGTCGTGGGATCAAGAAGGACTGGCTGACCATACGCGTGAGGACGACAACGATGATGACGTGAGCTACTACGGCTATGGGACGATTGGCACCGACTTGAAAGTGACGGTCCACAATGAAGGAAACAATACGATGATTGTGCAAGACCGCATTTTGCGCTGGATCGATATGCCGGTCGTCATCGAAGAGGTGCAAAAACAAGGAAGTCAAGTGACGATCAAGGGCAATGCCATTAAAAACGGTGTTTTGACGATCAATGGCGAGCGGGTGCCGATTGATGGTCGGATGGCATTCTCGTACACGTTTGCGCCGGCCAGCCATCAAAAAGAAGTGTTGATCCATATCGAACCATCGGCCGAAAGCAAAACAGCCATTTTCAACAACGACGGCGGAGCGATTGCGAAAAACACAAAAGATTACGTGCTGAATTTAGAAACGAAGCAATTGCGCGAAGGGAAGTTGACAACGCCGCCAAGCAACGGCGATTCTCCAGGAAGCGGTTGGCCGGGCAGCGAAACGCCGTCCCATGACGGAGGGACAACACCAGGCAACGGCACCTCTCCGGGCAACGGTGGTCCATCGGATGGCACATCCCCTGGGGGGAGCGTTCCGCCGGGCGGCACAGCTCCGCCGGGAAACGGAGCACCTCCATCAGCACCGCCGCAAAAACCGTCTCCATCGAAACCAAAAGAGAAACCGAGAAAGCCAACCACTCCTCCAGG
>NZ_LDPD01000026.1:44921-50296 GCF_001026865.1 Geobacillus sp. ZGt-1 | reverse complement strand
CGTCAAAGGAGAAGTTGAAGTTGGTGAATGGGGAGTAAGCAAGAAAGCAAGGCTGTCCGAATGAATGGGGCAGCCTCGCTTTTTGCACGTTATTGTTCACTCGTGACCGTAACCGCCAACCCGTCCGCATCATAGGAAAGGGCAATCACAAGGCCGTCTTTGTGAAATGCGAGTGCAGGCGGGTAGTCTTGGCCAGAATCGGACTGTTCATACTGGTTTCCAAATAGCGTGATGAGCTGTTGTTTCAGATTGTTGTAAATCGCTGTGAGCTGATCGTTTGTATACTCCTGGCCGGCATCGAACGAGTAGCCGTAGAAGGCAAGCTTTCCGTTCTCAAATCCATAGACGAGCAGCGTATGATATCCGAAAAGAGAAGTCGAATAGACCCAGGCTTGGCCGCCGTCTATATTTTCTTGTAGGATAAATTTTGCGGTTTCCAACTTCTTGACTTGAGAAGTGGACATGCCGAGTTTTACTCCACGGAACAGCTGTTCCATTTTAACTTGATTGAGTTTTGCTTTGGAAGGAGTTTCGTATTTTACCCGGGCATCGCGATCGACATAATATCCGCCGCCTAAACCTAACATGCCAGGTTTAAACGTGTAAATGCGATAGACTCCGCCGGCTTTTAACGTTTTTATGTAAACTTTCTTCTCTCCTTGTAACTTATAAAGCTCGGTATCTTTCAAAACAGTTAATTTGCCGATCTGTCCCTGCACCAATTCCATGCCATTCCACCAAACTTTTGCTTGCGCATCGTGGGCGTGAAATGGCGACAGAAGGATTCCGGCGCTTAGCGCTGAGACTGCTAGAAATTTTTTCATGATCTTCATAAAGTATGCTCCTCTCTCACGAAAATGGAAGAATAATATGATCCATTTTAACCTATATTTCGCCCCTTAGCCAAGTGGGTGCGAAGCTTGTTTGACGAAATTTCGACATTTGCACAGCCAAAGCGGCCTCTTTTTCGTTGAAATCATTCTTTTTTCTCTTTTCTTTTGATGGAAAGACCTCTATGATGAAAGAAAAAGAGAAAGGAAGGAGCGGGCGGAAGTGAGGAAATGGGTGCAGGCGGTGGCAATCGGAATGCTGTTGGCTGCGGCCGGATGGCTTTGGATGCCGAGTTCATCAATGGTCAAGGCGGAGGATTGCGGGGAGCTTGTCGGAACGGAAAAAGTGTGGTGGGACGGCGCTGAACTGAAGCCCGGACAAATCGGCCGGTTGACGGTGATGGCGCCGACAGAGCTATGGTTGTCGAACAAAGCAGTGAAGACGCTGCCAAGCGGTGCGGTGTATCGCGTGTACGCGCTAGGCGGCGGCTATTTTGGTGTCGGCCGAGGATATGGGATCAAGAACGATGCCCGCGTCCGCTATGAAACGCCGTCAAGAGAGAAGTTGGCCGCTGCTTTATGCGTGCAGCAGGCGAAGGCAAACATGGCGGATGTCACGATGAACGGGGTGGCGATCGGCGACTCGCGCGCCAAGGTCGAAGCGATGTACGGCACGGCGAAGCGCAAGACGAAAAACGCCTACGGCCTATATTGGGAGGCGTATGATCAAGGCGGTTACAAAAACTTTTTGATGGTGAGCTATGACCGTGATCGGGTGGCGGCGATGTACACGAACCAACCGATCGTCCAAACGAAAAAAGGAACGGGCATCGGAACGGCGAAAACGGTGGTGGAAGCGCGCTACGGCCGGCCGCTCGTCTTCATCCAAAAAAAGGATGCCGTCTACGACATTCAAAATGACGAATACGGGACCTATCTTGTCAACGGCCGCTACGTCACCTTCTTTTATGACCGGTACAACAACAACCGGGTGGATGGCGTGCTTGTCGTCAATCGGGCGCTCGAGGATGAAAAGCCCGGGTTTTACGGAACGACGACGGAGGAGCTGCGCACAGCGTATGAATATCAAATTTTTGATTTAGCAAACGCGGCGCGCCGCTTGCACGGGCTTCCGGCGCTCGCGTGGGATGCGAAGGCGGCGGCGGCCGCCCGTGAACATAGCGAAGATATGGCGGTCCATCACTACTTCTCTCATACGAACTTGCAAGGATTGTCGCCGTTTGACCGTCTGAAGCGCCATGGCATCGCTTATCGCGTGGCGGGCGAGAACATCGCCTACGGACAATACGATGCGATTTTTGTCCATGAAGCGTGGATGCACTCGCTCGGGCATCGGCAAAATCTTTTATACCCGGACTTTACCCGCCTTGGCGTCGGGGTCGCGTTCAATTCATTCCATCAACCCTACTACTCTCAAGAGTTTTATGCTCCGTGACCGCGGATGATCCTTTCGCTTCTCAAGAGCGTCCCAGCAGTGCTGGGACATTTTTTTTTGACCAGATAAATGGAAAAAGATCCCCCTTTTTGTAGAAGTTTGTCGTATAATAGAATCGATTGCAACAAAATGATAGAAAGAGAGGAAAAGGGGACCAGTGGGAAAAGCGAAGAACATCATCCGCATTGGGGTCGGGGCGGTGTTGGCCGCATGGACGGCGCTGCAAGCGCCAGAAGCGGATGCCGGAGCGAATGTCGTCTACTGGGAAGGCATGCGCCTTGTGCAGGGGCAAATTGGAAAATTGGAGATCGTGAAACCGATTAACCTATGGAAACGGGAAAACGGGGCGCTGACGTTTGTCCGCGTGTTGCAGCCTGGAGAACAGTACCGGGTGTATTCGTATGACGAGGCGTTTGGCGGCCAATACGGGGTTGGCGGTGGATATTACGTCACCAATATCAAAGGACATGTTGTGTATAAAACGCCGTCGAGGGAGAAGCTGAAGCTTGTCAATCCGGGGCGGTATGGAGCGAGGCAGTTGGCGGTCGGCACGGTGGTAAAGGAGGTGTCGACGCGCATCGCCTCTGGGGTGGAAAAAGAGGAAATGGAAGTCGTCGGAACGCGCGGCAAGCAGCACGTGTACAAGCTTGACATCGATACGTCGAATGAGAGGCTGGTCATTGAGACGGCGCTGTCCAATGATCAAGTGCTTGGCATTGAACCGGTGCTTGAGCAGGCAAAACGGTACGATGGCCGCGACGGAACCGTGCTGGCGGCGGTGAACGGCGATTATTTCAAACAGGATGGTTCGCCGACCGATTTGATGGTGCACCGTGGGGAAATTGTGATAACAAATACGACGCCGGCGGCGGAACGGACGATTTTTGGCATCAGCGCTGATGGGAAGCCGATGATTGGAAACCCAGATGTTCAAATTGGCGTTCGAATTGGACAAGGAAGCTCATATCCCGTCGATGGCATCAACAAGCCGCGGCGCGCTCATCAGTTGATTTTGTACACCCCGTATTTCGCTGCTTCCACGAAAACGAACGCTCTTGGGACGGAAGTCGTGCTGACGAATGTACAAGGGGTGTTGAACGGGAATGGAACGGTCACCGGAACGGTGAAGAAAGTTGTAGTCGGTCAAGGCGATGAACCGCTCCAGCCTGGAGAGCTCGTGTTGTCGGGCCATGGCCGGGCGAGCGACTATTTGCGGCAGGCGAAAGAAGGGGATGCGGTGGAAATTTCCCTTCAGTATGACCAGCCCGAATGGAGTGGGGTGAAAGAAGCGCTCGGCGGCCGATACCGGTTGGTGGCGGATGGAAAAGTGCAGCCGTTTTCGATTGAAGGAGTCCATCCGCGTACAGCCGTCGGCATTGACAAGAACGGAAATGTCATGCTCGTCGTTGTCGATGGCCGCCAGCCTGCCCATAGCCAAGGAATGACATTGAATGAGCTGGCCAAGCTGATGTATGAGCTTGGCGCCGTCGATGCGATGACGCTCGATGGCGGCGGTTCTTCGACATTTGTCGTCCGCCAGCCAAACGGGCAGCTCAAAGTCGAAAACAAACCGTCTGATGGATTTGCGCGTCCGGTGGCGAATGCGCTTCTTGTTGTGTACAAAGAGACGCAAGAGAACGGGGAAAGCGAAGAAGTGCTTGATGATTTTGAAACGGAGTCGAAGTGGAATGCATCGGGCGTCAACTATGTGGGGGCTGCGGTCGAGCGGACGACAGAAAAGGTGAGAGAAGGAAAGCAGGCGCTGAAAATTTCATATGATTTTCGCGGGATGCCAGGGACATCCGGCGTCTATGCTAGTCGGGAGGAAGCGATTTGGATTTCGAAACGGCCGCAAGCGATTGGCATGTGGGTGTATGGAGACGGAAGCGGCCATTGGCTGCGCGCCCAGCTGCGGGATGGAAGCGGGCGCCGCATCTGGATCGATTTTGCCCGCCATGTCGATTGGACCGGTTGGAAATATGTGCAAGCCGCTGTGCCTAGCGATGTCGCGCTTCCGCTCATGCTGGAGATGCCGGTGCGTTATATGGAAACGGAAGCGGGACGGAAAAACGCCGGAGCGATTTATATCGACGGCCTTCGCGCCATCTTCCGCTGATGCGCTCGCCTCCCCTGCTTGCCTAGAAGGATGGTGAATGAACAAGGGATGTTGCTCATCGATAGGGGTTCCGAAATCGAGAAAGTCCTTGCATGCTGCTCTTCTAGGCATTTGCATTTCTCTGAAAAGTATTGTATATATTATAAAATGGGCGGATAGGCAAACCACAAGGGAGGCAAAAGTTTGACGATGGACGAGCAAACGTTGTTGGAGCAGTTGCGGAAAAATCCGCCGAAGCTGGTCGGAGGATATAAAAAACAAGGATGGGCGATCAAAGTGTTGGAGCGAATCGCCAATCCGGATGTGGAAGACGAAGGGGACGGTCGGGTGACGGCCAAAGCGGTGCTGCGGGCGCAAGACGGCACGTATTACCCGGCTTTTTTGACAATTGACCTCCATCAACAAGGAAGAGTCGTCGGCGTCTATTTTATCGCTGAAAACAAGGAGCAGTTCGATTTGATTCCGTTCGAATGGGCGAAAGAGTTTCTTGGCAAGCCAGAGCAGGAAATCGTTCCGTTTCGCTACCGGACGCTGAGCAAAATCGACGGCGACAAGCAGCAAACCCATTGGCCGGACTTTAGTTGATCAAGGCTGGCTCTGACAGTCAAAAAGGTGGCTGAAGAGTCGGCCTTATTTTATGCTTTGAAGGGCTTAAGTTCGATTTTTTTCAGAACATATTTTCATTTTGTGTCTTTTCCAGTAAAATTGAAATACATGTTTACTATTTTCATAGATAGCAGGTGAAAGTGTGAGGAGAAAACGGAGAAAAGCATTTTCCATCATCGGATGGCTGGCGGTGTTTTGGTTGTCGTTTTCGCTGTTGGCTGTTCAGGCGGAAGCGGCCCCGTTCCCAAGTGTGGAGAGGCTTGAACAGCATGCCGCCCAGCTTGAGCGGGCGATGAAAGCGGATCAATGGTCCAAGCCGTACCGTCTCTTCAACCAAGTCAAACGCGATTATGAGGCGGCAAAAAAA